>PHCF01000218.1 GCA_002842145.1 Betaproteobacteria bacterium HGW-Betaproteobacteria-6 | reverse complement strand
TCAAACCAGGCCAGCGGCCTGCAGTTCGGCCCATTCGCTGTCGGTGAACAGGCGTGAGCGGGTATGGAAAGCCTTGCCGGTGTTGCCTTCGAGCGAGAAGGTGCCGCCCGAGCCGTCGATGACGTCGATGATCAGTTGCGTGTGCTTCCAGTACTCGTACTGTGAAGCGCTGATATAGAAGGGGACGTCGCCGATGTTGCCGAGATGGACATCGTAGGGGCCGATGGTCAGGTCGGTGGGCAGGTAGCAGTTGGCGGCACTGTTGTCGCAACAGCCGCCGGACTGGTGGAACATCAGCTGCGGGCCGTAGCGTTCCTTGAGCAGGGCGATCAGCTCCAGCGTCGCCGGCGTGGCGATGACGCGGTCGACCATGGTGTTCTCCCGAATGGTGCCGGTGGAAAAAGACGGGGGCGGTTGCCCGCCCCCGGAAGTGCCCGCAAATCTGGGCCAGTGGAGGGATGCAAGAAGATGGCGCGACAGGGGAGGAGGACGGTCGCGCCGGCGTCCTATTAGAAGAAGCCCAACTTCTGTTCGGCGTAGCTGACCAGCAGATTCTTGGTCTGCTGGTAGTGGTCGAGCATGACCTTGTGGGTCTCGCGCCCGATGCCGGATTCCTTGTAACCGCCGAAAGCGGCGTGGGCCGGATAGGCGTGGTAGCAGTTGGTCCACACGCGGCCGGCCTGGATGGCGCGACCCATGCGGTAGGCGACGTTGCCGTTGCGGCTCCAGACACCGGCGCCAAGGCCGTACAGCGTGTCGTTGGCGATGGCCAGGGCATCCGCTTCGTCCTTGAAGGTGGTCACGGCGAGCACCGGCCCGAAGATTTCTTCCTGGAAGATGCGCATCTTGTTGTGACCCTTGAACAGGGTCGGCTTGATGTAGAAGCCGCCTTCGATGTCGCCGCCGAGATGGGCGCGTTCGCCGCCGATCAGCAGCTGGGCGCCTTCCTGCTTGCCGAGATCAAGGTAGGACTGGATCTTGGTCATCTGTTCCTGCGAGCACTGGGCACCCATCATCGTCTCGGTGTCGAGCGGGCTGCCCATCTTGATGGCGGCAACGCGCTTCAGCACACGTTCCATGAACTTGTCGTAAATCGATTCCTGGATCAGGGCGCGCGACGGGCAGGTACAAACTTCGCCCGAGTTGAAGGCGAACAGCACCATGCCTTCGATGGCCTTGTCGAGGAAGCCGTCATCCTTGTCCATGACATCGGCGAAGAAGACGTTGGGCGACTTGCCACCCAGTTCCAGCGTCGCCGGAATCAGGTTGTTGGCGGCGGCTTGAGCAATGACGCGGCCGGTCGAGGTGGAGCCGGTGAAGGCGATCTTGGCGATGCGCTTGCTGGTGGCGAGCGGCATGCCGGCTTCGCGGCCGAAACCATTGACGATATTGAGGACGCCCGGCGGCAACAGGTCGGCGATCAGTTCCATCAGGATCAGGATGGAGATCGGGGTCGACTCGGCCGGCTTCAAGATCACGCAGTTGCCGGCACCCAGGGCCGGCGCCAGCTTCCAGGCGGCCATCAGGATCGGGAAGTTCCAGGGGATGATCTGGCCGACGACGCCGAGCGGCTCATGGATGTGATAAGCCATGGTGTTCTCGTCGATTTCCGAGATGCCGCCTTCCTGCGAACGCAGGCAACCGGCAAAGTAGCGGAAATGGTCGATGGCCAGCGGGATGTCGGCGTTCAGGGTTTCGCGGATCGGCTTGCCGTTGTCGACGGTCTCGGCATAGGCCAGCAGTTCCAGGTTGGCTTCCAGGCGGTCGGCAATCTTCAGCAGGATGTTGGAGCGCGTTGTCGCATCGGCCTTGCCCCATTTCGCGAAGGCGGCGTGAGCGGCGTCGAGGGCCAGTTCGATGTCTTCGGCGGTGGAACGGGCAGCCATCGTGTATGGCTTGCCGTTGATCGGCGTCACCACACTGAAGTACTCACCCTTGACCGGGGCAGTCCATTGACCGTTGATGAAATTGTCGTACTTGGCCTTGTAGGCAATCTTGGCGCCGGCGGTGCCGGGAGCAGCGTAGAGCATGTTTGTCTCCTGATT
>PHCF01000217.1 GCA_002842145.1 Betaproteobacteria bacterium HGW-Betaproteobacteria-6 | reverse complement strand
CTTCGGCATCACCGTGCTCTCCGTCACCATCCACAGCCTGACCCAGGAAAGCATCACCCTGTTCGGCGCCGAATGGTCGCTGCGCCGCCTCTCCGGCCCAGCCTTCTACGGCATCGGGCTGGCCGGCGAAATCCTCATCCTCACCCTCTTCTACAGCATCCTCCCCGTCGGCCGCACCCGCCTCCGCCACGCCCTGCTCGGCGCCGCCGTCATCACCCTGATCTGGGAAATCATCCGCCACGTACTCGTCTGGTACTTCGCCACCCTGTCGAGCGCCAGCATCGTCTACGGCTCGCTCACCACCGCCGTCGTCGTCCTGTTCAGCATCGAACTCGCCGCAACCCTGCTGCTTCTCGGGGCGCAGGTCATTTCGGAATACGAACAACTTGAAAGCAGGCTCGGCGACGCTGGCAGCGCGGGCTGACGCAGTGCTACGGTCAACCGGAAAAAACGGCCAAAAATGAAATCCTGCCGGGCCGCCCAGGCAAGGCAAAAAGCTGCGCGACAAATGCCATCCAAAAATTCATACTGTCCGGTTTGTCGCCCAAAAACTGTCGAAAATATGCCAAGAAACGAGTCAAACCATTCCTGCACAATGACCTCTGGCTGTCCCGCCCACCAGCTTATTGGACAGGTTTCCGGATTAGGCGACAGTTTTGTCGTCTACTACTAGTTAGGAATCATATGTCATCACTAATTGCTCTCGAAGAATGGCTTGGAAACAACTTGCCCGAAGTTCTCTCCGATCTGAACCCGGGTGTTACCGAGGATGAACTACGGGCCTTCGCGGCAGCCATAAATGCGCCTTTGCCCGCGGAGTACGTTGCTTTATACAGATGGCACAACGGTCAGAAGATGGAAATCCATACTGGCCCGTGGTATGGGCTGACATTCATACCATTAACTCGGGTGCTTTCCGAATGGCAGTCTTGGGTAGATGTTCTTCGCCAGTCAAAGCCGGAAACACTAGCTTCTCTCAACAGCGGAAACTCCTCCGTGCCTCCGAGGTTTGTGCGCTGCTTATATGCAAGCGACCGATGGATTCCATTCGCGTACGACTGGGCTGGCAACTACCTTGGCATTGATCTCGATCCAGATGAAGCCGGAACTATTGGCCAAGTCATTAATTTCGGGCGCGATGAAGAAAGAAAGATCGCGATTGCACCGAATATTGAAGAATTTGTAGCCTGGATGGTCTCTGAACTCAATTCAGGCAATTTCAACATCAAGACGGAAAGTGATGGTGGTCGCAGTTTCAATACGTTACGACCAGAGAAATATCATTTTTTGGATTCGCTCGCAGTCATGTTTCGTGATTCCTAACATGGCGCTCAACCTCGCTCCTTTCAGTCGCTGGACGCTGCGCGATATAGCCGCGCAGCGCCGGTTAGCTCTACGTTAACCAAGCCTCCCACGGTCAACCGGAAAAAACAGCCAAAATTGAAATCCGCTCCCCGGCGTCTGGCGCCGGGTTTCCGGCCAAGCGACTTACTGCGCGGCTGAGCTTTCGGCCTTGGCGACTTCCGTCAGCGTCAGGTAGCCGTCCTGGGTGTTGACGACCTTGTAGGTGGCGTCGGGCTTGGCTTTGGCTTTTTTGAGCACGGTTTGCCATTCGATTTCAGCCGAGCGCAGGCCGTCGATCTTTTTGTGCAGGGTGGCTACGCTGTCGGCCAGGTCGGTCTTAAGTTCTTCGTTGAACTGTTCAACCTTTTTGGCGGTGGGGTTCATGACGATCAGCGCGGTGTTGGCCAGCGTCACGACGAGCATGACGGCGACGAGGATGATGGTCAGCTTGTCAAATGATCGTGCCTTGGCGGGTTGTTCCTGGCTGTCGTTGGTTTCTTTTTCGCTCATGGTCTCGCTCCCGGGTTGGTGGTTCTACCGACTCTAACGGCCAATGCGGGCGCGAACTTGAGGGTTGCGTGACGGGGTGGGCTGGGTGATTGCTACGGTCAACCGGAAATATCGGCCAATTTTGAAATATCCGGGGCGACGATGGTGTCGGGATCGATCTCGCGCAGGTCGGCCAGCACCTGCCAGGCGCCGCTGAAGTTTTCACCGGCGGTGTAGTCGTTGGGCGTGACGAGGCAGCGCATGCCGGCGGCGCGGGCGGCCTGCAGGCCGTTGGCGGAATCCTCGATGGCCAGGCAGTTTTCGGCCGGCAGGGCGAGGCGGTCGAGGACCCAGCGGTAGATGTCGGGGGCCGGTTTCTTGTTGGGTACGATGTCGCCGGCGCCAATGAGGCGTGGAGCAGCGCGGTGACGTTTTCCGGGGTGGTCGTGGTGGCGATGGCGAGGCGCAGGCCGCGCTGGCGGGCGTGCTGGATGAGCGCGGCGACGCCGGGGCGCAGCGGCAGGCTGCCGGATTCGACGAGGCGCAGGTAGTGGCGCGTCTTGGCGGCGTGGAGGTCGCGGACGAGTGCTTCAAATCCGGGCCGGGCGGCGATCCCGGGCGCGTGGCCGGCGGCGTAGTGGCGGATGCGTTCCTTGCCGCCGGTGATGGCGAGCAGTCGGCCGTACAGCGTTTCGTCCCAGTGCCAGTCGAGCCCGAGATCGGCGAAGGCGTGGTTGAAGGCGGGGCGATGGCCGTCGCGCTCGGTGTCGGCGAGGGTGCCGTCGACGTCGAAGATCAGGGCGTGGAGTGGTTGCATGCGGCGGACGATAGCCCGGTGCCTTTCCGACATCCAGTCAGAATTGCTGACGCGGTCGTTAAGGACCGCCTTAATAAGCTATAACTTATGCAGGCAATAAGAAATTCTGACTGTTACTTAATTAATAAGTCACTTATCTTGGCTACCAATGCGGTAACACAAGAATGATTGGAGACACCATGCAATTCGGTCGCACCACCCTTTCCAAGTTCGTCATCGAAAACACCCGCGCCAGCCACGGCGAGCTCGGCGCCCTGCTCATCGACGTCGCCGCCGCCGTCAAGACGATTTCGGCGATGGTCGCCAAGGGTGCGCTGGCCGGCAACCATGGCGCGCTGGACAGCACCAATGTCCAGGGCGAGGTGCAGAAGAAACTCGATGTGCTGACCAACGAAGCCATCCTGCGCCATTGCGAGTGGGGCGGCCAGCTGGCCGGCATGGCTTCCGAGGAAATGGACGATCCCTACCCGATCCCGGCCGAATATCCGCGTGGGCGTTACCTGCTGGTGTTCGACCCGCTCGACGGCTCATCGAACAGCGACGTGAATGTTTCCGTCGGCACCATTTTTTCCATTTTTGCCCGGTCGACCGCAGGAGACGCCCAGCTCGGCGATTACCTGCGTCCGGGGAGTGAGCAAGTGGCGGCCGGCTACGCTATTTACGGCCCGTCGACGATGATGGTGCTGACGCTGGGCAACGGCACGCATGGCTTCACGCTGGACCGCGAGAGCGGCAATTTCATCCTCACCCACGCCAATATCCGCGTCCCCGAAGACACCCGCGAATTCGCCATCAACACGTCCAACGAGCGTTTCTGGGAGCCGCCGGTACAGCGCTACGTCAGCGAGTGCAAGGCCGGCAAGACGGGGGTGCGCGGCGAGGATTTCAATACCCGCTGGATCGCCTCGATGGTCGCCGAAGTGCACCGCATCCTGATCCGCGGCGGCATTTTCATGTACCCGAAGGACAGCAAGGACCCGAGCAAGCCCGGCCGTCTGCGCCTGCTTTACGAAGCCAACCCGATGGCCATGCTCATCGAGCAAGCCGGCGGCGCGGCGAGCACCGGCCGCCAGCGCATCCTCGACGTGGCGCCGGACAGCCTGCACCAGCGCCTGCCGGTGATCCTTGGCTCGAAGAACGAAGTCGAGCGCCTGGAGCGCTACCACCGGGAATACGACACCGGCGCCGACCGGCCGTTTATTTCGCCGCTGTTCTCGGACCGCTCCTTGTTCCGCGACCCGGCCTAGGGCAAAAGAATTCACATCTGCAGGGAGAAACCCATGTCCGTCAAACACCCCATCATCGCCATCACCGGCTCGTCCGGGGCCGGCACCAGCACGGTGATGCAGAGCTTTCAGCACATCTTTCGCCGCGAGGGGCTGAATGCGCAGATCGTCGAGGGCGACTCCTTCCATCGCTACGACCGCCTCGCCATGCGCGCCGAAATGAAAGCGCAGGAAGAGGCCGGCAATCTCAACTTCAGCCACTTCGGCCCGGAAGCCAATCTGCTTGAGGAGTTGCAGGACCTGTTCATCGCCTATGGCAAGGATGGCTGCGGCAAGGTCCGCAAATACCTGCACGATGCCGGCGAGGCCGAGCCTTTCGGCCAGCAGCCGGGCACCTTCACGCCGTGGCAGGAG
>PHCF01000068.1 GCA_002842145.1 Betaproteobacteria bacterium HGW-Betaproteobacteria-6 | reverse complement strand
GAATGACATGCTGGCGAGCCACCTCCATTCCCTGAACCGGCTCGCTGGCAGGGAACACAATCTGCAAGGGCTGTGCCAAGCCGGGCCGGAATGCCCGGCACTCCTGTTGACGGGGCGGATGGCGGCATTCCGGGCTTTCCGCGGGGAGCAGGGCGGCGGCCGGGCGGCCTGTTCCAATAGTCACCATCTGCTCCAAAGTTGCACACCCGGGTTGTTCAAGCTGTGTGACAGTCCGCTGCCCTACGGCGCCTTTGCCCGCCAGATCAGCGATTGACCGAAATGCCCCGATCTTGGCACGCGCTTTGCACACTCCTTTCCAAACAGCCCACAGGGCAAAACAGGAGTGAGACAACGATGAAATACCCTCTGACCATTGCGGCTATTGCGCTGGCGGCCTTGATGCCCCCGGCCGAAGCGGCTGCCTTGCGCGAGAGCGGCGATCCGCTCGACTCGGCGCGCTGGTCGGAAATGCAGAAAGCTTTCCTGGCCGGGGCGCCGGTGCTCTTCGATCCGCGCGTCAAGGTCGTTGCGCCATCGACCGCCGAGAACCCGATGCAGGTACCGGTCACCGTCGACGCCACCGCCTTGTCGGGGGTGGCTGAAGTCGTCGTCTTTGCCGACTTCAATCCCATCGTCCAGGTGCTGCGTTTCTTCCCGGAAGACGCACCGGCTTTTCTCGGCTTTCGCGTCAAGCTGCAGCAATCGACGCCGGTTCGCGCTGCCGTGCGCACGGCCGATGGCGTCTGGCATGTCGGCGGAACCTGGGTGAACACCGTCGGTGGCGGCTGTACCGCGCCGTCGGCCGCCGGTGGTTCGAAGGAATGGCAGCAGCGCCTCAATGAAGTCAGCGGTCGCCAGTGGAGCGAAGGTCCGAACGCCGGCCGCCTGCGCATGCGCATCGTGCATCCGATGGATACCGGCCTGGTCGCCGGCACCCCGGCCTTCTTTCTTGAAGAAATCAACTTCGCCGACGCCTCGGGCAAGCGCCTGATGCGCGTCCAGACCTACGAGCCGGTCAGCGAAAACCCGGTATTTACGTTGCAGCGCGCCACAGCCGACGGCCCGGTCGAAGCCAGCGGCCGCGACAACAACGGCAATGCGTTCAAGGCGAGGATCGCGCAGTGAAACGTCTCGTCTGCGTCCTCCTCATGCTCGTCGCCGGTCGGCTCGGCGCGGCCGATTTCGACTACCGGCTGACCGCCGTGCAGGTCGCCAAAGACGTCTACGCCTTCATCGGCAAGACCGAGGACTTCTCCACCGACAACGGCGGCAACATCGTCAACACGGCCTTCATTGTTGCCGCGCAAGGCGTCATCGTCATCGACAGCGGCCCCTCGCTGCGTTACGGCCAGCAGATGCGCCGGGCGATTGCATCGGTCACCGCCAAGCCGATTGCGCTGGTCATCAACACCCACCATCACCCCGACCACTTCCTCGGCAATCAGGCTTTTGCCGATGTGCCGATCGCCGCGCTGGCCGAAACGCGTAACGGCATCGCCGCCGATGGCAATGCCTTCGCCGAAAATCTGTACCGGATGTCCGGCGACTGGATGAAGGGCACCGAAGTGCAACTTCCCGGCAAGACGCTGAGCGCCGGCATTGTTGACGTGGCCGGCCGCCGCCTGCGCCTCGTGGCGCTTGACGGTCATACCGGCGCCGATCTCGTCGTCGTCGATCCAGCCAGCGGCGTGGTCTTTGCCGGCGACCTTGCCTTCAACGGCCGCGCCCCGACCACGCCGCATGCCGACGTCGCCCACTGGCTCCTGGCGCTCGAGCAGCTCGAAGGGCTGACCCGCGAAGCCGGCTTCAAGGTGCTGCTGCCCGGCCACGGCGCGCCGACGGCCGATGCCGCGCCGATCCGCCAGACCCGCGCCTGGCTGACCTGGCTGAGCGGTGCCATGCGTGCCGCGGCGAAAGACGGGCTGGACATGAACGATGTGCTGGCCCGCCCGCTGCCCGCCGAGTTCGCCAGCCTGCCAGTGGCGGCCAGCGAGTATCGCCGCTCGGTCGGCCATCTGTTCCCGGCCGCCGAACTGCAAGCGTTGGGGGCCAAGCCGTGATCACCGTGGCCAACATCGAGGCACCGGCCATTCCTACGGTCAACCGGAAATTTTGGGCAATTTTGGCATTGTCCATCCTCTTCCACGCCTCACTGTTCGCGCTGACTTCCTGGGAGCGCCAGAACGGCCCGGTCAGCCTGCCGCCCCTCCTCGCCACGATCCGTCTGATCGCGGTGACCGAATCCGGACCTGTTGTCGAGCCCGCCCCGGCGCCGGCAGCCGTCCCCCAGAAGGCCCGACAGGAAACACGTCGCAGGGAGCGGCCGGCTCCGCTTGCGAGGCAGACTGTCGGGCCGGCCAATGTGCCGGCACCCGTGGCGTCGACGTCATCGTCGACGCCTTCCGAAGCCCTTGCCCCGGCAGCAACACCTTCCGCGCCGGTCGCCGAAGCTGCCCGTCCGGCGCCAGCCCCGGCCCCGGCTGTTGCCCCGCAGCGCCCGCAAAGCGAGGTGCTCGCCGGCTATCGCCAGCGCCTCGGCGAGTTGTTGGCCCGCCATCAGGAATATCCCCGGGTTGCTGCCATGCGTGGCTGGGAGGGCGAGGTTCGCCTGCGTCTGAAGGTGGCGCGCAAGGGCAACCTGCTCGGCGTCGTGCTTGACCGCTCGAGCGGTTTCGATGTCCTCGACCAGCACGCCCTGGCCATGCTCGAAGCCCTGGCGGGCCTGCCGCCGCTGCCCGAGGCGCTGGAGGCCAACGAAATTCAAGTCGTCGTACCCATCAACTACAAACTCAAAAAAACAACGTGAAGAGACAATTCCCCCAACGTTCGCTGCTCGCCGTGGCCATGGCCGCCGCCTTCGCTCCGGCTTTTGCCGCCGAGACGGTGGTCACCACGGAGACCGTCGAAGTCGTCGGCACCACACCGCTGTCCGGTATCGGCGTGCCGCGCCTGCATCTGCCGGCCAACGTCCAGTCGCTCGACGATCGCCGGCTCGATGAAATCGAGAGCCAGAACATCGCCGAACAACTCGTCCGCCAGGTGCCGGCCGTTACCCTCAATGAAATTACCGGCAACCCCTACCAGGCCGACCTCAATTACCGCGGCTTCACCGCCTCGCCGCTCCTCGGCACGGCGCAGGGCTTGTCGGTCTATGTCGATGGCGTGCGCGTCAACGAGCCCTTTGGCGATACGGTCAACTGGGATTCCATCCCCAATTCGGCGATTGCCGGTATCGACCTCGTTCCCGGCTCCAACCCGGCTTTCGGCCTCAATACGCTGGGTGGCGCCCTGGCCATGCGGACCAAGAGCGGGTTCACGCATCCGGGCGGTAAATTCGAGATCTCCGGCGGCAGTTTCAACCGCACCAACACCGAACTGGAGTACGGCGGCAACGACGGCACCATCGGCTGGTACGGTGCCGGCGACTGGTTCCGCGAAGACGGTTGGCGCGATTATTCGCCGTCCGACGTCAAGCAGTTCTTCGGCAAGCTGTCCTTCCGCAACGCCGCCGGCGAGGCCGACCTGACGTTGACCAAGGCGCGCAGCCGGCTTAACGGCAACGGCCTGCTGCCGCAATCGATGCTCGCCGAGCGCCGCGAGTCGGTCTTCACGCATCCCGACGAGACGCGCAACGACCTGACTCAACTCGCCCTCAACGGCAAGCTCTGGCTCAGCGATACGCAAAGCCTGAGCGGCAGCGTCTATCACCGGCGGACCAAGACGCGCACGCTCAACGGCGACATGAACGACGACTACGAGACCGATTACGAAACCTGGGTCAATGGCGGCAGTGTCGGCCCGGCGCCCGATCAAACCGGGGCCAACAACCGGACCAAAACTGAACAGCGCAGCACGGGCCTCGCCGTCCAGTGGAACTTCAGCGGCCAGCAGCATCAACTGGCCCTCGGCGCCTCCTACGACCAGGCCCGCATCCACTTCCAGCAGACACAGGAACTCGGTGAACTCGACGCCAGTCGCGGGGTGGCCAATCTGTCGGCGCTCACCGTCGAAAACCAGATCAACGGCAAGACCAGCACGGCCAGCCTGTTCGTCACTGATACCTTCTCGCTGCTGCCGAACCTGCACCTGACCGGTTCGGCCCGTTACAACATGAGCCACGTCACGACCTTCGACGAACTCAACCGGACGGCGCCCAACCTCGACGGCGACCACAAATACCGCAAGCTCAACCCGGCCATCGGCCTGAGCTGGCAGATCGCCCCGGTGGTCAACGCCTACGCCGGCTTCAGTCAGGGCAACCGTGTGCCGACGCCTATCGAGCTCGGCTGCGCCGACCCGGCCAACCCGTGCACGCTGCCCAATTCGATGGCCGCCGATCCCTACCTCAAGCAGGTCGTCGCCCGCACCCTCGAAGCCGGCCTGCGCGGCAAGCTGGCTGGTGACACCAACTGGAATGCCGGCCTGTTCCGCACCCTGAGCAGCGACGACATCCTGTTCGTCGGCACCTCGACCAGCGCCGGCTATTTCACCAACTACGGCAAGACGCTGCGCCAGGGCCTGGAACTCGGCCTCAACGGCAACCTGCGTCGCCTCGACTGGTATGCCAACTACACCTGGTTGCAGGCCACTTTCCGCTCCGCAGCCTGCCTGCTCGGCGCCAA
The DNA here is from genome assembly GCA_002842145.1 of Betaproteobacteria bacterium HGW-Betaproteobacteria-6. Taxonomy (GTDB): domain Bacteria; phylum Pseudomonadota; class Gammaproteobacteria; order Burkholderiales; family Rhodocyclaceae; genus Azonexus. The sequence goes on along the minus strand of PHCF01000068.1, from coordinate 10,244 downwards.
CAACAGCACGCGTGGTACTACGGCGGACTGTACGGGGGCCGGTCAGGACGACGAAATCCTCGTCAGGAAGGGCGACCACATCCCCGGCCTGCCGACGCACAGCCTCAAGCTTGGCCTCGCCTGGCGCGCCACCGACTGGCTGCGCCTGGGCGGCGACGTCCAGGCCTTCTCCAGCCAATACGTCCGCGGCAACGAAAACAACCAGCACCAGAGCGGCACCTATACCGACGTCAATGCCGACACGCGCACCTTCGACGGCCCGGGCAAGATTCCCGGCTACGCCATCCTCAACCTCAATGCCGAGGCCGAGCTGGGCGGCGGCTGGCAGATGTTCGCCAAGGTCAATAACGTCTTCGACAAGCATTACGCGACGGCCGGCGCGCTGGCCGAAAACCCCTTCGTCGGCGGCAGCTTCCAGGCCAATCCGGACGACTGGCGTCGTCAAACCTTCGTCGCTCCAGGCGCTCCGCGCTCTGCCTGGCTAGGCGTCCGCTACGTGTTTGGTGGAAAATGACATTTCAAATTTGGCCCAAATTTCCGGTTGACCGTGGGAATGCAAAGCTCAGCCTGCACACCCGCGTCGGCCTCGTCCTCACGGCGCTCGCCGCCAGCCTGCTCCTTGTTTTTGCCGGCCTGTGGCTGAACGGCACGCGCAATGCCATCCACGAAGAAGTCGAAGCGGCGAGCCGGGTATCCGAGCAATGGCTCAAGGCCGTGCTCGGCGAAATGAACGATGTGCCGGCCGCCGCGCGCGGCGAACGCCTGCTCGGCGTGGCGCGCGCCATCGGTCGGGTGCGGGCCAACGATCTCGACATCCGCACGCGGGCCGGTGAAACGATCTATCGCTCGCCGGCGCCGACCTACAAGGCCGGACGCACGGCGCCGGGCTGGTTTGCCGGGTTGTTGGCGACGGAATTGCCGGTCCGCACGCTGGCCGTCGAGGGCTACACATTGACCCTGCGTCCCGATGCTTCGCGCGCCATTCTCGACGCCTGGGACGAACTGGCCGCCATGGCCGGCTGGGCGCTCGGCCTGCTCGGCGTCCTCTTCGTGGCGACGCGCACGGCGCTCGGCCGCGCCCTGCGCCCGCTGGCCCAGATCATGCGCGCCCTCGACCGTACCGGGCGCGGCCGTTTCGATACCCGCCTGCCGGTTTTTTCGACGCCGGAACTCGGTCGCATTTCGCGCGCCTTCAACAGCATGGCCGACCGGCTGGGCGAGGCGGTGGACGACAACGTCCGCCTCGAAAGCGCCCGTGAAGTCGACCGTCAGATGCATGCCCGCCTCGAAGAGGAACGCCGGATCATCGCCCGCGAACTGCATGATGAGTTGGCCCAGGGCATCACCGCCGTGCGCGCCCTGGCCGGCGCCATCGTCCAGCGCACCGGCGACACGCCGTCGCTGCACATCCCGGCCCAGGGCATCGTCGCCGTCACCGGCGAAATGCAGGACGGCGTTCGCCATATCCTGCATCGCCTGCGTCCGGCTGTCGGCAACGGCCTTGCCTCGACGCTCGAACGCCAGCTGGCCGGCTGGCAGGTGCAGCACCCGGAAATGATCGTGAACAGCCAGCTGGCCATTGGCGACCAGCCGGTTGCCGACGATCTGGCCTTGGCCGTCGTCCGCATCGTCCAGGAAGGCCTGACCAATGTCGTGCGCCACGCGCACGCCACGCAGGTCGATCTGGCCATCAGCCGCGTCGCCGGCTGCCTGCAGCTGACGCTGGCCGACAACGGTCGCGGCCGTTCCGGCCAACCCTCGGCGCAACCCGGCTGCGGCCTCGGTCTGGCCGGCATGGGCGAACGTATCGCCGCCCTGGGCGGCCATCTTCAATTCGAACAACCGGCCGGCGGCGGCTTCCGCATCTTCGCCCGCCTGCCGGACGCCGTAGCGCCACACTCCCCGGAGGAATTCGCATGAACAACGCTCTGCATGGCAAGCGCGTCCTGCTCGCCGACGATCACGCCATGGTTCGCCTCGGCTTTCGTTGCCTGCTCGAAGGGGCCGGCGCCACCGTGGTCGGCGAGGCCGAGAACGGCGAAAGCGCCGTCCGCCTCTACGCCGAACTCAACCCGGACGTCGTCGTGATGGACGTTTCGATGCCCGGCATCGGCGGCCTGGCGGCACTTGAGCGGCTGCTCGTCTGGGACGCCAAGGCCAGGGTTCTCATGCTGTCGGCCCACAACGACGACATCGTGCCGGTCCGCGCCCTGCGCATCGGCGCTCGTGGCTACCTGTGCAAGCGGGCAGCGCCGGAAGAGTTCCTGCGCGCCGTCGGCCAGGTGGCTGGCGACCGCCGTTACCTCGACCCCGAACTGGCGCAGGCCGTCGCGCTGGCCCAGCTGTCCGGCTCGAGCAACCCGGTCGATACGCTGACCGAGAAGGAGTTGGCTGTCTTCATGAAGCTCGCCGAGGGCCGTTCGGTCAACGACGTGGCCGAGGATTTCTGCCTGAGCCCGAGCACCGTCGGCACCCATCTTTATCACATCAAGCAGAAGCTCAACGTGCAGAATGCCGCCGAGCTGACGCTGGTCGCCGTGCGCAACGGTCTGATTGAGGCTTGAACCTTGAACCTAGAAACCGCAGTTGACCGCTAATCCATCCTTTGAGAGCCGCATGAAAGCTTGCGTTTGTGCCTTCGCTGTAATTCACCCAATGGGTGACAGCGCTCCGTGGCCGCTGGCACGTTCGGTCGGGCGTCCGGCTTTGTCGCTCCTTCTTGCAGGCATGAGCCTGCCGCGGCGTCGCTTCGCGCCGGCCCATCCCGCCCAAACGCACCAACAGCCACGTCCAACTGGGGTTTCTAGGTTGAAACCTCAGCTGACCGCTTATCCCTCCTTGATTGGTCGCATGAATACAGGTCTTGGTGTCTGCGAAGAGATTCATCCGTTGGGTGACAGCGCTACGCGGCCGCTGGCACGTCTGGTCGGGCGTCCTGCTTTGGCGCTCCGCCTTGCAGGCATGAGCCTGCCGCGGCGTCGCTTCGCGCCGGCCATCCCGCCCAAACGCACCATCGGCCGCGTCCAACTGAGGATTCAAGGTTGATGTCAGCCGATCATCTTTTTCCTGAATGCCGTCCGCGCTGCGTCCGGCAGATGGCCGTCGGCGACGGGCATATCCTGCATGTCGAGGAATGCGGCCCGTTCGACGGCATCCCCGTCCTCTTCCTGCATGGCGGCCCAGGCGGCGGCTGTCTGTCCGAGCATCGGCGGCTGTTCGATCCGGCGGTCTTCCGCGTCGTCCTCGTCGATCAGCGCGGCGCCGGGCGCAGTCTGCCGAGTGGCGAGCTGGGGGCGAACACGACGCTTGATCTGGTCGCCGATCTCGACGCCGTGCGCGAGGCGCTAGGCATCTCCGGCTGGATCGTCTTCGGCGGCTCGTGGGGCAGCCTGCTGGCCCTGGCCTATGCCCAGATTTATCCGGAAAGCGTCCTCGGCCTGGTCATGCATGGCATCTTTCTCGGTTCGCACGAGGAAATCGTCGCCTATGCCCGCGGCCTCGGCGAGCTGCTGCCGGAGTCCGAGCAGGGCCATCCGCTGACCTCGTTTTCCCGGCGCATCCTCGGCGACGACCCGCAGACGGCGGCGGAGGCCGCCCAGCTGTGGCTGAACTATCAGCGCCAGCTAGTGGGCAAGGCCCCGCTTGAAGGGCGGCTCGATGCCATGCAACTGGCCCGGGCGCGCATCCAGATGCACTACCTGACGCGCAACTGCTTTCTCGTACCCGGCCAATTGCTGGCCGGTATCGCCCGTATCCACCATCTGCCGGCGGTTATCGTGCAGGGCATGGCCGACCCGGTCTGTCCGCCGATTGCCGCCGAAACCCTGCATCGGGCCTGGCCCGAGGCAACCTGGGTGCCAGTGGCGAGCGCCGGCCACGACGCCCTGTCGCCGGCCATGGCCCGCGCCTGCATCAAGGCATTGGGCTGGATGGTGGAGTGCACCGAAAATTTCGACTGAGTTGGCCGGTCAACACGGCGGGGCGTTCGCCGGTATGATCGCCCCGTGACCTGCATCGACATTGTTTCCGACCTCGTCTGCCCGTGGTGCTACATCGGCCTGCGCCGGCTGGATGCGGCCATTGCCGAGGTGCGCCGCGAGCGGCCCGACTTTGCCTGCGAGAAGCGCTGGCGCCCGTTTTTCCTTAATCCCGATACGCCGCCGGAAGGCGAGCCCTACCTGCCGTTTCTCGAAAAGAAATTCGGCGGGCCGGCGCCGGTCGCGGCGCTGTTCGAGCGCGTGCGCGCCGCCGGCCGGCCGTGGGGTGTCGACTACGCTTTCGAGAAAATCGAAGTCCGCGCCAATACCCTGCAGGCGCACCGGCTGATCCACTGGGCGCAGCAGCGCGGCGACGCAGCCGGCCTCGTCGAGCGCTTGTTCGTCGCTCAGTTCCAGCGTGGCGAGCGGATCGGCGATTTGGCCCTGCTGGTCAAGGTGGCGGTGGAATGCGGCTATCCCGGCGAGGAAGTCGAGCGCTATCTGGCTTCCGGCGCCGACAGCGATGAGGTGCGTGCCACCGAGCACCGGTTCCGGGCGATGGGCATTTCAATGGTCCCGACCTTCATCATCGAAGGCCGGCAGGTCGTTGTTGGCGCCGAAGATCCAGTTGTCCTGGCCGCGGCGATTTGCAAGTCGATGGCCTGATCGCCGCTCAGGCTGGTTCTTTTCGGCAGTTTCGGCGGCTGGCCAGGAGTAGTCCGCCACAGAGGAGCGACCAGACCATGCCGGGTTCGGGAACAGATGAGACCAGCGTCAGGTCACCTCCACCGTTTAGTACGATTTGACCGCCGACACTCAGGTCGATATCGCCCGGCTGGCGCACGACAATGCCCCCTCCGTTGCCCATCGTGATCTGGCCTGGTTGACCTGGCGAAATATCGCCGCCGATGCTGACTGTTACTTCCCCTCCTTCCAGGAGCGTCGGATCCCCGGTTTGCCCAGAGGTCAAACGGGGCGATGTGCCGACATCGAGCCCGGTCGAGTTGAATCCATTGATCGATACACCTTCAGCGAGGCTGAGAGAGCCGGTGAGTGTCGTCAGCCGAACAAGCGGGGCGACCAAACTCAGGTTATCGAGGAACAACGAACCGGCTGCGCTGATGGTGATGCCGATGTCCGAATCGATGCTGCCGCCGATCAGCGAAAAGTCGCCGACGCAGGACAGCGTCGCGCCGTTGGTTAGATCAAATGACGAGCTGCCGGAGCAATCGATGCTGGCGATGTTCGCATTCGAGGCGGCTTGGGCGAAAGTGGCAAACAGGAGGGCGGACAGGAGCAGGAAGAGGTGGCGCATGGTCGCCTCCGGCAGAGTGGCAATCCTTGGAGTCTGCGCCTTTGCAATGACGATTGAATGACAGGCGGCGCATGAGCCGGACTAGGCGCCGCCTGATTCAGTCCGCCGTCTTACCTGGCGATGTCGAGCAACTCGACTTCGAAGACCAGCGTCGAGTTGGGTGGAATGCCGGGCACGCCGCGGCTGCCGTAAGCGAGGTGGGGCGGGCAGACGAGCTTGGCCTTGCCGCCGACCTTGATCTTCTGCACGCCTTCGGTCCAGCACGGAATCACGCGGTTGAGCGGGAAGGCGGCCGGTTCGTTGCGCTTGTACGAGCTGTCGAATTCCTGGCCGCTGGTCAGCGTGCCGCGGTAGTGCACCTTGACCGTGTCGCTGGCCTGCGGACTGGCACCGTTGCCTTCCTTGAGCATGGTGATGGCGATGCCGGAGGCGGTCATTTCAGCCTTCGGCTCGGCGGCCGTGGCCGGGACGGAAAGGGCGAGGAGGAGGGCGGCGCTGACGATGATGCGTTTTTGCATGTCGGGAACCTTCGTTGCTGGGTTGGAGAAATATTCAGCGCGCACGTTAGCGGGAAGTGGTGACGGTGGCAATCGGCGCATGCGGGCTGAAACCGGCTTGCTACGGTCGACCGGGAAAAAGGCCCAAATTCGACTTGCCGGGAAACCGGTTAACCGCGGGCAACGCGGGGTTGCCACCGCCTGCTCATTCGCTGACGTTGAGGTAGACCAGGGTCTGGTTGAGTAGCTGGTAACCGATTTCGCCGAAGGTCATCGGCCCGGTGACTTCGCCTGTTCGCTTGCCTTCGAGCTCTGAGTGCAGGAAGTTGAGGATGCAGTTGCAGGAAAAGGCGATGTCCGTGCCGCCGCCCGGCAGGGCATTGTGGAAGGCGGCGACGTAGTCGGCGACCGGCGCGGCAACGCGGTATTCGATGCCGGGAAAGACCGGGGCGTAGAACTCGACGCAGCGCGCCGCGCGGTCAACGTTGCGGATGCTGACGTTGATCAGCGCGCCGCTGTAGTCGGCGACCAGGGGCAGGCGGGTGTCGATCCGGTTTGCCTCGAGGTAGTCGGCGAGGTTGGCGGCCTGGCCATCGATGAGGCAGTCGCCGGCGCTGAAGCCGGTGTTCAGGAAACGGATGCCGGCGCCGCTGCCGGGTCGGAAAAGGTTGACGATGTCGATCTGGGCGAAGCTTTCCGGCGGCAGCGGGACGTCCATGACGACGGCGTCGGTTTCGGAGAATTCGCCCGTGGTGCCGAGCACGACCTTGGGCGTCACTTTGCCCAGATCGTCGAGGTGCACGCCGGCGATCCAGCCGATCAGCGGCTTCATGTACATCTCTTCAAAATTCGGGGCGTTTTGGGCAAAGCTGGCGTGGCAGGCGCTGAAGGCCGGAATGATCAGGATGCTGTAGCCGTTGTCCGGCGCGTTGCGGCAGATTTGCGGCAGGGTGCCGGCGTCGTAGAAGCGTAGTTGCGGCGGCGCGGCAAAGCCGCTGATTTCGCTGACGAAGACGTGCTCGCGGCTGACGATGCCGCCGCCAGCGGCCATGAAGTAGGGGATCGTGCCACCGATCCAGTGGCCCTGCGGGAGTTGTCTGAGCGCGGCTTCATCGCCGGCGATGCTGAGGTATTTGCCGGCCTCGATCAGTTCGGCGGCGCGGCTGACGGAGATCAGTTCTTGTCGGGTTGTCATGGTTTTGCCAGGGGTGAGGTTCAGTTGCGGGCAAGTTGCGCCAGTTCGTGGCTCAGCATCTTTTCGTGGCGGGTGAAGTAGCGCTGCAGTTCGTGGGCTTTGAGGTTGCGCACTTCGCTGTCGCCGATGACCGAGAATTGCTCGCGCAGTTTGGTCAGCAACAGCTTGAGGCTGAGGATGCGGATGTCGAGTTGCAGGCTGCCGCTGAGCAGTTCTTCCCAGATCGGGTCGTTGGGCGCCGGGACCATGGCCGAGTTGGCGTCGGCGGCGCCGCCTTGGGCGGACAGGCCGGATTTGCCGGTGTCCAGGCGATGCTTGAATTTCCACAGATCGGCGACGGGCAGGTCGAGCAGGGCGCAGACCGAAGCGAAGCTGACGCCTTGCATGAACATCCCGGCTATCTGCCGGGCAAAGGCGCGGGTAAATGGCTGGCCGGCTTCGCCCAGCCATTGCAGATCGCCGTCGTCGACCTCGCTGGGGATGACGGCATGAACGATGCAGCGCGCATTGCCGATGTTGATGTGGCGCCAGATCTGTTCTTGGCCCGGGCTGGGGCTGTGGCGCGATCCGAAGAGCCAGCCGCTGCGCTGGGCTTCGCGGGAGACCCAGATGTCGATCTGGCTTTTGCCGAGATCATTGCGGACGCGGACGATGCGCCAAGGGGCATGAATGGCCAGGGTGTGATGCAGTAGTTCTTCAAGCTTCATCGTTTGTCTCCAGGTCGCTCACTTGCTGTAGTGGGTCGGGGTTTTTTTCTGATTTATGCCTTTAGCAAGGAGCGTGCTAATGGCAAAACGCCGGTCGGACGGCGATTTCTGTTCCGGTAACTGTGAAAAAAACGAACGCCTGCTGCAAATCAAAACAGCTGTTCAGACAGTCGACTGCAAAAAATGGCAAAAATGGATCCATGCCATCTCATGATTTTCATGAGGCCCGGTTGGCGATTGCCGCGTCGCCCGGCTTTTGCGCGATGCCGATAATCGGATCGAGGTCGACTGCTACGGTCGACCGGGAAATTTGCCCAAAACCGACATCACGCATCAACCTGAACAAGACAAAAACCATGAGACAAAACCCGAAGCGCCTCGCCGTCATCCTCGCTGCCGCCTTTCCCTGCCTCGGTGTCGCGGCCGAAACGGCATTGATCCTCGACTCCGTCGTCGTCAGCGGCAGCCGCATCGAGCACAACACCTTCGACCTGCCGGCTGCCGTCGATGTGGTCGACGCCGCCCGTATCGGGGCCGATCAGGCACGAGTGAATGCCTCGGAGGCGCTGGCCGCAGTGCCTGGCATCACGGTGCAGAATCGCCAGAACTATGCGCAGGACCTGCAGATCTCGTCGCGCGGCTTCGGCGCCCGTTCCGCCTTCGGCGTGCGCGGCATCCGCCTCGTCGCCGACGGCATTCCGGCCTCGATGCCGGACGGCCAGGGGCAGGTGGCCACCTTCAACCTCGATCGCGCCGAGCGCATCGAAGTGTTGCGCGGGCCGATGGCCGTGGTCTATGGCAACCATGCCGGCGGTGTCATCCAGATGTTCACGGCCGACGGTTCCGGCCGGCCGAGCGTCGAAGGCGGCTTCGTCGCCGGCAGCGACAATATGTGGAAGGCTGACCTCACCGCCCAGGGCGAGGCCGGCGGTCTCGGCTATGTCATCGATGCCTCGCGCTTCGCCACGGATGGCTACCGCGACCACAGCAAGGCCGAGCGCGATCAGGCCATGGTCAAGCTGACCTACCGGCCGAGCCAGGACGGCAAACTGACTTTTATCGCCAACAGCTTCAAACAGACGGCCGAAGACCCGCAGGGCCAGACCTGGGCCGGCTATCAGGCCGATCCGCGCAGCGTTGCCTCAGCGCCGCTCCTCTACAACACGCGCAAGAACCTTGACCACAAGCAGGGCGGGGTAACTTACGAGCACCGTTTCGGTGATCAATCGGTGTTTGTCTCCGCCTATGCCGGGCAACGGTCGACAACGCAATACCAATCGATTCCGCCTGGCACCCAAGCTAATCCAGCGCACTCCGGCGGCGTCATCGACTTCGACCGCGATTTTGCCGGCGCCTCGACGCGCTGGGTTGGCCGCTTCCAGTTGGCCGGCGGCAAGCTGACGACGACGGTGGGTGTCGAGTACGAGCAATCGGTCGACCAACGGCGCGGTTACGAAAACTTCATCGGCACCACGCTTGGCGTCAAGGGTGCCCTGCGCCGCCTGGAAGAAGACCGCGTGGCCAGTTTCGACCAGTACGCCCAGGCCGAGTGGCAGGGCGAGCGCTGGACCTTCAGTGGAGGCCTGCGCCACAGCCAGGTTTCCTTCGACGTCGAGGATGCCTATCTGAGCAACGGCAATGATAGCGGCAGCGTCAGTTACGAAAAGACAACGCCGACCATCGCCGCCATGTTCCGCCTGACCCCGACCGTCAATCTCTACGCCAGCGCGGCCCGCGGCTTCGAGGCGCCGACCTTCGGCGAACTGTTCTATTCCGGCCCAGGTGGCACCTTCAGTTACGACCTCAAGCCGTCGACCAGCACCCATTACGAAACCGGACTCAAGGCCTTCGTTGGCAGCAATACGCGTCTCGATCTGGCCGTCTTCCAGATCGAAACCGAGGACGAGCTGGTCGTCGACTCCTCCCTCGGCGGCCGGACAACTTACCGCAATGCCGGGCAGACGCTGCGCCGCGGCATCGAAGCGGCGATCGACAGCCGCTGGGCCAACAACATTTCCAGCCGCCTCGCCTACACGCTGCTCGAAGCCCGTTACGATGAAGCCTTTACCTCATCGTCCGGCACGATCAATGCCGGTAACCGTCTGCCCGGCGTGCCTGCCCATACGCTGTTCGGCGAACTGGCCTGGAAGCATCCGGCCAGCGGCTTCCATGCCGCCGTCGAAGGCATCGCCCGCAGCAAGGTCTATGTCGAGGACACCAACACCAAACAAGTGGCACCAGGCTATGCCATCGCCAACCTGCGCTTTGGCGTCGACCGCAAATATGGCGATGTGAGCCTGCGCAGCTTCGTGCGTTTCGACAACATCTTCGATCGCCAGTACGTCGGCTCGGTCATTGTCGGTGCCGGCTTTGATCGCTTCTACGAAGCCGCACCGGGCCGCACCTGGCTGGCCGGCGTCAGCGCCCGTTACCAGTTCTGAGCACCTCCATTCCCCCGCTCAAGCCCGGTTCGCCGGGCTTTTTTGCGCCTGATGAAACACTGAACACTGTTTCGTTTTGGCTCAGCAGTGCAGCAATTGTCCAGAAAATGAA
>PHCF01000067.1 GCA_002842145.1 Betaproteobacteria bacterium HGW-Betaproteobacteria-6 | reverse complement strand
CGGGTTGCCGCCGACCGCCGTGGCGATGATGGGTAGCCCGCTGGCCATGGCTTCGAGGATGGTGTTGGAGATGCCTTCGCCAAGCGAGGGTAGAACGAAACAATCGAGTCCGCGCATGATGTCAGGAATGTCGTTGCGCTCTCCCGGAAGCCAAGCGAGTTCGGCAAGGCCGGCAGCTTCGAGGATGGCGAGCGATTCGTTACGTAGCGGGCCTTCGCCGACCATGACCAGGCGCAGACGGTCGCGCAGGCTTGGCTCGTTCTGGATGGCTTTAACGAAGGCGTGGGCCAGGTTGGTTTGATCCTTGACGGTTTGCATGCGCCCGGCGGTGCCGACGAGCCACAGACCGGTTTCGTTGAATGGTGAGCCGGGAATGTCTTGCCGCTGGGGGGCGGGATGGAAACGGGCGGCGTCCACGCCGTTATAGATTTGTGTCACGCGCTTTGCGCCAATGCCAACGGGATGGGTCAGATAGTGCGCGAGATCCCGAGAGAGCGCTATGTAATGTTTCACGAACGGGCTATATAGCCGCCGAATCCATTGGCATTTTTTGTTTGTGCCATCGAAGTCACCAACGTCGCGGCCATGTTCGCCATGGATGCGGGCCGGTACCCTGGCCGCCCAGGCCGGTACTGCTGCTTCCAGGGCAGCCAGGTTGCGGGTGTGTACGATTGCCGGCTGAAGTTGGCGGAACAGTCGGTAAAGCTGCGGATAGATCCAGAGTACGTGGCCGGGCGGCTTGTTCAGGGCAAAAAACTGGACGTCAGGTCGGTGGATTCGCTTCTTGAAGTCGGTGACTTCGGTAAGCGCGATGACGGCGTGGCGATAGGCATCGGCCGGCATATGGTTGATCAGATTGACGACGCCATTTTCAAGACCGCCCGTATCGAAGCGGTGCATGATGTGGGCGACGAGGGGGCGCCCATCGCTCATTTCAGCCGTGCCTCGTTCAGACTGCGCAGGATTTCGTCGCCAGCCTCGCTGACGAAAGCGGGCAGATCCTTGGTTGCCGAGTCTTTCGGGGCGTAGATGACGATGGCGGCGCTGTCGTCACCATGCCCGGTGAGCATTGCCATTGCGGTCAGCCATTTGGCTTCGATGTCGCTGCTGGTCAGGCGTCCGTTGATCCAGTAGCCGTGCCAGGCGATGTAGCGATCATCGGCGATACCGAGCTTGTTCAGTAGCTCAGCCTCGCGGAAAGCAACCTGGCTGCTGCCAAAGCTCGAATTTACCTGACGACTAGCCACGATTTGCCAGCGCGGGTCGGTTGACGTGACAAGCACGTTGGTCGATGTTACCAATTTACGGTCGTAGTTCTGGTTTTGGTAATAAGCGACGTAGATACCGACCCAACTGTTCCGATTGCGGTAAGTCGAGTGCTGTTCCGCCGAGGGATTTGCGAATTGCGGTTGCCAGTCAATGGCAGCCGGTTCGGCGCGCCAGGATCCGGCGGTAGCAGGTAGTGAAAGCTGGATGACGGCATCGGTATTGGTCTGCCGCAAACGCTTTTCGTACAAGGGGCCGGCTGCAACGATGATTGCGAGAATGAGCGCGATCGCCCAAGGATGTCGCGGCTCTTGGAGGTTGTGGCCTGGTGTCAGATTGACCGGCTGGAGTGGCCGGACAGGTTCGGCCCAGCGGCCACCGATCGCGAACATAATGACTATCACAATCCCGAAAAAGACCCAGCCGTATATCAGGTGGTCCACCCCCGCCGCCAGTTTGTTGTCCGAAAGATGGCCAAGCATGACGATCATGTAGGCACGGAGCCAGTTGGCGACGATGGGGACCACCAGCGCAACGAGGATGAAAATCAGGCGGCGCTTGAGCGAGGTATAGGTCAGATAGGCGTAGAGCGTCCCGACCGTCAGTGAGGCGATCAGATAGCGAACGCCGCTGCAGGCCTCAACGACCGACCAGCGGCCACTCGGGATGACGAAACTCTGGCCCTCACGGAAAACGGGGATACCGCTGAGACGCACGGCCAGGACGGTGAAGTCGGCAGTCCATTCCATCAGGCGGGGCAGCAGAAAGTCACCAGCCGGGACGGCAAAAAAGAGAAAGAACAGGGGGAAGGCCAGCGCCTTGCTGACTTGCCAGCCAACCATTCCCATGATTGACGTGACGATCAGGCCAATGACGGCAAACTGGGTCAGGGCGTTGACGGCCGTGAGGTCGCCGAGCAGCCAAAGGAAAACCAGTCCGGCGAGGGGCAGGGCAAACCAGCCGGCGACCTGAGGCTGCATGGTGGCGAGGCGCTGCCGGTTGCACCAGATAAGCCAAAGCGCAATCGGCGGCACGATGAGCCCGTGGGTGTAGGTTTCGGAGCGCCACCAGATATGGGCCATGGCTTCCAGCGTGCCCCAGTACCAATAGCCGATCCAGAGCAGGATGGCCACGATGGCGGCCAGGGTCGGCTTCCAGTTGGCTAACTGGTTTTGCGCTCGATGTGTCATTGATTTCCTTCCTGGGGGGATGGAAGGTATTGATCGATGCTGGCGAGATGGGCTTCCCAGCTATATCGCGCAACCACCCTTTGGCGGGCTGCCTGGCCAATCGATAGGCCGCGCTCAGGATCTTGGAGTAGAGCGTCGATTTCGGCGATAAAGTCGGCCGGGCTTGTTGCTGTTTTCAATTCCTGGCCAAAAACGGCGTCGACCGCAGCAGCGCATTCGCTTGAGGCGACGACGGGCCGGGCCATCGCCATGGCTTCGAGTATCTTGTTCTGGATGCCGCGGGCGATACGCAGCGGCGCGACAACGACTGCAGCATGCTGCAGATAGGGGCGAACGTCGGGAACGGTACCGGTGACGGTGACATTGTCAGCGGCGAGCGCCAGGACTTCCGGCGTCGGGCTGCGGCCGATGATATAGAAGCGCAGTTGTGGCCAGCGCCGAAGCAGCCCAGGCAACATGTCTGCAACAAACCAGCGCACGGCATCGATATTGGGCAGATAATCCATGGCGCCGGTAAAGGCTACAGGTATTTCGTCGGTAGCGTAGGGCGAGGCGCAGCTATCGTCCGGAGCGAAATAATCGGAATCTACCCCGTTGCAGACTGGCTCAACGCGCACGGCGCACTCCGGGGCAAGGCGGCAAAAGAGTTCGACTTCGGCTTGCGTCACAAAAAAGGAGCGGGTGGAGCGGGCGGCGACTTCGCGCTCATAGGCTAGTAGTTTCTGACCTTCCCGCCGGTATAGCCAGGACATTGGCCAGCGATGGTTTGGCGCATATTGCGTCCATTTGGCCGAATCGACATCGACAAAATCGACTATGGTCGGGAGCCGGGGAATGGCGTCAACGTACTGGGCCATCGCAGAACTGAAAATGACTGCCGCGTCGATCTTCTGGTGCCGGCAGGTGTTGTCTACCCAGTCCTGCAGTCCGGCATCGCGGTAGTAACGCAGGGTTAGCGGGTCGTCGGCGAGCAGGCCATTTAGACTACGCAGCTTGGCAAATTTCGGTTCCAGACGGGCGACATGCAGGTCGTTGCAGAAGGTGCGGACGGTCTCGATATGCTTCATGTCGTCCGGGTCATCGACAAAGGTACCGAGGAAGACTCGGTGCTTTGAGGCCAGATGCTTGAGCAGGTGAAAGGAGCGCACCTTGTCCCCTTTGTTGGGGGGATAAGGCAGGCGATGGACGAGATAAAGAATGTTCGCCATGTTCAGCCCAGATTGCGCACAATGTGTGGGCCGATCAGGTTGGCCAGGCTGATCGGCATGCGCCGCCATGCTTCGATCAACAACTTGTATTTGGCGTTGTTCGGATTGTTCTGCGGAATGCTGTCACGTTTATAGAGACAATATTCGTAATGCAGCGCTTGTGGCTCGAAACCCCAATTTTTCTTGAAGGAATAGGGGCCGGTGCCGACTTTGCTTCGGCCGTAGTCGAAAACCTTGAGGCCGCGCTCGCAACTGCGGCGCATCAGTTCCCAGTATTTGAAGTCGTTGGCGGCAAAGTTGCGGGCCGTTTCATCATCGCCGGCATAGTAGGGCAGGACTTCATCGCGAAAATAGAAAGAGAGGACGCTACTCAGTGGCTTGCCTTCGGGAGTGGTGACCGTGAGGATTTCGCAGTCGTCGCCGAATACCTGGAGCAGGGTTTCAAAGTAGCGTTTTGGCAGGGCCGGCGTTCCGTGACGGTGTACGTTGTCGGCAAACAATTTGAAAAATCGGTCAGATTTCCGGTCGACCGTAGCAATCAGCCCATTATTGATGCCTTTTCTGACCATAGCCCGCTGCTTGCGCGGAATGGCCAGCATATTGGCTTCGACGTCGGGCAGGATTTCCTTGCGGAAAGTGACGTATAGATCCTGCGTAGGCCAATCGGCATGCCGAGGCTGGGTGTTGCGAAATTCGAGATGATCAACGTCTAGTCTGCCTGCCAGCGACTGGGCCGCCAGCTCAAGTGCCGACGCGGCTTCCGGCGAGGAGGCAGCAACGCCGCCATAGACGGCAAAGGGCAGGGCGATCAGCGAATTGCCGAAGAGCCGGCTCTTGATGTGGGCCAGTGGCAGAACCCCGTGGATTTTCCCGCCTTGCTCGGCGTAGAGAAAATAGGTCGGGTGCAGCGCGCCGCGTTTGCCGTATCGGTCAGAGCGAGTTGCTTAATCTCCATCGGTGCTACCAAGTGGGGCGAGAAATAGTTCGTCCATCCGGCCCCACGTGAAGTCAGCCAGAAGGCGATTCAGGCGTTGTTCCATTCGGTGAATATTGACGTAGTGGCGAAAGCGCGTTTTGGCGCTGATGCCGGGGATTCTCGGTTGGCCGGGGTCGACTTCCCACGGGTGGAAATAGAAGACGGCGGGTAGTCCATCGACCCGATTGATGCGTTCGATCATCCAGCGCGACAGGCCATACGGCATTAGTCGGAAATAGCCTCCACCGCTGGCCGGCCAGTTCCGGTTGAGAAAACGCAGGGTCGTGCAGGGAATCTCGACCAGGCTGCCAATGGTATGGGCGTGGCGCGGCGCGTTTGGCATGCCGTAGTGGTCGTGACGAATCGGATAGATACTTGAACTGTAGCGATAGCCAGCTTTTTCCAGGCACTCGAAGGCCCAGAGATTCTTCTCGCCGATGGAAAAACTTGGGGCGCGATAGCCCTTCACCTCGTGACCAGATAGGTCTTCGAGAATCAGCTTGGCAAGATTGATGTCGGCAAAAAAGCTCTCTGGCGTTTGATCGCTGGCCCTTTCATGGCCGTAGCCGTGGCTGGCCAATTCATGACCATTGTCGACAATGCGCCGAACGACTTCCGGATAACGCTCAGCCAACCAGCCTAGCGTGAAAAAGGTACCCTTGGTGCCATGCGTATCGAGCATGGCAAGAATGCAGTCCACATTGCGCTCGACGCGACATTCACGAACGGCCCAGTCGGAACGGGGTATATGCGGAGAGAATGCCGAAACCTGGAAGTAATCCTCGACATCAATGGTCAGCGCATTACACGGCGCTGCAGTGGGCTTCGTCATCGGTGACAATTAACGTCGCCCTTGGCGCTCGATCAGCCAACCCGCCAGATCAGCGGCAATCCGTTCAGCCGTATGGCCATCCCAGAATTCCGGTACGCGTCCGCTTTTTCCTCGGCCCTCCAGCACTTCAGCCGCATGGTGGCGTATGGCTTCGACATCCCGGCCCACCATCGTATTGGTGCCTTGCGCGACGGTAATGGGGCGCTCGGTATTTTCACGCATTGTCAGGCAGGGAACACCCAAGGCCGTCGTTTCTTCCTGCAAGCCCCCTGAGTCGGTGAGCACGATACGGGCGTTGGACATCAGACCGAGCATTTCCAGGTAGCCTTGCGGGGGCAGCATGATCATGCGTGTGTTGTTGATCAGTTGGCCCAATTCAAAGCGTTCGATATTGGCCTTGGTGCGCGGATGAAGTGCGAACACCAAAGGGATCGACTCGGAAATATCACGCAACACATTCAGCAGGGATTCCAACACCGCCGGGTGATCAACATTGGACGGGCGGTGCATGGTAACGATGCCAAAGCCCTGAGGCCCGTTGATCAAGGCCGGATCGATGCCTGATGCTTGCAGGCAGTCGGCAGGCTTTCGGGCGAATTCCCGATTGCTCAACAGCGAGTCGATCATGACATTGCCTACAAAGCGAATACGTTCTCCAGCGATGCCCTCGCGCGCCAAATTGTCGGCGGCGCTTCGTTCGGTCGTGTAAAGGAGATCTGCTACCTGGTCAGTCAGAACGCGGTTGATTTCTTCGGGCATGGCTCGGTCGTAGCTGCGCAGGCCAGCTTCGACGTGAACGACAGGGATTCCCTTTTTGACGGCAACCAGTGTGCAAGCCAGAGTCGAATTGACGTCGCCGACAACCAGAATGCAGGAGGGCTTTTTGTCGTCCACAACCGGTTCGAAGCGGCGCATTACCTCGGCTGTTTGAACCGCGTGGCTCCCTGATCCTACTTCAAGATTGATGTCCGGATGCGGAAGTCGCAGGTCTTCGAACAACTTGTCATTCATGTCCCGGTCATAATGTTGGCCGGTATGCACCAGCAGGGTTGGTATGGCGGGCTGATGTGCCGCGAAGGCGCGCAGAATGGGCGCCATTTTCATGAAATTGGGTCGGGCTCCGACTATGCATATGACTGGGCCGAGTTCGGTTGGCCAGGAGTTGGGCATCTGATTTTTCATTCTTGCTCTGAGGGAGTTTTGGCCGGGGCATGCTGGGCAAAGACCTGCTGCAGCAATTGCAGCGTCGCGCCGTTTATTCTTTCCAGTTGGTTCAGGCTGGACTCCAGTCTTGCGAGGCGCTCGGCAACATGCTCGGCGTTCAATGTGGCTAACAACTGTTGAGGTAGACGTGCGTGGTCGCCTAGACTACCGGTCGTCATCGGGTTCGGCTGGGCCGAAACTCCGCTACCATCATTCAGGTCGTATTGCATCTGAACCTGTGTTGAGCCGCCAATCGTTTCCTCGAATATCTCACGAGCAACCTCTTCCACATCGGCAACGTCGAAGTCTTTCTGATGGTTCAGAAAACCGAATAACAACACGCGATCACATACGGAGTTGATACGCCGGGGAATACCGCTACTGGCTTTGAAAATGGCTTCATAAGCAGCACTGGTGAAGCTGGGCGAATCGGTTGCGCCTGCATGATGCAGGCGATGTTCGATATAGGCCTGAGTTTCGCTGACATCCAGAGGGCCGATGTGGCAGGCTGCAATCACCCGCTGGCGAAACTGCATCATGTGCGGACTTTGCAAAATCTGTCGAAATTCCGGTTGTCCGATCAGGAAGCTCTGCAACAAGGCCTGATTGCCATACTGAAAATTCGAGAGCATGCGCAACTCTTCGACGGCGCGTGCAGTCAGGTTCTGCGCTTCGTCTACTACGAGAAGGCAACGCTTGCCCTTGGCTGTCATACTGATGAGGAAAGCCTCCAGCGACATCAGAACGTCGGATTTGGCTACATCCTTGGTTCGTAGACCGAATGCTGCACCCACCAGTCGCAAGGTATCGTCGGCATCTAGCTGGGTGCTAACCAGTTGCGCGGCAATGACTTTTTCTGGGTCGAGACCATCCAGCAGGCCGCGAACAATGGTTGTCTTCCCCGCACCAACTTCCCCTGTGATGACGATGAAGCCTTCGTTCTGATGCATACCGTATTCAAGATAGGCTTGCGCACGAAGGTGTTGCTTGCTGCCGAAATAAAAGGCGGGATCAGGGTTTAGCTGAAAAGGCTTGGTGGTCAAGCCGTAGAAGGACTTGTACATGGTGCTAGAACACAACAGAGACTGTGCCGACGAGAGCGTTCTCGGTATAAGGGTTGGTCGTGCTCTCGAACTCGGTGTGGCGAACGCTGATGCCACCCGTCGTTTTCGCACCGAGTTTCGTCGTTAGATTGGCTTGGTAGATTGTTGTCGTACTCTTCAACGTGGCATTTCCCGTGCCGGTGCTTTCCTGGCGTGAGGCAGTCAGGTTCAGATTTGACAGGCCGCTCAGCCTATGGGACAAGTTAATGCTGACCCCACGCTGCCGGATGTTGTTTATACTGTTTAAGTTAAAGTCATCATTAGAAGCCCCGGCGGCAAGAACAGACCGGTTTTCGTTTCGATTGAACAGCACTGTAAGTGTATTTCTGGTGCCATGAAGCGCCAGAGCCAGTTGCTGGCGTCTTTGGATGGTAGCCCTGGAGCTCAGGAAACTGCTTGTCACAAGTGTGTCCGGCGATATGCCGGCCTGGCCTACGAGCGTCGCGGCGCATGTATTGGCAGCCTGTTCCAGTTGATTGGGGTCGGTATATGAGTTGGAAAGCTGTTGCCTACAAAATTGCTGGAAGAGATCAAAGACCGTTCCCAAGCCAACCGAGGTAAATTGATTCGGCAATACCGAGACGTCCTTGCTGTCGGAATAGCGAATGCTGCTTAGAGGAAAGCGATGGCTGAGGCTATATCGATGACCGTTCCCGAAAAAACGACGTTCCTTGAAGGCAGATATCTGAGTTCGTTCAGTCGGATTCCAGTCGAACCCATAGCCGTGAGTTGGGTGACTTTCCTTGTTTAACGAAGCGTAGTTGTTCGATTCCCGACCACCGCTGAGAGAAACACGGAATTGAGAAACAATGGTGTAGGTTGCCGTAGCGTAAAGGCGTTCAGCCTCGGTAGTTCGACCTGAACTGTAGTCGGCGGTTTGCTGACTGGCGTCGACTGACCATTTCAGACTTTGGAAAGGGGTGCCGCCCCGTAACTGCCCAGCCCAGTCGGAAATTTCCACGTTCGAAACAGCCGATGCATTTGATTGCGTAGTGGACCAAGTGTAGCGCAGCGAGTAATCGACCACCCCAGCCAAGTGACCGCGAATATAAGGGGAGAATCGATAGTTCGAGGTCTCGGTAGTATTTGTGTTGTAGCTGCCATTGCTGGGTGATTGGGGGCCGAAGGCTGATATGGCTTGCTGTGCAATGCGGCCACTGAAGTCAAGAAACAACCAATTGGAGATTGCTTCGAATGTTCCAAAGGTGTTCAGGGAATTCTGTGTCCTGCTATTTACCGAAGATGCCGAATAGAAATTACCAACCAAGGCGTAATCAAAATAGGTTTTGAGGCGAGCTGTCTTCGCGTCGATATGAATTCCCGGCGAGAGTTGGGTTAGTAAGCCACTCTCTTTGTTGTTTTGGCTACGGCTAACTGCTAGGTTGTCGGACCAGGTTTCCGTCAAGGAAATGCGCGGAGTGATTGTAAATGCGCGTCCTTGGACCATTGGGTCGCTATTTTGTGCTAGCGCAGTGGTGGTGGCTAGGCAGACTATGGTCAGTCCGTAGGCGCATTTTAGAAAATAGGGGCTATTTCTCATGGCCGTATCCGTAGCCATAACCATAGCCGTACCCATAGCCGTCAACCTTGGCGGTCTTTACCTGATTCAGCAGCATCATTTTGACTGGGCAGGATTCGATGGTAGAGATTGCTTGTTTTACCGCTTCTTGAACGGTATTTTCAGCATTTACGACTATGACTACTTGTCCCATGTGGGTGGCAAGCACGCGTGCCTCTGTGGTAAGTAGTAATGGCGGGGAATCAAAGACAATAATACGGTCGTTGTAGCGACTGGCCATGTCGTCGAGTAACCGGATCATCGTATCGCTTGCCAGCAGCTCTGTTGCTCTGGGATGAGGCGTGCCGCTAGGAAGGATGGAAAGCTTCGCAACATTTGTTCGCAAAAGAACGCCGGAAATATCGACGGAATTATCCTGTAACACGTCGAGCAGCCCTTTGCTGGGAGGAAGGCCGAGCATATTCAGCACCGAGGGGCGGGCGACATCTGCATCGACAAGCATGACCGTGTTGTCCAGTTCCATGGCAATGCTTATGGCCAGATTAATGGCCGAGAAACTCTTGCCTTCGCCAGGCAGTGCGCTGGTTACCATTATTAAATTGCCGTTTGCTATCTGCTCGCCTCCTTTACCCATGGCGTTGGCGATGAGGGGGCGTTTGATGACACGGAACTCATCGGCTAATTGGCTACGAGCTGCGTGAGGTACCAGAAGTCCGGAAGCTGAGATGGCCTCCAGATCCAATTGGACCTCCGGACTGCTTGCCGACGGACTTTTGGCGAAGTCATCTTTACGTGCCATCACTGGCGTCTTCGTGGTCGCAGAGCGATTTAACGAGGGGGCTTCAATGACGGGCTGACTCACATGGGGTGTTGCAGGTGTTTCGTTGGGAAGTTCGACGCCAGCCTGACGGAGTTGCTCCAGGCGTTTGGCTGCTTGTTCAATCAGGCTCATTGATCAACCTCCGCCAGCACGTTGGGAAAGGAAAGTAAGAATTCCCAGGCCAACTCCATAGGCCAGCACAAGAGCGCCAGTGGCAAGCGAGAAGCGACGGAGGCTGGCGCGCTCCTTCAGGCGACGTGCTTCATTTGGAATAAGGGAAACTGTTCCAAGTACCGGAAGACCAGTGGCTTCGCGCAAGGCTTTGCTGTCGAAAAAAACAGGTCGAATCTGGCTGGCCGTAAAAGCGGCAAACAACCCTGCGACGATGGCGAGAACAAGGCCCAAAGGAAAGAGCAGTATCCGATTCGGCGCTACGGGCTTTGACGATGCGCGCGGTGGATCAATCAAGCGAAAGTCAGCCATGGAGCCAGCTGTATCTAGGTTGCCCGACATTTCTGCGGAGTCCCGACGCGAAACCAGTTGTTCGTAATTCCGTTTGTCCAGTTCGTAGTCACGGTTCAATTGTGCTAGTTCAGCTTCCAGTTGAGGCTGATTCTTCATTACGCTGGTAGCGCGATTGTAGCGTTCTTCGTATTCGCTGACCCGCGCCCGCAGTGAGGCAGTATTGGCTTCTGCTTCGGCTAGAGAAACCTTTAGTTGTTGATAGACGGGGTTGTTGCTTATTGATGCGCCAGGATTTGCAGCGGCAAATTTTTTGCGTGCCTGAAGTTCTTCTCGTTTTTGCTCTTCCAGATCCTTGATAAGGCGCCGGGTGCCGATTACATCGGGGTGTTGTTCCGTGTAACGTTGCAGCAATGTATCTAGGTTCCGTTTCTGGACATCTATCCGACCGTCAATTTCCGGTAGGGAAATAGTTGAGTTGCTGCCATTGTTCGTATCAGGGAGTAGTACAGGTTCTTCACCGACTATTTGGCGGCGAAGGGCATCGCGTGACTGTTCGGCTTCTCTAAGTTGAAGGCGTGCGATGCCTAGTTGAGTTGATAATTCACCAAGTCGATCAATGCCGGTTTTGCCTTCAGAGGATGCGAGTTCAATATTCCGTAACTTGAATTCCTTGAGTCGGCTCTCTGCGTCTTCCAGTTTTTTTTCATAGTTGCGAATCTGCTCTTCCAAGAATTTGCGTGCTGAATCGGTATCTTGCCTTTTGTCACCCAAGCTGGATTCGACAAAAATTGAAACAAGCGCTTGCACGACTCGCTGGGCCTTTGCTGCGTCGGGGTCACGATAGGAAATCGTATACAGATTATCCCGGCCAACACCCATGATTTTCAGATCTTTGGTTAATGACTCAATCAGGCTTTCCTGATGAGCCTTTTCCTTAATGTTCAGGTCAAGGTCGGCCATTCTGATGAGTTTTTCGATGTTTGGCCGGCTAATCAGTGTGCGGCTGAGCATCATGATTTGTTGTTCTATATTCGGCTGAACCGCGAGGCCAGACATCAAGGGGCGCAGTATCGATTGTGTATCGACATAGATCCGTGCAGATGCTTCAAATTGGTTCGGGATACGAAGTATGACACCCGCTGCTATGGCACCAACAACCCACGCTACAACCATCCCGAGGTGCCGATGTTTCCAGGTTGCGCGCAGGATGGTAATGGCCTGCCGAAGAATTTCTTCCATCTATAAGCTCGAGTGATAAACCGCCACCGTAAGCTTACGGTAGCGGTAGTTCTTTTAAGGGAGGGTTTAAAACCAGCTTTGCGGAATGATGACAACGTCGCCGGGTTTCATTTCCACATTGGCTGAAACATCGCCGTTCTTGACAAGGTCCTTGAGGCGTACCCCATACTGTGCATTGTTTTCTGAAGTGCGCAGGATGGTCGCAGCATTTCCGTCGGCGAAGTCAGTAATGCCACCAACGGCGATCATGACATCGAGAATAGTCATTTTCTGCTTGTAGGCGAGAATTTGCGGCTTAGCAGCAGCGCCAATGACTCGAATTTGTTCGCTGTACGGGCCTACAAAGCCGGTGACAATTACTGTTACGACCGGGTCTCGAATAAATTTGGCAAGTTCTTTTTCGATATCTCGGGCTAGGGCTGTTGAGTCCTTGCCCATTGCGGCCAAGTCGTCAATTAAAGGGGCAGAAATCTTGCCATCGGGGCGAACTGGAACGCTCATCGACAATTCGGGGTTCCGCCAAACCACAATATTGAGCGTATCTCCGGGACCGATTTTGTAACTATAGTCGGTTTTGGCTGCATTCATGGGGGCAGGGGGGGGGGATGCACAAGCCCCCAATGACAAAACGGCAGCGAGGATAAGCCACTTTGTGCAGGAAAGCAGTCGGTTGCAGGTTTGGAGCATGGTTATATTCCTCTAATAGATCGCAGACGAGAGCTTGCAGTAAGCAACAGACATAATCATAGCGGATTCCGTTGTAGGATGACGCGAAACGCGTGTGGGACAACGGAAGTATTTCACATTGATGGTTAAACTCCGTGTCGTAATGCCTCTCCGATGTCAAGCTTGGACGCTTTGCGAGCAGGAAGTAGGCTGGCGAGAAAGCAAGCAAGAAAGCCAATAAAGCCGGCGGCTATTACTGACGGAAACTCCAGACGAATCAGCGCCGTGTATCCGAGGTTTGCGTTTGGAGGTGGAGGCATCGCGATGCCGATTAGTGAGATGCCAAATGCCGAAACACAGCCGAGCAGTATGCCTAGGAAGGCGCCCATAACGCCTAGACATAGCCCCTCTGCGACAATTAGGTTGAACACCCCGGAAGTGCGATCACCTAATGCCAAAACCGTTCCAAATTCGCGTGTCCGCTCGAACAGAGTCATGTTGACGCTATTGGCTACGCTGAGCAGAACCATGATCAGAATAATTAACCTGAGTACTCCAAACTGACGATCGTAGAGTTCAACGGTTTTTTCGTAAAAATCGGATAGGGTATTCCAAGAGGTAACATCAAACCCTGTAGGTGAGAGGAGTTTTTGTAATTTTATTGTTGTCGCTGTAGTCATGTCTGTCCCCTGGAGCATGACAACAAGCATGTGGGCCGCATCGGTGTCCATCAATGACTGAGCCGCATCAAGGGAAATGCGAATTGCCCGTGCATCAAAGTCTCGCGAAAAGCTTTGGAAAACTCCGATGACTTCGAAATCCAAGGTGTTTACAGCTCCTTGGGCGAGCGTTGCTAGTACCGTGACTCTGTCACCTACAGACAGGCCGAGACTCTTGGCAACGCCTTGCCCTACGACAATTCCGTACGAGTCGGAGTTTTTGAGGCGGCGTCCCTCAACGAAATGTAGATAAGTTCCAATATCGCTTTCAATGTCTGGTTCAATGCCTTCGCCGATAATTCCTAGGTCGCGCTTCCCGTTATTTATTGTGCCGCTGAACGTAAGACGTGTGCTTACAAGACCGATAGCTGGAAAACTCTTGAGTTGATCCCTGAGGTCGCCGGGGTTCTCGATCAGGTATTTCTCTGGGGAGCGATTTTTCCCCTGGCCGTAACCTTGACGGGTCACTTGGATGTGACCCGTTTGCGAATGTATGATCGCTTCGCCTAGTTGTATATATATGTCTTTAATAAAGCCACCAGCCAGAATTAGACCGGCAATACCTACGGCGATAGCTGTCAAGGTTGCAGCAGAACGTGCCCGGTGTCGGAATATGTTTCTCAAGGCCAGTCGGAAGTATTGGTTAATTTGCATTATTGATTTGTTCGTAATGCATCAACGATTTTCATCTTGCTTGCCTTCCAGGCGGGCATAAGGCTTGCCAGCAGGGTGGTGGAAATAGCCAAAATCAGACCGTCGACCGCAAGATTCCAATTAACCAGTATTTGGCCAGTAAAACCCCTGGCCATTCCTGGTGGGGGGGGCATTGGAATGCCAACTTCAGAGATTAATTGTGACAGGGTGTAGCCGATAAGTACCCCTAGCCCTCCACCAGCGATGCCGATCATGAATCCTTCGAGGATGAACATTCGCAGAATCTCACTACTGCGTAGGCCGAGGGCAAGGCTAGTTCCAATTTCCGTTGTGCGTTCCAGCACGCTCATCGTTTGGGTATTGGAAATGGTCAGAATGATGATCAAGGCAATAATAAACTTGACCACATCTACCTGCTTGGAAAAAAGTGTTACTGTTTTGTTGTAGAACTCAGCTAGTTCATGCCACCTTACCAAGGTATATGAGGTTTCAGGTAACTTGGATTTGATCGCTTGAGCAACAGTCTCAGTATTTTCCGTAGCGTCCAATAGTACAATCCAAGTTGTGGCACCATCGAGGCGCATGAGCTTGCGGGCGACTTGGAGTGGCAGGCGCAAGGCGTTGTCGTCGTATTCCTTGGTAATTGTGGAAAATGTTCCACTGACTTTGACTTCTACGGCATTGGGACTTCCATTTGCAGAGCTCACTAGTAGAACGACAGTATCCCCCACCTTGGCGCCTATGTTTTTGGCCAAGCCTTCACCAAGCAATACAGAATGCTCGCCTGAGTTTTTTAGCTCATCACCTTCAATAATGGTGATGCGGGTACTGATCGGGCGTTCGCGTTCAGGATCTATTCCTTCCCCGATGAATGGAATGGTTGCTTCTCCCAAACTTAGTAGGCCATTGAAGGCGATACGGGGCGTTAAGGTTATTACGTTTGGGTGTTTCTCAATCAAGCGTTGTTCAGGTGATGCAGGGGGGAGCAGGTAGGCGTAAGGGTCGGCAATACCCTTTTCAAAATAACCTGGTCTAACGATCTGGATATGACCAAGCTGGGAGTGAATCGTTGCCTCTCTCATGTCGTGAAAAATCCACGCGATGAATCCGCCAGCCAGTAAGAAGGCGATAACGCCACCCGCAACACTCAGCGTGGCAACGAGTGTTCGGCGTGAATTGCGTCGAAGGTTGAGAATGGCGATCCTGAGGTCAGCCACGAGCTTGATCATTGGAGGTCTGCTGCAGTTTGGATAAGGTAATATTGCTCATAATAATCGCATTTTCATGAGGCGTTGAGAGCCATGGGTTTATTTGATTATCAAACAGCATTCTCGCGCAATATCGGATGGGTGACGGAAGCTGAACAGGCTCGCCTTAGAGGAACGCGAGTTGCCATTGGTGGATTGGGCGGAGTTGGAGGCGTTCACCTTTTGACATTGGCTCGTCTTGGAATTGGCGAATTCTCGATTGCTGATTTTGACGTATTCGACATCGTAAATTTTAATCGGCAGGTCGGGGCAACGACGAGCACTCTAGGGCGTCCAAAAATTGTGGTCCTTGAGGAAATGGCGCGCGATATTAACCCCGATCTCAATATCAGAGCCTTTCCAAAGGGGGTTGATCAGGATTGTCTGGATGATTTTCTTGACGGCGTTGATGTGTACGTTGATGGACTCGATTTTTTTGCGTTCGATGCACGTAACATGACTTTCGCTGCGTGTGAGCGAAAGGGTATTCCCGTAGTAACGGCCGCCCCACTCGGCCTGGGGGTTGCGCTTCTCGTTTTTGCGCCAGGAGGAATGTCGTTTGAGGACTATTTTGGCTTTGCAGGATGCGATGAAATGGAAAAGGCTATTCGCTTCCTTGTTGGACTGTCTCCTGCGATGCTACAAAGGGGGTATGTGGCGGATATGAGCAGAATCAATCTCGCTGAGCGGCGTGGGCCATCCAGTATTGCAGCATGCCAATTATGTGCCGGAGTGGCGGCTATCGAGGCGCTAAAATTGGCTTTGGGGAGAAAAGATGTTCGGCTTGCACCATGGGGGAGTCAATTCGATGCCTACCGAATGCGCTATGTTCGTACATGGAGGCCGGGAGGGTACCGAAATCCCCTGCAGAGATTGATGCGCTATCTTGTTAGGCGGCAATTGCACCTGTAATTGGCTGTTTTACTCCGTATTTTCATCGAAAATAGGTTGGGCGGTTTCGAAAAAAGCATTTGCTGGCAGACGACGAGAGCGTACAGGGGTTGTCTTTGAAATCCCAACGCGGAAAAGCATATGAAGTTCCTCGTAGTGATTTAGGCCGAGAAGGTTCCTAATGTCTTCCTGCGCATTTTTCACTGGTTCGATCCAGCGCGGATTTAGTTTTCCATTTTTCAGGCGATTGCCCAAGTCTGTGATGGCGTAATACGGATGAACCGAGAATCCTTGCTGGTTTAGGGATATCCAGGTTCGCTGCATCCATTTCCCGGTCTCCCAAATGTCTTTCCAGTTCGTTTTTCCCGTGAATGCCACGATCGCTGGTGCTGTTCTGAATGGTATGGTGTCTGCAAATGCCATCAGCTTGTATAGTCCCAGCCTATTGAGAAATTTCATTCGCTCCCATGGGGCAATGCCATGCATGAAAAAACGCCCTCCAGGCGGCAGGTGCAAGGTTGAAACATCAAGTCCGGTACCACTGTTTGCTTCCTCATCCGTCCAACGTAAGCTCGAGAAAAGCCACTCGTGAAGTTCCTGGTTGTTGAAACGGGCTTCGCAGCACGTTTTTAGACTTGAGGCCAATATGCTGATATCTGATGGCTGGGTTATTGCCGAAATTTTGCAATCTGATTCGCCTGACGGAAGAGCTGGTATTGCTTCACCGAATGGTTTGAATGGATGGCGATTGGTATGCCTCGAGGTAATATAGGAGTAATCGCTACTTGGATTGGCAAGCAGTATCGTCTTGGTCGGAATCTCCAAAATCCAGGTTTTCTCGCTGGTGCGAACTATCGATTGGCTTGTTGGCTGTCCTCCGAGTTGCAACAGAGTATCAATTGTTTCTTGCAGGGCCCCGCCAGAAATGAGAGTAGCGTGTCCAAATGCTCCGAATGGGTCCGGTGTGTTAAACCGGTGGAAATGTCGTATGGACAGTGTTTGCCCATCGTTCGAAAAAAGCCAAGGCTGGCTGTTGTCTGCTGAAGGTGCTGTTGAGACAATAGAGACGAATTGGTCGATATTCATGAGACGTTATGCGTTCTCCTGACTGGCGAAAGTTTACAAATACACTAAAACGAGTAACGAAACGACTATGGAGTATAGATCGTCCCTTTCGCATTTATAACGAGTTGGCATAGTCGAGGTAAAAAAAATCCTCGGGGAATTCCCGAGGATTTTTTATTTCCAAATCCAATGGATTTGGGAACGGTCGTAAGTTAGCAAGCAGCGATCTTGCGACGCTTGCTGCCAAAACCAAGGCCCATCAGACCAAGACCAGCAAGAGCCAGCGTACCCGGTTCCGGGATCACTGCGCCGCGGATGTCTGCGCTACCTGCTACGCAAGATGCGCCAGCCAATTGGGTGCATTCGCCGGGGTGCGGGACGCCCGATGTGCGGCCGGAAGTGTCAAATGCGAAATCAGCGTTGCCGCCAAAAGCAGCCAGAACGCTGTCAGTATTGAAGTTGGCATTTGCGAGACCAGCGCCAGCCATATCCACATCCCAAAGGCCGCCACCAAAGAAGGTGAATGCCAGACCCAGAAGGTCACCAGAGAAGACGGTAGAGGCAAGAGTGTTGCCGGAGCCGTCAATTGCATGGCCTGTCAAGGTCAAGAACAGCGCGCCATTCGATGCGGCCGCGACGTCAGCAGCGGAACTTGCTGAAGTGAATGGGTTGAGGTCGTTGTTGCCACCAAAGCCAAGATAAACATTGACTTTGCCGCCCGTGAAAGTGGCCTCCGTCGAACTAATCGAGTTAACGATATAGCTGTCGAATGTAAAGGTCAGTTCGCAACCGTTACACAAGGTGCCAATGTTGGCGCCATTGATCTGGGTAATTTCACCGTAACCTTTCAGTTCTTGGCCGACCGCGTTAACGGCATTCTCATATACGGATGCAACTTGGAAGGAAGGTGTGCCCGGCATGTTGATGGAACCGCCATCGCCATACAGGGTAACAGCACCTGCGGAAGCATATTGCGTAGCCAGTGCGGCGCTAACTGCAGCGGCTAATTTGATGAACTTTTTCATGGTTTGCTCCATTGGAAATCTGATGCTTATAAAGTGTTACAGCAGGATATAAGCATGTGACATGCCATGTGTTCTAACTTTATGATTTGTTGTAATTTGTTTTGTATAAATGGATGGGTTAGCCGAGTTGGTGTAAAAAATTCCGACACGCATTTTGAATGCTGCCTAGAAGCTGTGACGGATTTCGGAATACACGCGGTCCATCGAGTCGTACTGACCAAACATGCCTAGTTGTGGGCCGTGGAAGACGTCGGCGCCCAATATCCAACGCCAGTTTTGCTCAAAATTCCATGTGATTCGTGGGCGGAAAAGCCAGTCGGTTCGGTTCAGGCTGGAAATGAACAACGCCTGAGCTTCCCAGTTTGCGAAGAGCTTGTTGTTCAATAAAACGCTGTAGCCGTTCTCGTGCTGGTCCGGAATGATGTTTGCGTCGTAATTGTGGAACTGGCGCTGAAAGATTTGAACGTTGAGGCGCGTCTCGGCTGGTAGGGTAAAGTCGAGGCCGGCGGCCCAGTCCAAGGTGTTCTGACGAACGACACCGTCGGTATCGGCGAAATTCAGGCTGGTGAAGCTGCGACCGCGGGTGTAGACGGTTTCAGCCTTGAAGACGACTTCACCAAAATCCTTGGAGACGGTGCCGCCGTATTGGTCAATACGATCATGCCTTGCCTGGTAGATAAAAGTGGTCGGTGCTTCGAATTGGCGATAGAAGGTTGGGGTGATGTCTGAGCTGCGGTAATAGAAGCCGGAGATGTCCCAGCCATTTTTCAGGGTGGAGAGGCGTAGACCGTAGTTCATGTGGTCCGCGTTGCGTTCCGGTCGTTGCTCAGGCAAATAGCGGACGCTGAAGCCGGTCGGTACGGGTTGATAGGGATAGAAATCGGCGCCTGGTTTGCCGATGTTGTCGTAGCTGGCGACTGGAATCCACAATAGTTCGGCGTGGTAGTCGTCGGCAAAGTATTCGGCGCGGGCGGCCCACTGGGGAACGCGCATCTGGTCGAATTCGGGGAGGATGAATTCACGAAGATCGCGGGCGGAGACAACGTCGGCGAAGAAGAGGCCGACCATTTCTCCCCAGACTACGTGCTGTTTTCCAAAACGGAAATCCCAGTTGCCAGCGCTAACGTCAAGATAGTTCTCGCGCAATTCGATGTTATAGCGTTGGTTCTTTTCTACGTCGGCGGGGTAGTAGTCGTTAATGCTGTAGGCGGCGTCGTAATCGAGGCGGGCACCCAGTTTCCATTTCAGTCCTTCGCCGAGTTTTCCATTGCTGCCGAGTTCGGCGCGAGTACGAAGTTTTGACCAGTGTTCCGGGTTTCCTGTGGTCCGTGCTGCTTCAAACTGGACGAAACCCTTGATGCTTGGCGAAGTACTTTTTGTTACTGTCGATGCAGTCGGCAGGTCGTCGCCGAACAGATCGTCGCGGCTCAATAAATCTTCAGCGGCGTTTGCGCCAAGAGCCAGACAGCTGGCTGCCAGAATTGTGAGACGGTGGGCGTTTTTTTTAACGGTCACGGGGCATTCCTGTTTATTCGTCGTCGGATTCGGTTGTGGCGCGAACGCGTGCCAGGTT
>PHCF01000216.1 GCA_002842145.1 Betaproteobacteria bacterium HGW-Betaproteobacteria-6 | reverse complement strand
TCCCCATCGTCTATCTGGTCGGCGGCACGGCCACCTTCATCAGCGCCCGGCTGATCGGGCGCTGGGCCGACCGCCACGGCAAGGTCGAGGTCTATCGGCGGGTCGCCCTGCTCGCCATGGTGCCGACGCTGGTCATCACCCACGCCGGCGTGCTGCCGCTGTGGGGCTGGCTGATCATCTCGGCCAGCTTCTTCGTGCTCATCTCCGGGCGCATGATCCCGGCCATGGCCATCATCGCCTCCTCCGCCCAGCCCAAGCTGCGCGGCACCTTCCTGTCGCTCAACGCCACCGTGCAATCGCTGGCCATGGGCCTGGCCACGACCCTGGCGGGCTTCCTCACCTCGCTCGACGCCAGTGGCCGCATCGTCGGCTATTCGCTCGTCGGCTACGTTGCCGTGGCGGCCAATCTGCTCGCCATCTGGTTCGTCGCCCGCATCGTCATGCACGTCAGGAACAACTGAAAGCCCGGCATGGACCTCGACTATGTCCTGAAGAGCCTCGACCATCTGCCGCAGTTCGACAAGTGGGCCTGGGGCGTCGTTGGCCTCATCACCCTGGCGGCAACCGGATTGATCCTGTTCGGCGAGCGCCGCTACTTTGCCGCGCGCGGCAAGGCCGGCAGCTGGCTGTCGCTGCGCCTGCTCTCGCTGTTCATTCTGTTGCCGGCCACGGCAGGCGTGATCGTCATGACCAGCCTGGCGATTTCCGGCCCCGAGGCGCTGGCCTATTTCTATTTCGCCCTGCTCGTCCTTGGCCCGCTCGTCTGGTTCGCCGGCCATACGCTATGCGGCCGTCTGCTGCGACCGGCCTTCAGCACGGGCGAAAGCCGCTTCATGGCGGCCAGCGGCCTGTTCATCCTGATCCTCCCGTTCCTTGCAGCTACCGTCGCTCAGGGGCCGATTTTCCACGCTTCGCACAGCCTCTCCCAAAGCGCCTTGCGGAACGCGCCGGCTGCCGAACTGCCCTATGCCATCGGTCCCGTGCGACATTTCACCCTACCCACCGTCGGCCTGATCCATACCCAGTCGCTGATCGCCCCGGCCGGTTTCGAACTGGAGCGAATCGACCGCAAGGTGGGCGAAAACTGGTCCGACACCGCGACCAGCACACACGAGGTCTTTTGCCAGGATGGCCAGAATCTCCACCTCATGTGGTCAGCCCGCGAAGCAGTGCCGATGCTGCGCTTTTACTGGCGCCGTAACGGCCAGCGCGTACAGGCCGATTTCACGCCAGCGGACGCTACGGTCGACCCGGCCGAACCGGGCAAATTCACCATCGGCTTTCGCCCTGACGGCATCGATCCGCCGGTACCCATTCCCCGCTCACGCGCTGCGATTGCCTACTTCGTCGCCCCGGATCGTCTCTATTTCAACTCCCTGACCCCGCTGCAGCCCGGCGAAACCTTCGCCAACGACTGCATCATGCCCGGCTACCAGCGCGTCGCCTGGGAAAAGGAGGGCCCGCCGCAAGCCGTCGCGCTGATGTTCTTCCAGAGCGCCAATGCGCCTTACCTGCGCGCCGAGATAAGACGTCCGGCCGATCAGCCATAGCGTCGCCAGCGACAAGCCGTAAAATCCCGCCTTCCGGGCACACGTTCACACCCGGTCAGGCGCTACCCATTTCTGCAAAGGCAAAAACATGTTCGACAATCTGGCCGGATTTTTCATCCAATGGGCCATCACCGCGTTCTCCCTGTGGGGCGCCAGCGTCGTCTTCAAGGGCATCCGCATTTCCAGCACCTCGGCGCTCATCGTTGCCGCCCTGCTCCTCGGTTTCGCCAACGCCGTCCTCCGCCCGCTGCTCGTTTTCCTGACCCTGCCGCTGACGCTGATCACGCTCGGCCTGTTCGTGCTGGTCATCAACGCCCTGCTCCTCATGCTCGTCGCCAAGGTGGTCAGCGGCTTCACCATTTCCGGCTTCTGGACCGCCTTCTTCGCCAGCCTGTTCATTTCCATCCTGAGCCTCGCCCTCGGCACCCTGGCCCCGAACGCCGAAACGACCATCTACCGCCTGCCACCCAACCCCTCGGTGCAGACCATTTCGGCATGAGCCAGGCCGCCTACTGGATCCTGCGCTGCGAACATCGCCTGCTGACGATCAGCGGCGCGGGTTCAGTCTTTCCCG
>PHCF01000066.1 GCA_002842145.1 Betaproteobacteria bacterium HGW-Betaproteobacteria-6 | reverse complement strand
ATGCGCCGGCAATACGCTGCTTCGCCACTCCGGCTACGGTTTCCTCGCCGCGCAGCCCGTCGCCTTTGGCGCCCTGGGCGGCGTCGCGGCAGTCATGGCTGACAACGTGACTTTCTGCGCCTTCAACTACGTGCCGGCGATTCTTCAGCGCAACGGGCTGGTCGTCCTGCGTCTAACGCAGACGCGCAACGGCGAGTCGGTCGAGCTGCTACATCAGGTCGATGTACAGAACACGCCATGATTTCAAATTTGCCCATTTTTTCCAGTCGACCGTGGGATTCGGGAATTTCCCAGCGGCGACGCCAGCGCGGCGTTTCGATCATTACCGGTGTGTTCCTGCTGTTGCTGATGTCCGTTCTGGCCGCCGTCATCGCCAATGTCGTATCGACGGCGCATATCAATCAGGCTGCCGACATCGGTGGCGCGCGGGCCTATCAGGCGGCGCGGGCGGGTGCCGAGTGGGGCATGTTCCAGCTCGATCCCAATGCCCAAAGCGCCGGGCTGCCTGCTTGCGTCAACGGCACGCCGGCCATCCCCGGGCATGCGGTGACGGTCACTTGCCAAAGCTGGGATACGACCGAAGGTACTCGGCAACTCCGCATCTACCGTATCGTTTCACAAGCAACCGCTGCCGGGGTCAAGGCACCGGGCATCGAGCGGCAGATCGAGGTAACGCTGGAAAAGTGCCGGGATCCGGCGAGAGTGATCGCGCCTTATGACTGCTGAACGGGGGGAAGAATGAGTCGGCTACTGGTATTTCTTCTGTTGGCGGTGTCGACCGTGGCTGCCTTCGGCGCGACTTGTACCAGTCGTCGCGACGGAGATTGGAGCTCGAACAATACCTGGAACTGCGGTTCGGGAACCCGCAATGGGCCACCGGCAGTCGGCGACGCCGTAGTGGTTCGCGGCAACGACAGCCTTACGCTCGATACCAACAGCAACTCGCTGAGCAGTCTTACCGTGAATTCAGGCGGATCAATTTCTGGGGATGGCAGCAGCCGAACGATTTACCTGGCCGGTAATTTGAGCAATAGCGGCACGATCAGTATTCAAGGCGGGAGCGATAGTCGAATCGTTTTGCAGGGCGCATCGACCTGGAGTGGCGACGGAACGGTCCGTCTCGACTATCTGGACATCAACTGGAGCACGTTGACGCTTGATCCGGCATCCACTGCCGTCATCCATCTGAGCGATAGCAATCCATTCCGGAATGTGGGCGGCTTCAACAATAGCGGATCGCCGAACCGCGTTGCCACAGTGTATCTGGATGGCGTTAGCCAGTCCTATGACGACTACAACATCCAGATGCCCAATCTGGTCCTGAGTGGTGGCACCAAGACAGTGTCGTCGAGCAGCTTCGTCGTCCTTGGCGATCTGACGATCAACAGCGGCGCAACGCTCAGTACGAACGCGGTGAGCACGGTCACCTTGGGTGGCGATTTGACGATCGACGGCACACTATCGTCATTCAGCGGCGGTTCAACGACGTGGACCTTCAATGGCAGCGCGACGCAGCACATTTCGGCTGCGGCGACCTTCCGCAACATGACACTCAATAACAGTAACGGTCTGGTTATTGCCGGCGACCTGACCATCGGCGACAGCAGCTGGGGAACCTTGACCCTGACCGCCGGCAAGCTGACCACCGGCAGCAACGCGGTGATCATCCCGAGGAACTGTGGCGGCAACATGATCAGCCGGACTGCCGGGGCGTGGATCGACGGCAACCAGCAGCTGACCATGCCGCCGTGGAATGCCACCTGTATTTTCGATGTCGGCGATAGCAGCAACTATGCGCCAATCACCTTTGCCTATCCCTGGCACAGCAGTCCGCTCGGCGGCACTGTCACCGGCGGGACGACCGACGGCGATCATCCGGACACGATGGCTGGGACGTCGGGCATCGATAGTGCTAAGAGTGTCAATCGCTACTGGATTTTGGCCCCCGGGGGCGGCTCCACTTTTTATACCTACGACGCCACCTTTCAGTATTGCGATGCCACTGCTAGTGCCGACTGCTCTGCGAATGACGTCGATGCCGCGGCAACGCCGGCCAACTTCGTCGTTGGCGAAAAGGCCTCCGGTTCTTGGTCGATTCTGACCCCGACCGCGCCATCGGCCAGCAGCCGAACGATCAGCGGGGCGACGACTTTTGGGGCATTCGCCATTGGCGAAGCCGGGTCGACGGTGCCGAACAACTGCCCGCAACCGTCCAATACGCCGGCTGGGCTGACCCTGACGTGCCAGTGTGACAATTTCGGGCGCAGCACTCTCAACCCCTCGCCGATGTTCACCAGCAGCAACTGGATCGTGTCGACCAGCGACAGCACCGGGATCGTGCCCTACGTCAACAGTTCGAGCGGCTTCCTGCGGTTGACAGAAAACACAGGGAATAACGCCAAGGCGGCGACGGCGCCCGGTTTTTTCCCGGCGGCCGGCAACTATATTTCGGTCGAATTCAAGCACTACGCCTACAACGGCAGCGGCGCCGACGGCATCGCCATGGCGCTCTCCGACTATACGGTCCCGGCCGTTCCCGGCGCCTTCGGGGGCTCTTTGGGTTATTCCCAGAAAACGGCCGGTGGGGTGGTCAGTGGCTTTGCTGGCGGTTGGATCGGTGTCGGCATCGACGAGTACGGCAATTTTTCCAATCCGAACGAAGGGCGGGTCGGCGGAGTCGGCTTTATTCGCGATGGCGTTGCCGTGCGCGGGTCGGGGTCGGGGACGACCGGCTATCCATACCTCGGCGGGACCAGCGGCAGCCTGTCGCCCGGGGTCGACAATGCCGGTTCAAGTTCGCCGGCTTACGGGCATTACTACCAAATCATCGTCGATGCCAGAAATTCGGTACTGGGGCAAACCTGGGTTGCGGTCAATCGGGATACCTCGGGATCGGGGACTGGCTATTCATCGGTTGTTCCGTCGTTCAATGCCTATGCTGCGGCAAGCGCGGCCGGCTATACCCAGGCGCCCGTGCCGGCCAACTGGCAACTCTCCTTTACCGGGTCTACCGGGGGTTCGACCAATATCCACGAATTGGGCCAGGTGCGGATATGCGCCCAATATTACGTTCCTCCCGATGGCGGGACGGCAGGGGGGTTCAGCGCGATCGACGAGGCCTATTCCAGTTCGGTGCAGAATTTCCTGACTGGCCACATTTACACAAAACTGACCGGAACACCGTTCAAGCTGAAGCTGGCGGCGCTATCCAGCAGTCAGATCCAGACGACTTATGCGGCGAGCGGCACGAAGACGGTGACCGTCAAGTTGGTCGATAACAGCGATGGTTTGTGCGGTGACGACACCAATCGGGCAAGCGCCTGCGCAAACAGTGTCTGCAACGGCAAGTCGGCGGTCAGCGGCGGCAGCCAGTCGCTGACTTTCAGTTCGAGCGACAAGGGGGTCAAAACCACCGGCAACTTCACCTTGAATTCGGCCTATTCCCGTCTGGTCGCGGTCGTCAGCGACGGGACGACGACGGCCTGTTCGATTGATGGCTTTGCCGTGCGGCCAACCCGGTTGTCGGGCGTCGCCTCATCGGCGTCGAACGCAACGCTGGCCGGTAGCCCGAAATTCAAGGCGAATACCGATAGCTTTACCCTGTCGGTCAGCGCCAATGCCAGCGGTTATACCGGTCAAGCCAAAATCAATACGGCGGCGATGGCCGCCAACACGTCGGCCTGGGTGCTCGGTGCAATTTCGCCAAGCACGTTTCCGAACGCTGTGTCGGGAGGCTCGAGTTCGACGGCGAGTGGGAGCTTTCTATATTCCGAAGTCGGCAATTTCCGCTTTCTTGGCTACGATCCGGCCACCGACACCACCTCGCAACGCGGCATATATGACGATGATTGGGTGACTATCGATAGCGCCGCCACCAAGAACGATTGCGTCGCCGGTAGCTACAGCAACACCAAGGATGCAAGCGGCAAATACGGTTGCTCTTTCGGGCTTGCCGAAACGGGAGCGTCCGCCCCCAATTCAGCCTGGTTCGGTCGCTTCGTGCCCGATCATTTCGTTTATCTGGGTGGGGGCGTTTCGCAGTTTTGCAGCTCGGCCGGTTCATTTACTTACATGGGGCAGCCCGCGATTGGCGTGGCCTATCGCCTGCAGGCGACCAACGGCAGCGGCACGGTGACCAGCAATTATTCGCAGGCGCTCGGTTATCCCGTGGCCAACCCGGCGTTGGTTGCGGAGGATCAGGCCGTTGCGCATCAAGGTTGCGACCTGGCCAGCCGGATCAGCGGCCTGGTCAGTGGGCAATGGTCGAATGGTCTTTTTGTGTTGAACGATGCTGATGCCAACAACGTGCCTGATTCCGCATCGGCCATATTTTCGTTGCCGGCAGCGACGCCTGTTGCGCTGACTACGGCGACTTGTGCAGCGACACGAAGCAACGCCGGCGGACCATTCTGGGCGCTTGATATCGGCGTTGCCATGAACGATGCCGATGCCGCGTCAATGCTCGCTGCAGCCGACATGGATGCGGCTAGCGCAGGACCGTGCAGCGGGGCCGGATGTTCTGCCAAAAAACTGGGGACGACAGGGGCGCTTGATGGCCGTTTGCAACTGTCCAATGCTTACGGCAGCGAATTGCTGCCGCTCAGCGTGCCGGTCAAGCTTCAATATTGGACATCTGCCGGCTGGGTCGTGAATTCAGCAGACAGCTGCACAACTTTGACCGTGCCGACCAGCGGCAACAGCGGCTTGACCAACACTCTGGCGACGAAAACCACGGCAATGCTCAATGCGCCGGTGCTCTCCGGCGATACCAGATTTCGCCTGACCGCGCCAGGTGCCGGAAATACCGGCCTGGTCGACATTTCTGGCAGCATCCTGCGCGGTGCGAATAGCTGGCTGACCCTGTCGGCACCCTTGGCCCGGGCCTGCTTCGGCGCCTGCGGTCCACGCTCGCCGGTGATCTATTTCCGGGAGAGCTTCTGATTGTAAAAAGCATTGAAAAATAATGCTTTACTGGATATCCTTCTGAAAAAACTTAAGGTGTTGGGACAATGTGGCCTAATTTGGGGGTGAAGTTCGAGGCGGGGTGGATGTCGGTTGTCCGGCATGGCGATCGCATCGATCTTGCGCATGTCATTTGTGCCACTGGTAAGCGCCCTGAAATCAAGGTTTGCGACTCGTTCCGCATCGAAAAAAGCGAGGCCGATGCCTTGTCCCGTCTAGGTCAGAGCCGCGGTCTCAAGCGCTATCGCTGCGCTGCCTTGCTCGGCGAGAACGACTACCGGCTGGCCCAGCTTGATGCGCCCGCGGTGCCCGCTGAAGAGCGGGTGCAGGCCTTGCGCTGGCGGCTCAAGGATGTGGTCGATTTTCCGGTTGATGATGCGGCGGTTGCCGTGGCCGACATTCCCACCGAGGGCGGGCGTCAGGCCAACGTCTTTGCCGTTGTTTCACCTGCCTCGGTGATCGGCGAGCGGATGGCGTTGTTTTACGAAAAGAAGATTCCGCTCGAAGCCATCGACATCCCTGAAATGGCCGTGCGCAACGTCGCCGTGCTCTTCGAGGAAGAAAATCGTGGCCTGGCTTTCCTTGCGCTGACTCAGGGCGAAGGCCTGCTGACCATTACCTTTCGTGGCGAGTTGTACCTGTCGCGGCGCATCGAAATCGATTCGGATGCGCTGGCCAAGGCCGACGACGAGCGCCGCCGGCAAATGCTTGAACGCCTGGCGCTGGAGTTGCAGCGCACGCTCGACAATTTCGACCGGCAATATGGCTTCATCTCGGTTTCCCGCCTGCTCGTCGCATCCGACTACGATTGCGCCGGAACGGTGGCAGCGCTCGTCGAGAACCTCTACCTGCCTGTGCAGGCCGCCGATCTGGCGACGGTTGCAGACTTTCCGGCCATTCCCGAATTGCGTACCGCCGAGCGTCAGGCGCAAAGCCTGCTTGCCATTGGCGCAGCGCTGAGGCGCGGCACATGAGCCAGCAGATCAACCTGCTGCTGCCAGACCTGCGCCCGCGCTTCGACTGGCTGGCTTTGCCGGTGGTGGCCGGGGTGGCTGTGGTTGGCCTAGCGCTGATCACGATGCTGGCCGTGCTGGGCGTCAGCCAGGCGGCAAATCTCAAGGACCGCGAGGCTGAAATCAGGAATCAACTGGCTGCCGTGCAGCAGCAGGTCCAGGCACTCGGGCAGTCGCTCGCCGCGCGCCAGGGCAATACGGCGCTGGGCAAGGAGATCGCGGCGATGCGACTGGCCGTCACCCAGCGTCAGGAGGTGCTGGCCGTCATTGCCCAGGGTGACGTGACCCAGGGCAATGCGTATTCCGGCCTGCTGCAGGGGTTTTCGCGGCAGATCGTGGATGGCGTCTGGTTGCTCGGTTTCGGGTTTGCCGGCCAGGAAATCGAGATTCGCGGCCGCCTGCTTGATCCGGCCCTGCTGCCGACGTATATCGGCCGGCTCAATGACGAGCCCGCTTTTGCCGGACGTCGCTTTGCCACGCTCGACATGAAGAGCTTCGACCCGGCTGACGACAAGCTCAACGACGCGGCGGCCTCAGCCAAGCCGAGGGCGCCGGCGCGTTATACGGAATTCACCCTGCGCACCGAGTCGACCGTCGGTCAGGAGAAAGCACGATGAACGCCCTGCGCCGCCAATGGAAGCAGCTCGGTCACAAATATGCCGCGCTTACCCGGCGTGAGCGTCTGCTCCTGGCGGCAGCGCTGGTCTTCGGTCCGCTGTTGATTGGCCATGCCTTGTTTGTCGACCCACAATGGAAACGCGGCAAGGCGCTGCAGAACACCATCACCACCGAAAGCGCCTCGCTTGCCACCATGCAGACCCAGGCTGCCGGCCTGCAGCGGGAACTGGGCATCGACCCCGACGCGGGCCGCAAGGCTGAGCTGGCAGCGCTCGTGACGCAACGGGATCAGCTCGATGAGCAACTGAGGCAACTCGGCTCGGCGCTGGTCAGGCCCGAGGAAATGAACGGTCTGCTCGAGCGTCTGCTGGCCAGCAATGCCGGCTTGCGCCTGATCAGCCTCAAGACGCTGGCGCCGCAAAGCGTCTTGCTGCGAGACAAGGCGCAGGAGAAGGAGGCGGATGGCAAACCGGTTGAGCGCTCGTTCGACCTTTATCGGCATGGTGTCGAAATTCGCCTTGAAGGCAGTTATGGCCAACTGCAGGGCTATCTGGCGCAACTGGAAAAGCTGCCGCAGCGCTTGCTGTGGGGGCAGTTGAGCTATCGCGTCAGCGAATACCCGCGCGCCGAAATGACCCTGACCGTCTATACCCTGAGTCCGGACAAGACATGGCTGACTCTATGAGACCGATTGTGCTTGCCCTGCTCGCTATCACCAGCTCGGCCTTGGCCCAGTCGGCTGATCCGACGCGTCCGCCGGCAGCCTGGCTGGCGCCGGCCGACGTGGCCGCTGGTTCCGGTGACGATGCATCCGGCGGCCTGCGTTTGCAGTCGGTGCTGATGCCGCACGGTGGCCGACCGGTCGCCGTCATCGGCGGCCAGACGGTACCCTTGGGGGGGCGTATTGGCGGGGCGACGCTGGTTCGCCTCAGTGAGCGCGAAGCCGTATTGAAAGGTGCAGACGGGGTGACCCGCCTTTACCTGACTCCCGACGTTGAAAAACACATGATTGAAACGCCCAATTCCCGTCGAAACGGGAAATCCGGGCCAGTGAAGGGTCTGCCATGAGCAAGGTTTTGATAATCGGATTGTCGGCACTGTTGCTGACCGCGTGCAGCAACCAGCATGCGCGCCGGGGCGACGCCTTCGAGCAAGCCAACAAGGAAATTGGCGCGGCCGCAGCAAGCAAGGCCACCAGTCGGCCGCAGGCCGATGCCGTCGCCCAGGCGATGGTGCCGCCGCTGCAACTCGAACAGCCGGTGGCAGCCAAGCCGGAACCGCGTTTCAATCTGGCGGTGAACAATGCGCCGGTCGCTCAGGTATTGAACGCACTGGTTTCCGGCACGCCGTACAGCGTGCTTTTTTCGCCGGAGCTGTCGGGAACGGTCAGCCTCAACCTCAAGAACACGACGGTACGCGAGGCACTCGATACCCTGCGCGAAGTGTATGGCTATGACTACCGGGTGCAGGGCAAGCGCATCATCGTGCAGCCCAACACCATCCAGACGCGTATTTTCAAGATCAACTATCTGGCCAACCGGCGTCAGGGCATGAGCGAGATGCGGGTGACCGGAAGTTCACCGACGGCGTCAAGCCCGGCCACAACGAGTGGCGCCTCAAGCGGGGCGGGGACGGTGCCGGCCGGCTCGACAGGTGGCCAGCGGCAACATGCCAACGACAGTGCACGCGTACAGACGACGTCGGATTACGATTTCTGGAAGGATCTCGGATCGGCCCTGAATTCCATCGTTGGCAGCGAGGATGGGCGTAACGTCATCGTCAATGCCGGCTCGGGAGTGGTGCTGGCCAAGGCTTTACCGGTCGAATTGCGTTCGGTTGAGGAATATCTGCGGGCAACGCAACTCGTGGTTGAACGTCAGGTCATGCTTGAAGCAAAGATCATCGAAGTTTCGCTAAATGACTCGTACCAGACCGGCATCAACTGGAGCAAATTCGGTGGGTTGCTCGGCGGTGGTTTTGCTCTTGGCGCCATGGCGCCGGGGGCGTCGTTGAGCGGTTCGGCCACGCTGGGCGGCGCTGCTACCGGTATCGCGGCGGGGTCGGCGGTTGCCGCGCAACCGGGAACGAACGGGGCCATCGCAACGACTACAGCCGGCCGCGGCTTCTTCGGCTCAAGGTCGGTACCGACGATTTCTTCGTCACCGGCATCAGCACCAACACGACGACCAGCGCCAGCGGCAACGTGGTGACGCCGAACATCACGCTGCAGCCCTTCTTTTCCGGCATCGCGCTCGATGTGACGCCGCAGATCGATGACGAGGGCAACATCATCCTGCACGTCCATCCTTCGGTCAGCGTCGTCGAGGAGAAGACCAAGAACGTCAATCTCGGCGATCTCGGGACCTTTACCTTGCCGCTGGCCTCGAGCAGTATCAACGAAACCGACAGCATTGTCCGCGTCCAGGATGGCAGCATCGTCGCCATCGGCGGCCTGATGAGCCAGGAGCAGAACACCAGCCGCTACGGCCTGCCGGGGATCAGCGGGTTGCCGGGGGTTGGCGCGCTGTTTGGCCAGAAGAGCGTTTCCAACAAGAAGCGCGAACTGGTCATTCTCATGCGGTCGACGGTGATTCGCGACGAAAATTCGTGGCGCAATGCCTCGGCCGAGGTGCAGGATCGCCTGCAGGGACTCGATCCGCGCCAGCAACGCAAACTCGAATGGCAATGAGCGGCAGCGGAGGCGAGCAGCCGTGTACCTTGACCATTTTGGCCTGAGCGAGCTGCCCTTCGGCATCACGCCGGATACCAGCTACACGGTCATCACGCGCAGCCATCAGGAGGCGCTCAACACCCTGCTCGTCGCCCTCAATGGCGGCGAGGGCTTCATCAAGATCACCGGCGAAGTCGGTACCGGAAAGACGCTGCTCTGCCGCCGCTTGCTGCAGGCCTTGCCCGAGGGCAGCGTTTCGGCCTACCTGCCCAATCCCTATCTGGCGCCGCGCACCCTGCAATTAGCGCTGGCCGAGGAACTGGGGCTGGAAGTGAGCGCCGACAGCGACGATTACCACCTGTTGCAGAGCATCAACCGGGCGCTGCTCGACCATGCGGCGGCCGATCGTCAGGTCGTCGTCTGCATCGACGAGGCGCAGGCCATGCCGCTCGAAACGCTCGAATCGCTGCGCCTGCTCTCCAATCTGGAAACCGAAAAGCGCAAACTGCTGCAGATCGTTCTCTTCGGGCAGCCGGAACTCGACCGCAAGCTGGCGGAACCATCGGTTCGCCAACTGTTGCAGCGTATCGCCTTTCACTACCGGATCGGTGGGCTGGCCCGGGAAGAGGTGGCCAATTATCTGGCGCATCGTCTGCGCGTCGCCGGCTACCGGGGCGAAGATGTGTTCGGGGCGCGCGCTGTGCGCAGCCTGCACAGGGCCAGTCGGGGCACCCCGCGCCTGCTGAATATTCTCGCCCACAAGTCCCTGCTTGCCGTTTTTGGCGAGGGCAAGCATGCCGTGCGGGCCGGCCACGTTCGTTGCGCGGCGGCCGATACCGAAGGTGCGGCGGCGGCCGGATGGTGGTGAGATGAGCCTGATCAACGACATGCTGCGCAACATCGAGGCCAAGCGCCCCGACGATCCGGCCCGGCAAAGCCTGCAACGCGAAATTCGTTCTCTGCCGGCCGCCCCGGGCGGCGCCGGCCGCTGGCTGATTCCCCTGCTGATCGTTGCCGTGCCGGCCCTCGGCGCGGCGGCGCTGCACGCCAACGGGGCGTTGCTGCCCTGGCTCGGTATCGAAACGCCGCCGCCGATCGCTGCGGCGCCCGCGGCCGCTCCGGTGGTGGCCGCGCCGCCGGCGGTAGTACTGGTTGCTACGGTCGACACGGAAAAAGAGCCAATTCTGGAAAGCGAACTGCGTCTGGCATCGAATCTGGCCGTTTTGCCCCTGCCGGCCGCGCCTGTACTGGCGGTGCCGGATCCGGTCGTGCCGGCGTTGCCTGTCGTTGAGGCCGCGGCGCCGGCCAAGGTGGCGCAGGCCGCGCCGAATGCACCAAGCGGACCGGTCAGGATCGAAAAGAGCCCGGTGCTGGCGACGCCGCGTGACCGGGCCGATGCCGAATACCGCAAGGCGGAAAACGCCATCGCGGCCGGTCGCCATGCCGACGCGGTCAACGGATTGCGGGCGGCATTGAAACAGGATCCGTCCTACGTCCAGGCTCGCCATTTACTGCTGCGTCAGTTGCTCGAAATGCGCAAGATCGACGAGACAATGACCGTGCTCGAGGAGGGGCTTGGGCTCCAGCCGGCGCAAACCGGGTGGGCGATGTCGCTGGCCCGCCTGCAGCTGGAACAGCAGGATATTGCGGCGGCTGATCGCACGCTGGCCCGCTCGCAGGTTTATGCTGAAGCCAACGCCGACTATGCCGGGTTTCAGGGCCATATCAAGTCACGTCAGGGGGCCAGTGGCGC
Source organism: Betaproteobacteria bacterium HGW-Betaproteobacteria-6 (assembly GCA_002842145.1). GTDB lineage: Bacteria > Pseudomonadota > Gammaproteobacteria > Burkholderiales > Rhodocyclaceae > Azonexus. The sequence continues at coordinate 13,041 of PHCF01000066.1, read as the reverse complement.
CGCTGTGGCGCATTATCAGCGGGCCACCCGCCTGGCGCCCAACGAGGGGCGCTGGTGGCTCGGTCTGGGCCTGGCGCAGGAGGCCGACGGGCACCTTGGCGAGGCGAAGGAGTCGCTGCGCCGTGCCATGGCGACGGGCACGTTATCTGTTGAATTGTCGGCAGTGGCCGAGCAGCATATGCGCTGACCATTGCTCTTTCTTTCGTTTATTTGCCAAGAAGAACTACGACCATGACCCTGCACGAAAGCCCTGTCGTTTACGGTACTGAAGACATCCTGCGCAGCCTGTGCAATTCGGTGACCAAGGTGCTGACCATCGCCACCCAGAGCCAGATTCATTATTCCGGCATGGTCCAGCGCATTACCAAAACCTGCCTGAAGCCCGACATTGGTTGCTTCGTGCTGTTCGACGGTGGTTTCTCCGGGCTGGTGGTCACCAACTTCTCGGCCGCGGCGGCGATGGAACTGTACGAAAGCTACATGCTGAGCATGGGCATGGCCAAGGACGAGCTGGCCAGTTCGCATACTTCGGACGAGGTGGCGAACGTCATGGGCGAACTCATGAACCAGATCGTCGGCGATTTCACCGGCAAGGTGGCGCGCGAGCTGCAGACGCACATCACGCAGAACCAGCCGAAGATGCTGGCCCTGACCAAGCAGGTCATGCTCAGCGTCGATACCAATCTCGACAAGCCGGAAGCGCGCCGCGTGACCTTCTTCACCGGCCGCAACAACATCTTTTATCTGGAACTGGCGATCGACCGCACCGAGTTCATCAAGCTCAACGATTTTGAGAGCGAGGAGGCCGATCCGGATGCGCTGATCGAGCAGGCCCATTCGGCAAAAGCCACCCCCGTGCCGCCAGCAAGCGTCGATGCCAGCGATCAGGACGACTTCCTCAAATCACTCGGGATGTAGCTGAGGACTGACGGTTGGCCGGGACTTCCACGGTCAACCGGAAAATTCGCCTTATTTTGAAATCAGGCGTTTGAGCTGCCGGTCGTGCCAGCCGGAAAGCAGGGCCATCGCAGTGCTCGAACCAATCAGTGCCATGAACATGTCCGACTGCGTATCCCACTGATCGCCCTGGGTGCCGAGGAATTCGTCGGCGCCCTGGCCCATGGCCAGCGCCGCCGCCCATTCGATGAGCTCGTAGCTGGCACTGATCGCCATGGCGATGCAGAGGCAAATGAAGCCAGTCATCCGGCGGCCAATGACGTAACCGCCACGGATCAGGATTTCCCGCGCCACCAGGGCCGGCACGAAGCCCTGCATGAAGTGGCCGAGCTTGTCATAGGGATTGCGAGCGGTGCCGAGCAGGTCCTGCATCCAGAAACCGAGCGGTACGCGGGCGTAGGTGTAGGCGCCGCCGCCGATCAGGACCAGCGCATGGGCGGCGATCAGCACGGTGAGCAGGGTCGTCAGCGGATAGCTCTTCCGCGTGGCGATCATGAGCGGCAGGGCGATCAAGACCGGCGCCACTTCCATAATCCAGGTCGCCCGATCGAACGGCGCGATGCCGGAAACAACCAGCGCGGCGATGACGATGGCGGCCAGGGTGGCGTTCAGGGTGTCGCGGTTCATGGCTGCTTAGCCCTCGTTGCGGATCAGGTCGAGCAACTCTGCGCCGTAGTGCTCGATCTTGGCGCTACCCATGCCGGTGATGCCGGCCAGCATGCCGTGGCTGGTCGGGCGGACTTCGGCCAGTTCGCGCAGGGTCTTGTCGTGCAGAATGACGTAGGCCGGCACGGCTTGTTCTTTCGCCGTGTCGCTGCGCCAGCTGCGCAGCAACTGGAACAACACCTCGTCGGCCGACGACAGTTCGCTATGAACGACTGTGCTGCTGCGTGAAGACGAGGAGCTTGCCTTGCGCTTGGCCGGCCGGCGCAGTTGTACCTGACGCTGGCCCTTGAGCACTTCGCGGGCGGCGTCGGTCAGTTGCAGTGCACCGTGTTCAGCCATGTCGACATGGACCAGCCCGGCTGCCGCCAACTGGCGGAAGACGCTCTTCCAGCCATGGTCGTCGAGGTCGGCGCCGACACCGAAAGTCGGCAACTGGTCATGGTTCCACTGTTTGATCTTGTCGGTTGCCTTGCCGCGCAGGACATCGGTCAGGTGCGTGACACCGAAACGCATGCCGGTGCGGAAGATTGCGGAGAGCGCCTTTTGTGCTGCCAGCGTGCCATCCCACAGTTCCGGCGGCTCGATGCAGACGTCGCAGTTGCCGCAGGGCTCGCGCTCTTCGGCGAAGTAATTGAGCAGCACCTGACGCCGGCAACGCGGGGCTTCGCAGTAGGAGAGCAGGGCGGTCAGGCGTTGGGATTCGAGAATCTTCTGGCCTTCGCCGGCGCACGATTCGGCGATGCGCGCGTGCTGCAGGGCGACGTCCTGCATGCCGTAGGCCATCCAGGCCTCAGCCGGTTCGCCGTCGCGGCCGGCGCGGCCGGTTTCCTGATAGTAGGCTTCGATGCTCTTCGGCAGGTCGAGGTGGGCAACGAAGCGGACGTCCGGCTTGTCGATGCCCATGCCGAAAGCGATGGTGGCACACATGACCAGCCCTTCCTCGCGCAGGAAGCGGCGCTGGTTGGCGGCGCGCGTCGGCGCAGGCAGGCCGGCGTGGTAGGGCAGGGCTGGGTAGCCCTGGGCCGACAGCCATTCGGCCGTTTCCTCGACCTTCTTGCGCGAAAGGCAATAGACGATGCCGGCCTGGCCCTTGCGCCCGGCCAGGAAGCCGAGCAACTGCTTCTTGGCATTGTCCTTCTCGACGACGGTGTAGCGGATGTTCGGGCGGTCAAAGCTGGACAGGAAAACGCGTGCTTCGGTCAGGCCGAGGCGGGCCAGCATCTCGTTCTGCGTCGCCTTGTCGGCCGTGGCCGTCAGGGCAATGCGCGGGACCTTCGGGTAGCGCTCGTGCAGCGTCGACAGTTGCAGGTATTCCGGCCGGAAATCGTGCCCCCATTGCGACACGCAGTGCGCCTCGTCGATGGCGAAGAGGGCCAGCTTGCCGGCTTCGTACAGGGCGTCGATCATTGACAGCGTGCGCTCGATGAGCAGGCGTTCCGGGGCAATGTACACGAGGTCGATCTGGCCGGCGAACATCTGCTGCTCGATGGCCTGGGCCTCGCGCCAGTCGAGCGTCGAGTTCAGGCAGGCGGCCTTGACGCCGAGCTGGGTCAGGGCATCGACCTGGTCCTGCATGAGCGCGATGAGCGGCGAGACGACGATGGCGCAGCCCGGGCGGAGCAGGGCGGGAATCTGGTAGCACAGACTCTTGCCGCCGCCGGTCGGCATGAGGACGAGTGCATCGCCGCCGTTGCCGATGTGGTCGATGATCTCGGCCTGGGCGCCACGGAAGGCGGGATAGCCAAAGACGTCGCGCAGGATTTCCAGCGCTGTGGTCCTGCCAAATGCTACGGTCGACACGAAATTTTGCTCAATTTTCAAAAGTGATGGCTTCGCGGCGCAAAGCGTCGCCATCCCAGAGCAGCGCTTCGGCGCGCTCTTCGTGCCAGTCGGAGAGGACCCAGCGCTCGACGTGGATGCCATCGACGATATGGTCGTGTTTTTCCGGCCGGTGGGTGTGGCCGTGAATGAAGGTGGCATAGCCGTGTTCGCGCAGGAAATCGTCGGTGGCAGCACCGTTCAAGTCGGCGTAAATATGGTTTTCGCTGCGTTTGCGCCGGGCGCTGCGCCAACGGATATAACGACCGAGCAGGCTACGCAGGAAGCGCGGCTTGGCACGCATCTTCCGCTGCCATTCCGGATCGCGCACCTTGGCCCGGTAGGCCATGTAGGCGTGGTCGTCTATGCACAGGGCGTCGCCGTGCGAGAGCACGAAGGACCACTCGGGCAGGACCAGCAAATAAGGATCGGGCAACAGTGACATGCCGGCGGCTGAGGTGAATTGCTCGCCGATGGCGAAATCCCGGTTGCCGTGCATGAAACAGATTTTCAGCCCGGCATCGCTGGCGGCGCGCAGGGCCGCCGTGATCTGCGCGGCGTAGGGATCGTCGATGTCGTCGCCGACCCAGACCTCGAACAGATCGCCGAGGATGTACAGCGCCTCGGCCTGCCGGGCGCGACCGGCCAGAAAGCTCAGGAACAAACGAGTCGCCCCGGGTGACCGGGGCGACAGGTGCAGATCAGAGATGAAGAAGATCAAACGATCTCGGCCTTCTCGATGATCACGTCTTCCTTCGGCACGTCCTGGTGGAAGCCCTTGTTGCCGGTGGCCACAGCGCGGATCTTGTCGACGACGTCGAGGCCTTCGACGACTTCACCGAAAACGCAGTAACCCCAGCCTTGGCCGCTCGGTGCCTTGAAGTCGAGGAAATCGTTATCGACGGTGTTGATGAAGAACTGGGCGGTGGCTGAATGCGGATCGTTGGTGCGGGCCATGGCTACGGTACCACGCTTGTTCTTGAGGCCATTGGCGGCCTCGTTCTCGATCGGGGCCTGGCAGGCCTTCTGGCCCATGCCCGGCTCCATGCCGCCGCCCTGGATCATGAAGTTCTTGATGACGCGGTGGAAGATGGTGCCGTTGTAGTGGCCGGCTTCAACGTAGGCGATGAAGTTGGCAACCGTCTTCGGAGCCTTCTCGGCGTTCAGTTCGAGCGTGATGTCGCCGTGGTTGGTGGTGAGCTTGATTTTGGACATTGGGGATCCTTATTTGTCGGAGATGATTTTGACGCTCTGGATGACGACCGGAGTCGTCGGAACGTTTTCGTAATAGCCTGCGTTGCCGGTCGGCACCTTGGCAATCTTGTCGATGACGTCCATGCCCTGGGTGACCTTGCCGAAGACGGCATAGCCCCAGCCGCGCGGGTCGCCGGTGGTTCTGTGATTGAGGAAATCGTTGTTCTTGAGATTGATGAAGAACTGAACGCGGGCCGAATGGGGATCGGAGGTGCGGGCCATGGCCACCGTGCCACGGTCATTGGTCAGGCCGTTGGTGGCTTCGTTCTTCAAGGTCGGGGTCAGCACTTTTTTCTCTTCCATGGCCATGCTGAAACCGCCACCCTGGATCATGAAGCCGTCAATGACCCGGTGGAAAATGGTCGATTCGTAGAAACCGTGCTTGGCGTTGTAGAGGAAAAACTGAACCGTGGTCGGTGCTTTCTCCGGGTAAAGCTCAAGCGTGAATTTGCCAAGGTTGGTCGTGAACTCGACGGCCGGGGCAGCCCACACGGCGACAGCGGCAAGCAGGCCGGTGGCCAAAACGGAAATTTTCTTCAGCATCAGGCACTTCCTTCGTAAATGATTTTCCATTGGCCACCTTCGCGCAGCCAGTACTGGCGCTTCTTCATCTGGTTGTTGAGGTTGTTGCTGCGGTAATCCTGGTCGAAAGTCACGACGACGACTTCTTCCTTGCCCGGATTGCGGAACACGGAGAGATTGTCGATCTTGAGCTTGATCCATTCCTTGCCGGCATTGACCTGCTTTTTCTGTTCGGCGAATTCGTCAAGGCTTTGCTTGCCAGCCTTGAAGCGCGGCGAATAGTGCTTCAGGTAGCGGTCGGTGTCGCGACTTTCCCAGTCGACCCGCCAAGCGTCAATGGATTTGTTCAGCTCACTGCGCTCCCTGGCCCAGTCGTCCAGCGACAGCCATTCGACGGAGTTGCTGATGATCACCGGGGTCAGCCCGACCTGCAGGTTCTTGGCGACGACATCGAGATCCTGGTTGGTCAGCACGACGCAGCCATCGGAAGCGCGCGGCGGGCGGGCAAAGGTGTTGGATGGCGTGCCGTGCAGCCAGATACCGCTGCCGCTACGACCCTGACGCTTGTCCCATTCGTTCGGGTAATTGAGTGGAAAGGCACCGTTGCCGTAGAGGTCGGCGAGCTTTTGCCGGGGCAGATTGGCCGTGACGTGATAAACGCCAACCGGCGTTTTCTTGTCGCCTTCGACAAGTTTCTCCGCGCCCAGTTTGCCCTGGGTGACGTAGTAATCGGCCACGAAACGCGGCCGGCCGCCGTTCTTGAGGTCGTTTTCGTAAACGTAGAGGCGCGAACGCTTGGTGTCGACGACGATGGCGAAGCGCTGGTCCGGCGGCATCTGCAGCAGGTAGCGCGGTACGAAATCGGCGGGCGGTTTTTCGCGATAGGCGGCGAGGCGGGCGATGGCTTCGGCGCGGAGGTCGGCAACCTTGTCAGCCGGCGCGTTATTCAGCGCGCCAAAGGTGTCGATCGGTTGCTTGCGGGCCAGCAGCAGATCGCCCTTGATCAGGTTGGCCAGCCGGTAATTGGGGTGCTGGTGGAGCAAGCCCTCGGTCAGTTGCAGGGCATTGCTCAGGCGGTTGGCCTCGATTTCGGCGAAAATGCGGGTCAGCACTTCTTCCGGGCCGGAGTCGGAAACGACAAGCGGCAGGGGCGAATCGGCCCCGGCTTTATCGGTCGTTTGCCGTGCCAAGGCAATCGCCGAAAGTTCCTTGACGCTTGCTTCCTGAGTTGCAGGCTGGTCTTTGAGTCGGGCTGCGGCACCGGCGGCCAGGGCGACCGCCAGTCCCAGTAGTGCTAATTTACGGCCGAATTTCACCGGGTGTTTTCTTCCTTGATCAGCCACTTGCTACCGGTCCGAACGAAAACGAGTGTCTTGGTCGTTGAACTGCTCAGACCGGTGGCCTTGTAATGCTGGCGGAACTCGGCGGTGGCAGTGTTGCCGTCGATCGTGATTTGCGGGGTGTCGACGGAAACGGAGATCTTGCCGCTCTTGCCGGCGATGCGCTGTGCACGTTCCTGTTCCCAGGCTTTGCGGCTCTTGCCTTTGGGGGTCTTGAAGCTGCTCGCATAGGCGCCAAGGTAGGCGCGCATGTCCTTGCGCGACCAGGCGTCAGCCCAGCCATTCAGCGCTGCGACGACTTCCTCGTTGCCGGCTGCATCCTTGGCTGGTACGGGCGTCGGGGCGGCCGGAGTTGGGGTCGGTGTGGCAACAGGCGCAGCAGCGACGACGGCAACCGGTTTGGTCGCCGGTGCTACCGGGGCTGCCGCGGCGCCTGGCGTCGCGGCAACGATGGTGGCGCTCGGGGCAGCGGCCGGCTTGGCAGCAACCGGGGCGGCGGCAGCAACTGCCGGCTGCGGTTTGACGTTGCCTTTGCCGGAGGTGGTGATGAGGTCGCGGATGAGGGCCAGCTTGTTTTGCGTGGCGGAGTTGGAGTTGTCGAGTTGCAGGGCTTTGTCATAGGCCTGGCTGGCCAGCTTGGCGTAGACGTCACCGAGGTTTTCGTAGGCGATGGCGTAAGACGGGTGAGTCCTTATGGCCATTTCGAGCGCCGTACGGGCTTTGTCATACTGCTTCTGCTGGGCGTAGAGCACAGCCAGGTTGTTGTAGGGTTCCGGCAATTCCGGGTAATCCTCGGAAAGCTTGGTGAATACGCCGATGGCGTCAGCCGGTTTGTTCATCTCGGTATAGATCAGCCCCTTGAGGAAGCGACCCTGGGCATCCTTGGGACGGCTGCTCAGGTAGGCATCGACTTTCTCCAGAGCCTGCGGGTACTGGCCCTGCTTGATCAGGCGCTGGACGTCCGGGAGGTTGTCGGCAAATGCCGGTACGGCAAAGCCGATGGCCAGGCCAATTGCCATTGCACGCAACGTCTTGATCTGCTTAAAACGGGGCTGGAGCAGGGAAATAGAGGTCATCGCTATGCTATACTTTTCGAGGTTATACAATCTACCGATTCTACCAAAAACGCCGGTGATTCCATAGGGATTCGCTAGCCGGCCCAGCCCAGATTCCTCCCGGCATGCTCAAGATCTACAACTCTCTCAAGCGCGAAAAACAGGTTTTTACCCCGATCGAAGCGAACAAGGTTCGCATGTATGTTTGCGGCATGACTGTTTATGATTTCTGCCATCTTGGCCATGCCCGGGTCATGGTCGTTTTCGACATGGTTTATCGCTGGCTCAAGGCGAGCGGCTACGATGTGACCTACGTTCGCAACATTACCGACATCGACGACAAGATCATCAGGCGTGCCATTGAGAATGGCGAGACGATCCAGCAACTGACCAACCGTTTTATCGCCTTCATGCACGAAGACGCTGATGCGCTCGGTGTTCTGCGCCCCGATTTCGAGCCGAGGGCGACCGATTACGTGCCGGAAATGCTCGATCTGATCGGCAAACTGGAAGCCAAAGGCCTTGCATACAAGGCAATTGACGGCGACGTGAATTACGCCGTGCGCAAGTTCGATGGTTACGGCAAGCTGTCCGGCAAGTCACTTGACGATCTGCGGGCCGGCGAACGTGTCGAGGTTGATTCGGCCAAGCAGGATCCGCTTGATTTCGTACTCTGGAAGCACGCCAAGCCTGGTGAGCCGGCTTGGGAGTCGCCGTGGGGCGAGGGGCGTCCGGGGTGGCACATCGAGTGCTCGGCGATGAGCTCGAAGCTGCTCGGCAATTATTTCGACATCCACGGCGGTGGCCAGGATTTGCAATTCCCGCACCATGAAAACGAGATCGCCCAGTCCGAAGGCGCACACCAGTGCTCCTTCGTCAATTACTGGATGCACAACGGTTTTGTCCGTGTCGATAACGAAAAGATGTCGAAATCGCTGGGCAATTTCTTCACGATTCGCACGGTGCTTGAGCAGTTCGATGCCGAAGTCGTCCGCTTCTTCATCCTGCGCGCCCATTACCGCAGTCCGCTGAATTACTCCGACGCGCATCTCGACGATGCCAAGCGCAGTCTGGACAGCTTGTATTTCGCGCTGCGCGACGTGCCGGCGGTGGCGGTCGATATCGACTGGAGCAACGATTTCGCGGCCCGTTTTGCCGCTGCACTGAACGAGGATTTCGATTCTCATGGCGCCATTTCGGTGCTCTTCGAGCTGGCGGCTGAAGCCAATCGCCAAAAGAGTAGTGAGCTATCCGGTCTGCTCAAGGCGCTTGGCGCAGTGATCGGCCTGCTTGAGCGCGAGCCGATGGCTTACTTGCAGGGGGGCGGGGCGTCCGGTGGTCTCGACGAGGCGGCTATCGAGCAGATGATTGCCGACCGGGCGGCGGCCAAGAAGGCCAGGAATTTTGCCGAGTCGGATCGTATTCGCGACGAACTGAAGGCGGCGGGTATTGCGCTGGATGATAGTCCGCAGGGAACGACCTGGCGTCGGGCTTGATTGGTTCGAGCGGTGCCTGCAAATAAAAACGGCCCTGAATCGGGCCGTTTTTATTTGCGTAGGCGTTGGGCCTTATTTCAGGATCTTGCCGCCTTGCCCAATGACGGTCAGTTCGACGAAGCGTGAGCCGAGTCGCGTGCCCGGGCCATAGTTGATGCGGTAGCCACCGAGGTCGGTGCCGCTCATGCTTTCCAGCGAATCGACCAGCTTGCTGCGGGTCAGGTCCTTGCCGGCGCGCTTGAGGCCTTCGATCATGGTCCTCGCCATGAGGTAGCCTTCCATGCCGTAGTACGAAAAACTGGCCTTGTCGGCAACCTTTTGATAGTCGCGGACGACGGGCACAACATTGTTCCATGGATAGGGCACCACTTGAGAAACGCCGATGCCGCGCGAGTCGGGGCCAAGTTCCTGAACCAGTAGCTGGGCGCCAACCGGCGACAGGGTCATGAGCATCGGGTACTGGCCGGCTTTTTTCATGGCTTTGACGAAAGCGGCGGTCGGCTTGTAGAGCGTGACCATGACGACCGCCTGGGGGGTTGCCTTGGCGATCGTTTCAACGGCTTTGCTGACATCGAGCGAGTTGCGCTCGACGGTGCCGACGGCGGAGGGAGCGAGCTTGTTCTTTTTGAGTGCCGCGGTGACGCCATCGAGACCGGATTTGCCGAAGCCGTCATTCTGGTAGAAGACAGCGATATTCTTGAGACCCAGCGACAGCATCTGGTTGACGATGACTTCGGCTTCGTCGGCGTAGCTGGCGCGAACGTTGAACATGTAACGTGCGTTCGGGTTGGCGGTCATCGACTCACGCAGAGTGGCGGCGCCGGATATGGTGCCAACGAGTGGAACCTTGGCCGGCCCGAAGACGGTGTTCATGGCTTCGGTCGTCGGGCTGGAGCCGTAGTAGGCGAGCAGCGCGAAGACATTTTTGTCCTTGATCAGCGTCCGGGTGTTGGCGACGGTGCGCTCCGTTTCGTAGCCGTCGTCGAGGGCGACCAGTTCGAGCTTGCGCCCATTGACGCCGCCGGCCTTGTTAACTTGCTCGAAATAGGCCGTGATGATTTGCCGCATGTCCTGGCCATAGGCGCCGTTCGGGCCGGAGAAGGGAGCCGACATGCCGAGCGTGATCGTCGTATCGGTGACGCCGGGCTCGGCCCAGCACATCGTGGAAAAGGCAATGGCGCCAACGGCGGCCAGTCGCTTGAAGACCCGCATTGTTTTTCTCCCCCTTGATTGGTCGAATGATTCTAACAGTCGGGGATATTACCGGGAACAGGGAAGGCCGGACTTTCGGCGTTTTGTTCAATGACACGGTCAACCGGGGAAAAGGCCAAAAATGAAACAGCCCCGGAGCCCGAAAGTTTCGGGATCACCGGGGCTGTGGTGCAAAGTCAGGCCTTATTCGGCGAAGAAGTCCTTGACCTTGTCCATCCACGACTTCGAGCGCGGGTTGTGCGTGCCGCTGTTGTCGCGGCTGGATTCTTCCAGTTCGCGCAGCAGTTCCTTTTGGCGATCGGTCAGGTTGACCGGGGTTTCGACGACGACGTGGCACATCAGGTCGCCGTGGGTGTGGCTGCGCACCCCCTTGATACCCTTGCCGCGCAGGCGGAAGACGCGTCCAGACTGGGTTTCGGCCGGAATCTTGATGGCTGCGGCACCGTCCAGGGTGGGAATTTCGATCTCGCCGCCGAGGGCAGCGGCGGTGAAGGAAATCGGCATCTCGCAATGCAGGTCGTTGTGGTCACGGGTGAACACGGCGTGCTGCTTGAGGTGAATCTGCACGTAGAGGTCGCCCGGCGGGCCGCCATTGACGCCATGCTCGCCTTCGCCGGACAGCCTGATGCGATCGCCTTCATCGACCCCGGCCGGAATCTTGACGGCCAGCGTCTTGTGTTGCTTGACGCGACCGGCGCCGTCGCAGTGCTTGCACGGCTCGGCAATGAAGCGGCCGGTGCCGTGGCACTTGTGACAGGTCTGCTGGATCGAGAAAAAGCCTTGCTGCAGGCGAACCTGGCCGGAACCGCCGCAGGTCGGGCAGGTTTTCGGCTGGGTGCCGGGCTTGGCGCCGGAGCCATTGCAGGGGTCGCAGACTTCCATGGTCGGAATGCGAATCTTGGTTTCCGTACCATGAGCGGCCTGCTCAAGCGTGATTTCCAGGTTGTAGCGCAGGTCAGCGCCGCGATAGATGTTGGAACGGCCACCGCCGCCACCGCCGCCGCGACCGCCGAAAATCTCGTCGAAAATGCCGCCGAAGGCATCGGAAAAACCGGTGCCGCCGCCGAAGCCGCCACCCATCCCGGCCTGCTGGTCGATGCCGGCGTGGCCGAACTGGTCGTAGGCCGAGCGCTTCTGGCTGTCCGACAGGATTTCGTAGGCTTCCTTGGCTTCCTTGAACTTCTCCTCGGCCGCCGGATTGTCCGGGTTGCGGTCGGGGTGATGCTTCATGGCCAGCTTGCGGTAGGCCTTCTTTATTTCTTCATCGCTGGCGTCGCGGTTGACGCCAAGGATTTCGTAAAAATCGCGTTTTGACATTTCTTCTACCCGTCAAGTGACAAAGGCGCCGAGTGCTGCCGGAGGTTTCCGGAAGGCTCGGCGCCGGGCTGTTGCTTCAGGACTTACTTCTTGTCCTTGTTCACTTCGGTAAATTCGGCATCGACGACATCGCCTTCGACGGTCTTTTCACCGCCTTCGGCCTGCTGGCCGGCTGCCCCTGCGGCAGCGCCTTCAGCCTGCTGCTGGGCGTACATCTTTTCGCCGAGCTTCTGGGCGGCAACTGACAGGGCTTCCGTCTTGGCCGTGATGGTTTCCTTGTCACCGTCGCGCAGGACGTCCTCGACATCCTTGATGGCGGCTTCGATGGCTTCCTTTTCAGCGGCTTCGAGCTTGTCGCCGTACTCGGTCAGCGATTTCTTGACCATGTGCACCATGCCGTCAGCCTGGTTGCGGGCATCGGCCAGCTCGTGCGCCTTCTTGTCATCCTCGGCGTGCAATTCGGCATCCTTGACCATGGCCTGGATTTCTTCCTCGCTCAGACCGGAGTTGGCCTTGATGGTGATCTTGTTTTCCTTGCCGGTGGCCTTGTCCTTGGCCGTGACGTGCATGATGCCGTTGGCGTCGATGTCGAAAATGACTTCGATCTGCGGCGTGCCGCGCGGTGCCGGCGGGATGCCTTCGAGGTTGAACTGGCCGAGGCTCTTGTTGCCGGAAGCGACTTCGCGCTCGCCCTGGAGAACGTGGATGGTCACTGCGCCCTGATTGTCGTCGGCGGTCGAGAAGACTTGGGAAGCCTTGGTCGGGATCGTCGTGTTCTTCTTGATCAGCTTGGTCATGATGCCGCCCAGCGTTTCGATGCCGAGCGACAGCGGGGTGACGTCGAGGAGCAGCACATCCTTGACTTCGCCTTGCAGCACGCCGCCCTGGATGGCCGCGCCGACAGCGACGGCTTCATCCGGATTGACGTCCTTGCGCGGTTCCTTGCCGAAGACTTCCTTGACCTTGTCCTGGACCTTGGGCATGCGCGACTGGCCGCCAACGAGGATCACGTCGTCGATGTCGCCGATCTTGCAGCCGGCATCCTTGAGCGCAGTCAGGCAGGGAGCGACGGTGCGCTCGACCAGTTCCTCGACCAGCGATTCGAACTTGGCGCGGGTAACCTTGAGCGCCAGGTGCTTCGGGCCGGAGGCGTCGGCCGTGATGTAGGGCAGGTTGATTTCGGTCTGCTGGCTGGAAGACAACTCGATCTTGGCCTTTTCAGCGGCTTCTTTCAGGCGCTGCAGGGCCAGTACGTCGGCCTTTAGGTTGACGCCGGTTTCCTTCTTGAATTCGTCGATGATGTAATCGATCAGGCGCTGGTCGAAGTCTTCGCCGCCGAGGAAGGTGTCGCCGTTGGTGGCCAGCACTTCGAACTGGGTTTCGCCGTCGACGTTGGCGATTTCG
>PHCF01000065.1 GCA_002842145.1 Betaproteobacteria bacterium HGW-Betaproteobacteria-6 | reverse complement strand
ATCAGCACAATGACCATACTGTGTCGTATGGAAAAGCATACGGTAGCGTATGGAAAACAAACCTGTCAAGCCCTTGATTAAATCCTCATCAGCCAAACCTCGCAAGCAGGCGGCCGTCGCACGCACCCAACTCGACCCGGAACGCTGGGTGGATGAGGCTATCGATGTGCTGGCCCGAGAGGGGATCAGCGGTTTGCGCGTCGAGGTGCTAGCCAAGCGCTGCGGCGTTACCAAGGGTAGCTTTTACTGGCATTTCAAGGATCGCCAGGCATTGCTCAATGCTGTCCTCGAACAATGGAAAGACGGGCGCATCCGCGATATCGAAAAAACCACCTCCGTCGCGGCAGGACAGGAGAGCCAGCAATTGCACTATGCCATCGAAGTGTACGGGGCCAGTCGAAACCGCAAGGGCATGGCCATCGAACTAGCTGTTCGCGACTGGGCGCGCCATGACCCGCAGGCGGCAGCGGTTGTCGAATCGGTCGACCTCTATCGCCTCGAATGCACGCGCAAGTTGTTCGTGGCGGCCGGCATGTCGGATGCCGAGGCGAAGAGCCGCAGCCTGCTGCTCTACGCCTGCGTGTTTGGCTTGTCGCTCATGCACTACGCGCACTTCGACGACAATCTGGCCGATCTCAAGCAACGGATCGCCGAGCGCATCATTTCAAGCTAACCGGAACAGGCACCGGCACCCTGCCCTTTTTCCCAAACAAGCAGGGTGGCAGCCAGTTGCTCCACGGTTGCCGACAAGGCAGCAACACCGCCGCGCGCATCCTGACTAGGCGCCGGCTTTTCAATTTCCAGATCTAGCTCGGCCACCTGCCGACGCGCGCGGTCGAGCAAAACGGCGCGTCCTTGCAATACGCCCTTGCTGCTCTGCGGAGAGAGAAAAACCTGACTGAACTCGGTGATTTCAAGGCGCAGGACACACGTCGACTGACCTTGACCCGACAGCGAATAATCGAGTTGCCGCATCAACCGCTGCTCGATCATTTGCGCCGGAGGTCCGGCCCAGCGTGCCTGGGCATATTCGCGCAGGCGGGCGGCATCGACATAGGCCAGCCGATAGTCTATGCCTTGCGAGTCGAACCACAGTGGCGCCCGCACTTCGAGCGCGAATGGCTGCTTGCGGGGGGAAGTCAGCAGACTGGCCGGGGCAGGTCCGAAATCGTATATCGCCGGAGGACTATCGCCGCCGCGCCTGCCTGCCGTAAAACAGGCCGACAGCAGACTGCAAATCAACAGGGTAGTCAGCCAGCGCATCTTATTTATCCCTTGTCGGGTTGAAGCCGGTTTCGCCTGGGCCTGGCTCCGGTGCAGGCGCTCCGAAGACCAGACCCTGCGGCGTGTCTTCAAGTACGCGCAGAACGCGGCTCAACTGGCGAGAAGTGAGCGAGAAGTCGGTGGCGAGCTCGTTGAGGCGCGGCATCAGTGCCGACGTCCCGCCCGCCGCAGCGTCGCCGATGGCGATATCGAGCTTGTCGGTCGCCACCTGCATTTTGCCGATCAGGATGCGGGTATCGGCGAGCAGGGGCTGAACCTCTCCGGCGGCCTGGGCCAGGTTACGAATATTGCGGTCGTCGAGTAGCTTGTTGACCTGCGAGAGCGTCGTGTTGAGGTTATCCAGCACCGGTTTCATGTTGCCGGAGACCTTTTCAAGATTGGCCAGCGTGGTTTTCAGGTGGGCACGACTTTCCGCGTCGAGCATGGCGTTGGCACTGGCCATCATCTGCCGTGCCTCGACAAGGGTGGCCATGCCGGTTTCTGCCAGCTCTTCGAGCATGGAGGGAATCATCGTGATACGTGGCGGCTGCTCGTTGTTTGGCACTAGCGGTTCGTTGTTCTTGCCGGTTTCAAGGAGAAGAATGTGAGCCAGACCGGTGACGCCCTGATAGTTCAGTTTGGCCACTGTGCCTTTGGTCAGCGGCACGTCGTCGTTGACTGAGATGGTGACCAGAATGTTGCTGTAATCCTCCGGATCAAGGCGGATGTCGCTGACTTTGCCGACGCGGATACCGCGGTAGCGGACCTGCGCCTGCGGATTCAGGCCGCCGATGTTCTGCTTGGTGACGACGATGTAGTCGTGTTCGGAGTCCTTGCTGCCGTTCAGCCAATAGATGGCGAGCAAGGCCGCCACGCCGAGAAGTAGCGCGAAGAGACCGGCAGCGAAAGCGTAGGACTTGTTTTCCATGAGTGCCAATTAAAGCAGCTTCCGGCGGTCTGCGCCAAAAAAGCCGGTAACGAAGGGGTGATCGACGGTCATGACCTCGTCCTTCGGGCCGAAGGCGATGATCCGTTGATCGGCCAGCACGGCGACGTGCGTGGCCAGTCCGGCCAGGGTATTGAGATCGTGGGTGACCATGACAACGGTCAGGCCGAGCTCACGCTGAAGGGAGCCGACCAGTTCGACAAAATTCTGGCTGCGGTCCGGGTCGAGGCCGGCCGTCGGCTCGTCGAGCAGCAACAGTTCTGGTTCCAGGGCCAGGGCGCGGGCCAGCGCGACACGCTTGACCATGCCCCCCGACAACTCGGCCGGCATCAGTTTGCCGTGTGTTGGCTCGAGCCCGACCATGGCCAGCTTGAGGTGGACCAGACGGCGAATCCAGTCGGCGTCGAGACAGCGCAGTTCGCGCAACGGAAAGGCGATGTTGTCGAAGACCGACAGGGCGGAAAACAGCGCGCCTTGCTGGAACAGCATGCCGAGGCGACGACGCAGATTGCGCTGCCGGTCGACATCAGGGTCATTGAGATCTATGCCGAACAGTCGGATGGTCCCGGAGTCCGGCTGCAACAGGCCGAGAATCTCGCGCAACAAAGTGGTCTTGCCGCTGCCGGAACCGCCAAGCAGACCGACGATCTGTCCCTCCTCGACACGCAGGGACAAATCGCGATGGACTGCTTTTCCGCCGAAGCTCACGCCGACGCCGTTCAGTTCGATGACGGGTGACGGGTTCATGGCACACCGATATTCCGGGTGAACACGGCGAAAATCGCGTCGAAGAGGATGACCGTGGTGATCGCTGTCACCACGGCGCTGGTCGTGCTGGCCGACAGGCTCTCGGTATTGGGTTTGACGTGCAGGCCGAAATGACAAGCGACGATGGCGATGACGAAACCGAAGACCACGCCCTTGCTCAGGCCGATGACAAGATTGGCCACCGGCACGGCCCGCGGCAGGTTGTCGACGAAATAGGCAAAGGACAGATCAAGCTGGAGCAGCGCCGCCAGCATGCCACCGAACATCGCCACAGCCGAGGTCCACAGGACAAGCAGGGGCATTGCTACGGTCAACCCGAAAATTTTGGGTAAAACGACCCGAATGGTGCGCGAAATCCCCATCGTCGACAGCACGTCGATTTCCTCGGTGACCCGCATCACGCCGATCTGTGCCGTCATCGCCGAACCGGAACGACCGGCCACCAGCACGGCAACGAGTACCGGCCCAAGTTCGCGAATGATCGAGATGCCGAGAATATTGACGATGAACAGGTCGGCGCCAAAACTCTTGAGTTGCAGCGCCGAGAGATAGCTGATCGTCACCCCGATCAGGAAGCCGACCAGCGCCGTCACCGCCAGCGCCTGCGCCCCGGCCTTGTAGACATTGGCGGTAAATTCCTTCCACGGCACATCCTGCGGATGGCGGACCAGGTAGGCCGCGTCAAGCAACAACTGGCCGAACAGGGCAATCATGCCGAGCAGGTTACCCACCGCCTTGAGCAACAAGGCACCGACCATCTCGGGGAATCGCAAACGAGGCCTGGCTTGCTCGGCGATCTCCTGCGGCAGCTCGGCAACCCGCTTCAGCACCTGGCGATGCAGCTCAGCGGCGACCAGTCCGTCCGGCCATCTGGCGCCCCAGGTGCGCCACAGCAGTACGGCCGCAGCGCTGTCGAGGCGCGTTATTTCCGACAAATCCCAATCGTTGTGGCTGGTACAGGCGACCAGTTTTGCCTCCAGTGCTGCCAGTTGCGGAAGCATTTCGGCAAGCGTCCAGCAACCGGACAACACCACTCTCCCCGGCTCGACCAGCAAGCGCGGGGATGTGCTCATGCGATTTTCCTCTGCGTTTTCGACTGGAGCGTGTATTCCCGCCCAAGCTGCTTCCAGACCGAGGCTTCTTCGCCAAAGGCGGCGGCTGTCCACGGATTGGTGGCCAGCCATTCGGCGGGCAGCTCAACAGTGTAGCCGTTGTCTTTGCGACTGGCGCGCCAGGCTGGAATGGCCCGGTCGTCGCGGGTGCGATGAAGCAGAACGGCGAGGCGCAGACAGAAAATCAGATCCCAGGCGCTGTCGAGGACAGGAATCGCGCCGAGTTTTTCCAGCTTGCCGCGATGGCCGAGAACGACCATGGCCAGCCGCGCCTGATCCTTCTTGGAAAAGCCCGGCATGTCAGCGTAAGTCAAAATGTAGGCGCCATGCTTGTGATAGGCGTTGTGCGCCACCGATATACCGATTTCGTGCAGACGACAGGCCCAGGCCAGAAACTGGATATCAGCCTCGCCCGGCGTGCCGTCGTACAGCTGGGTCAGCGCCGCCAGCGCCGTGGCCTCGACACGCGCCACCTGATCGCCTTCGACCTGATAGCTGATAGCGGCGGCGGAACTGGGCCACCGTCGAGTCGCGCATGTCGTGATGATGAAAGCGGCCGAGCAGGTCGTAGAGCACGCCCAGGCGCAAGGCGCCATCGGCATAGGTCATGTGTTCGATGCCGAGCTCTTCGAAGATCGCCGACATGATCGCCACGCCTCCCGGGAAAACCGGCAGGCGGTCGCCCTTGACGCCCGGCAGGTCGAGCGCTTCGGCCGATCCCGCCTTGACGAGCAGGGTACACAACCGTTCCAGACCAACCCGCGTGATGCCGCTTTCATTATTCGGATTCAGGCCGTTGAGCTCGAGCACGTCGGCAATCGCCCGCGCCGAACCGGAGGAACCGACGGCCTCCTTCCAGCCCACGCGCTGGTAGTCATGGGCGATCAGCTCGATTTCCTTGGCCGCCGCCACCTGTGCCTCGCGCAGACGTTTGCGGTCGATCCGGCGATCCGGGAAGAAACGCAGGGTGTAGCTGACACAGCCCATGTACAGCGATTCCATGAGCTGCGGCTCATGGCGTTTGCCGATGATGAATTCGGTGGAGCCGCCGCCGATGTCGATAACCAGCCGCTTGTGCGCTGCCGATGGCAAGGAATGCGAGGCGCCAATGTAGATCAGGCGAGCCTCTTCGCGACCGGCGATGACTTCGATGGGAAAACCGAGCGCCTCTTCGGCCTGCGGCAAGAACTCGAAGGCGTTCTTGGCAATGCGCAGGGTGTTGGTCGCCACGGCCCGCACTGCCCCGCGATCCAGCCCGCCCAGCCGTTCGCCGAAACGGCGCAGGGCGTCGAGCGCACGGCCCTGGGCCGCCACGTCGAGACGCTTGTCCGGCATCAGGCCGGAGGCCAGACGTACCGGCTCCTTCATGGAGTCCAGAGTGTAGATCTGGTTGTCCACAACCCGCCCGACCTGCAGACGGAAGCTGTTGGAGCCCAGATCGACGGCGGCGACGGTTTCGTAAATCATTTTGCTAAAGCCACAGAATGCTTGGATTGGCCAGCATTCTACCACCCGGCCCAAGGACCGATTGTGACGCCGGAACAAACGCCGCCAATAGGCCGTGCTTCTACGGTCAACCGGAAAAAATGGTCAAAAATGAAATGCCCGGCGTAAAAAAGCCCGCCGGTTTTCATCGGCGGGCGGGGTCAGACAGGAACCTCGCTTAACTGGCCAGCGCGTTCTTGATCTGTTCGAGCGTAGACGGATCGTCGATCGTCGTCAGATCGCCCGGATCACGGCCTTCGGCCAGTGCCTGCAGCGAACGGCGCAGCATCTTGCCGGAACGCGTCTTGGGCAAGCCGGTCACGAAATGCACACGGGCCGGACGACCGATAGCGCCGAGAATGCCGTCGACGGTGGAGAAAACCTCCTTCTCCAGCGCCTTCACCAGCTCGGGCGTCGCGACTTTGGCAGCATCCTTGACCACGGCAAAGGCCATCGGAACCTGCCCCTTGAGCTTGTCCTCGACGCCAACCACGGCCACTTCGGCAATCGCCGGGTGATTCTGGATGGCCTCCTCGATTTCGCGAGTACCCAGGCGGTGGCCGGCAACGTTGATCACGTCGTCGGTACGACCGAGGATGGTGAAGTAACCGTCTTCATCCTTGATCGCCCAGTCGTAGGACGAGTACACCAGCGGGTCCTTGAACAGCGTGAAGTAGGTCGACACGAAACGGTCGTCCTGGCCCCAGACGGTCGTCAGACAGCCTGGCGGCAACGGCGGAATGACGGCTGCGATGCCCTTTTCGTTGGCATCGCAGACCGAACCGTCTTCGCGGAAAATCTGCAGGTTGTAACCGTAGACCGGGAAGGATGGCGAGCCGTACTTGATCGGGGTCTTTTCGACGCCAGGCAGCGCGGCCAACATCGGCCAGCCCGTTTCGGTCTGCCAGTAGTTGTCGATGACCGGCTTGCCGAGTTCAGTCATGAACCACTCGTGGGTCGGCTGGTCGAGCGGCTCGCCGGCCATGAAGACGTGCTTGAGCGACGACAGGTCGTACTTGTGCATGAACGCCGGGTCCTGCTTCTTCAGGACGCGGGCCGCCGTCGGCGCCGAGAACATGACGCTGACCTGGTACTTTTCGACAATCTTCCACCAGATGCCGGCGTCCGGACGCAGCGGCGTGCCTTCGTACATCACCGTGGCCATGCCGGCGATCAGCGGACCGTAGATGATGTAGGAGTGGCCAACCACCCAGCCGATGTCGGAGGTCGAGAAGAAGGTTTCGCCTTCGCCACCGCAGTAGATGTGCTTCATCGACGAAGCCAGCGCCACGGCGTAACCACCCGTGTCGCGCTGCACACCCTTCGGCTTGCCGGTCGTGCCGGACGTGTAAAGAATGTAGGACGGCTCGGACGATTCCAGCCATTCGCACGGCACCGTGGCATCCATGAACTGGCTACGCAGGGTGGCGTAATCGACGTCACGGCCGGCAACCTTGTTGAATTCCTTGTCCACGCCACGGTCGACCATCAGCACCTTGGCCGGCTTGTGTTCGGCCAGCTCGATGGCTTCGTCGAGCAGATGCTTGTACGGCACTGCCTTGCCGCCGCGCATGCCGGCGTCGGACGAAACGATCAGTACCGGCTTGGCATCGTCGATACGGGTCGCCAGCGAACCGGAGGCAAAACCGCCGAACACCACCGAGTGGATGGCGCCAATGCGGGTTGCGGCGAGGATGGCGAAGGTCGCCTGGGCAATCATCGGCATGTAAATCAGGACGCGATCACCCTTCTTGACACCGAGGCTCTGGTAGATCGCCGCCATGCGCTCGATTTCGCGCTGCAGTTCGGCAAAGCTGTAGACCGTTTCCTCGTCGGTTTCGGTCGACACGAAGATCAGGGCGCGATCATTCGGACGCTTGGCCGCATGGCGGTCAACCGCGTTGTAACAAAGATTGGTCTTGCCGCCGACAAACCACTTGGCAAACGGCGGGCGGGAATAGTCGCACACCTGGGTAAACGGCTCTTTCCAATCGACGAGCTGAGCCTGTTCGGTCCAGAACTCATCCGGTTTTTCAATCGAATACTGGTGAAACTCCTTGTACGTCGCCATAAAACTCCCTCTAGCTAGGTTTTCCTGCACAACTCAAAACAAAGAACGGACTAGTCGTTATTCATTTTCCGTTCACACAAAAGGTACTCAATCTCTGCCACCGGCAAAGTCAGCCCCAATTCCTGATTCATCAAACGCATCAAAGGCAACAAGCGTTCGGCCAGCGCCGGGAGATGCGGAACCACCACCGACTGTCGGTTGGCGGCCAGCAACTCCAGCGCATGCTGGATGGAAATAGGCCGCGTAGCCGGCATCACCCCGCCCGACTCGGTTCTGTTTCCGCCCGCCCGCATCGCCGCATGCATGCGCTCGCCAGCCAGGTCGAGCAGAGCCCCGGCCGATGACACCAAATCCGTCGGCACGCTGGCCAGACCAATACTCACCGTCAGGGCGACGGTTTGCCCCTGAACCGAAAGGCGCGCCACCTCCACCGCCTCGCGCACTCGCTCGGCGAAGGTGGCGCAAAAGGCCGGCGCCGTGCCCGGCGACACGACGGCAAACTGCCCGGCGCCAAAATGGCCGAGGCTGTCTTCCTGGCGCATCTTGCCAGCCAGCATCTTGGCAAAGCGGTTGCCGACCTCCTCGGCAACCTTGACCCCGAGCCGCTCGCCCATGCTGTCGAAACCGTCGAAACCGAGCACCATCAGGCTGACATCGATGCCGTGCCGGGCCGCGTGCGACATCGCCTGGGCCACCTGAAGTTCGAGATATTTCCGGGTAAATAATCCGCTCGACGGATCCTGGACCATTTGCTCGCGGCCAGCATCCAGATGCTCCTGCGCATCAGTCAGGACCAGCAGATTCTTCAGGCGGGTCAACACCTCCGTACAACCGGCCCCCTTCGTGACAAAATCGGAAACCCCCAGCGCCTTGGCCTTGGCGCGCTCCTCCTCGGTCTCCTCTCCGGAAACGAGAATAAAAGGCAACTGCTGCAAACGTCTCAGCTTTGACGTCCGGATGCGCTCCAGCAACTCGTAACCATTCAGCTTCGGCATCTGCAGATCGGAAATCACTGCGCGAATGGAGTGATCGAGCACCAGCGTCTGCCAGGCCGCCTCGCCGTCGCCCTCTTCGCGCACCTCGTAGTCGCCCTTCAGGTGCTGGATAAGTGAAATCCTGACCACCCGCGAATCGTCGACAACAAGGATGCGCGGCAAATCGGCCACGTCAGCCTCCGCCAATTTCCACCACCACGCGTCCCTTGGCCCGTCCGGCGATGTAGTCGCCGAAGGCGGCCGGCAGATCGTCAAACGGGATCCGCCGCGACATGGTAGCGAGATGCGGTGGCCGCAAATCCCCGGCCAGACGCTGCCAGACACCGCTCCGGTAAGGCTCCCGGATATAACCGGAATCGACGCCAAGCAAGGAAACCCCGCGCAGAATAAAGGGAGCCACCGTGGTATTGAGTGACATGCTGGCCGCCAGCCCGATGCTGGCGATGGTGCCGCCCTGTTCCATGGTGCTGGCGATCCAAGCCAGAACATCCCCCCCCAGATTGTCCACAGCTCCCGCCCAGCGCCCCCGATCGAGCGGCCGGATCTTCGACAGATCGAGACTCTGCCGCAGCAATACCTCCGCCGCGCCAATGCTGCGCAGGTAATCTGCCTCGCTCTCCTTGCCGGTCAGGGCCACGACGTGATAACCGCTCCTGGCCAGCATATCGACCGCAAGACTTCCGACGCCGCCCGTAGCACCGGTGACGATGACCGGCCCCTTGCTCGGGCGCAAACCGTTTTCTTCCATGCGAACGATGCCCAGCGCCGCGGTGAAGCCGGCCGTCCCGAGGGCCATGGCCTCGAAAAGCGTCAGGCCATCCGGCAGGGGAACAACCCAGTCGCCCGGAACCCGGGCTATTTCGGCATAGCCTCCGTGATGGGCCACGCCGATATCGAAGCTCGTGGCAATAACCGAATCACCCGGCTTGAATCGCGCATCGCCACTCTCGATGACCGTACCGGATAAATCAATGCCGCCAACACAGGGAAAACGCCGAATGATCTTGCCAGCCCCCGTCGCCGCCAGCGCATCCTTGTAATTAATACTGGAATAGGCAACCTTGATCGTGACATTTCCGGCATCCAGCTGGCTTTTGCCCATCTGGACAAAACCACTGCTCACCTTGCCATCGCATTCCTCAATCAGCAGCGCCTTGAAGGATTCCATGTTTGCCTCACACCTCGGGATGGAAATTGTATTCATAATTACGGCCTATGAACATAGTTGCAAATGGTGAATTTTCATCGCCTTTACAGCCGACTATTTTTCAAATATATTGCGCCGCTATGCATAAAGTACTGGTTTCGCTACTGCTGGCCTCCTCGCTGCTTCTTGGCGGGATCGGTGCGCCGTCGGCAGCTGAGCCGGTTCGTAAACAAGAAGATTTACAGCCGTTTTTTGAACGTTACACCAACGCCGCTCAAGATGTCATCCTGCAGGCACTAAAGCTGGTTGGCGTCCGTTACCGCTGGGGTGGCAACGATGAAGACAGTGGTCTGGACTGCAGCGGTTTCGTCCGTCTCGCCTTCAAGGACAGCATAGGCACCTCGCTGCCGCGCACGGCGCGCGAAATGAGCCAAGTCGGCCAGCAAGTCGAGGCCAGCCAGTTGAAGCCGGGTGACCTGGTGTTTTTCAATACCATGCGCCGGACCTTTTCGCATGTCGGTATCTATCTCGGCGACAACCATTTCCTGCACGCGCCGCGCAAGGGTGCCGAAGTTCGCATCGAAAGCATGGAGAGCAATTACTGGATGTCGCGCTACAACGGCGCTCGACGAATACTTGAAAGCGATTGAAAAAAGCGGCTTCAAGCCGCTTTTTTTACAAGCAAAGAAGATAATCATTCTCATTTACAAACACAACCACCGTCGGTAAACTGGAACCATTCTCACTTACAACAGGAGTTCCCGTATGAAGCTGATGCCTGCCCTGATCGCCGCTGCAACTCTTTCCATATTCAATCCGGCTGTTGCCCAGGAAAAAGTTCTCAACCTGTATTCGGCCCGGCACTACCAGACGGACGAAGCGCTTTACAGCAATTTCACGCAGCAGACCGGCATCAGAATCAACCGGATCGAAGGCAAGGAAGACGAACTTCTTGAACGAATCAAGAATGAGGGTGCCAACAGCCCTGCCGACGTTTTCCTGACAGTCGATGCAGCACGCCTTGCGGTGGCCCATGAATTGGGATTGTTTGCCCCGGTTTCCTCAAAGCTGCTGGAATCGCGCATCCCCGCCCACTTGCGTACCGAAGACTGGTTTTCATTTTCGACGCGGGCGCGCGTCATCGTTTACAACAAACGCTCGGTCAAGCCGGAAGATGTCCAGAATTATGCCGATCTGGCCAATCCGAAGCTGAAAGGCAAGTTCTGCTCGCGCTCCGGCTCTCATCCTTACAACCTGTCGTTGATGGCATCGATCATTGCCCATCAGGGTGAAGCCAAGGCCGAAGAAATCG
Organism: Betaproteobacteria bacterium HGW-Betaproteobacteria-6; assembly: GCA_002842145.1. Classification (GTDB taxonomy): domain Bacteria; phylum Pseudomonadota; class Gammaproteobacteria; order Burkholderiales; family Rhodocyclaceae; genus Azonexus. The sequence goes on along the minus strand of PHCF01000065.1, from coordinate 11,054 downwards.
CCCGCGGCATGGTAGCCAACTTTGCCCGCTCGCCTAAGGGTGGCGACACCGACCAGATCAAGGCAGTTGCAGCCGGCGAATGTGGCGTTGCAATTTCAAACACCTACTACGTGGCTCGCCTGCTCCGCTCGACCAAGACTGAAGATCAGAAAATGATGGAGCGGGTTGGCATCGTCTGGCCGGACCAGGCCGGCAATGGAGCACACATCAATGTATCCGGGGGGGGCGTGCTGAAAACCGCTCCGCACCGCGAAGCGGCAATTCGCTTCCTGGAATACTTGTCCTCAGATCAGGCACAGCGCTATTTTGCCGATGGCAATAATGAATGGCCTGCGGTCAACAGCGTCAAAGTGGACAATCCGGCCCTGGCGGTCTTGGGCAAGTTCAAGGCTGACAAATTGCCGGTCAGGAGTCTGGCGATGTATCAGACCAAGGCCCAGATCATCTTTGACCGAGCCGGTTTCAAGTAAGGTCATTTCTCGCAAAAGCTCCGGCAATTGCCTACAATTGCCGGACGCTTCGAATTTGCAGGAATATGACGAAAAAAGCTTTCAAAACAACCGATTTGATCGAAGCCATCCGCGCCGGACACCTGCAAGGCGTCATTACTGCACTGGACAATGGCGACGATATCGAGCAACCCGACATGCACGGCTGCGGCGGTTTGCCGCTGCGTACGGCCTGCTTCGAAGGCAACCTGGCTATCGTTGGTGAGTTGCTGAAACACGGCGCCAATCCGAATGCCATGGCCAGTGACGGCCCGGGAGCGCCCTTGCGGCTGGCGTTCAGACGAGGGCATCAGGATATTGTCGATCTGTTGCTGCACAACGGAGCCATTCTTCCCGAGGGCGTCGCCATCGCCAACCAGGCTCTGGATATTTCATGCGACGCACTGCCTGAAGAGGCCCCGCCTTCGCCCCCCGAAAGCGGGGTGGACAACCTCATCGAATTCACACCATCCGGACTCCCTGCCGCCGCCCCGCTGGCGCCGACCGACGACGCGGATTCACCGAGTCACTTCGGGACGGCTACCAGATTGCTCAGCATGGATCTGCTTTTCCTGGAGGAAAACGAAGCGGACAACGCGCAGGCCAAGCCGACCGACAAGCAGCCGTAATTAACGCCGACGCGCCGCGGTGATCTGTCGCGACAGCGCAATAAGCGGCAACAAGCCAACCGCGACAATGGCCAGCGCGGCCGTCGACGCTTCGGCCAGCCGCTCATCCGACGCCAGGGTATACGCCTGCGTCGCCAGCGTATCGAAATTGAAGGGACGCATGACCAGCGTGGCCGGCAGCTCCTTCATCACATCGACGAAGACCAGCAAACCCGCCGTCAGCAGACTGCCGCGCAGCATGGGGATGTGCACCCGGCGCAACGTTTCACCCTGCCCCAGACCAAGGCTGCGCGCCGCGTCGTCCATATTCGGGGTGATCTTGGCCAGACTGGATTCAACCGTGTGCAGCGCAACGGCGAGAAAACGCACGAGGTAGGCATAGATCAGCGCAGCGATACCACCGGTCAGCAACAGGCCGGGGTTGTAACCGAACCACTGAGTCCATTGCCCGGCCAGCCAGTTGTCGAGACGGGTCACGGGAATCAGGACACCGACGGCGATCACCGCTCCAGGCACGGCGTAGCCGAGACCAACGAGGCGATTCAGACCATTGGCGAAGGTCGTTTTCGACAGGCGGGCGCCGTAGCCCATGAGCAGAGCAAGCAGGACAGCAATGACGGCCGTCACGCCAGCCAGTACGAAGCTGTTGCGGGCGAGCACCAGAAAACGCTCGCCGAACTGCGCATCGCCTTCGGTCAGGGCCATTTTGAGCAGCAATATGGCCGGCATGATGAAGCCAAGCAGCAAGGGGACGGCGCAGGCCAAGGTCGCCAGCCAGGCAGCCGGGCCGCGCAAACGCGCGCCAGCCATCGGCCGGTTGCGGCCGGTCGTGTTGTGATAGCGCGCCCGACCGCGCGAGGTGCGCTCGGCCACGAGCAGAAAGAGGACGAAGGCGAGCAGCATGGCGGCCAGTTGGGCGGCTGCGACGCGGTCGCCGAGCGAGAACCAGGCGCGGTAAATGCCGGTGGTGAACGTGTTGACCGCAAAATAGGCCACGGTGCCGTAGTCGGCCAGTGTTTCCATGAGCGCCAATGCGATGCCGGCGACGATGGCCGGCCGGGCCAGCGGCAGGGATACGGCAAAAAAGCCCCGCCATGGCCCCATACCCAATGTGCGCGCGGCTTCCAGCATGCCGCTGGCGCGTTCGAGAAAAGCGGTGCGGGCGAGCAGGTAAACGTAGGGGTAAAGCACGCTGACGAACATCAGTATGGCGCCGGGCAAGGTGCGGATGTCCGGGAACCAGTAGTCGCCGTGTTCCCAGCCGAAGGTATCGCGCAAGAAGGTTTGCACCGGGCCGACGAATTGCAGGAAATCGGTGTAGACGTAGGCCATGACATAGGCCGGAACGGCCAGTGGCAGCACCATGGCCCATTCGAAGAAGCGCCGGCCGGGGAATTCGTGCATGGCCGTCAGCCAGGCCGTCGCCACGCCAACGATGCCGACGCCACAACCGACGCCGAGGCACAGCCAGAGCGAATTGGCGATGTATTCGGAAAGAACGGTGTCAGCCAGGTGCGACCAGGTGGCGCTGGTGCCGCCGACAAAAATATTGAGGCCGACGCTGGCTACCGGCAATCCGGCGAGCAGGGCAACGACGATTCCGACCGTCAGCAGGGGGGAATAATGGGCTGTGCGCATGAGTGTGAATGGGAATTATAATCGACCACCTATGGCCCAACTTGAACTAAATGGCGTCGTCCAGCGCTACGGCAACCACACCGTCGTCGACGGCGTGAACTTTTCGCTCGAAGCCGGCAGCATCGCCTGCTTGCTTGGTCCCTCCGGTTGCGGCAAGACGACTTTGCTGCGCTGCATCGCCGGGTTCGAGGACATCGTCGGCGGCGAAATCCGGCTGCACGGCAAGGTCGTCAGCCGGGCCGGCCAGCGCGTTTCGCCCGAGAAGCGGCGGATCGGCATGGTTTTTCAGGATTACGCGCTGTTTCCCCACCTTTCGATCGAAGCGAATGTTGCCTTCGGCCTTGGTCGCAACCCGGGCGAGGACGCCCATCTGCGCGTCCGCCAGTTGCTGGCAACGGTCGGCCTGCACGGTCAGGGCAGCAAGTTTCCGCATGAGCTGTCCGGTGGCCAGCAGCAGCGCGTGGCGCTGGCCCGCGCCCTTGCTCCGCGGCCGGAATTGATCCTGCTCGACGAGCCGTTTTCCAATCTCGATGTCGGCCTGCGCGAACGGCTGTCGGCCGAGGTGCGCGAAATTCTCAAACGCGAGGGTTCGACCGCGGTCATGGTCACCCACGATCAGCACGAAGCCTTCGCCATGGCCGACGAGATAGGCATCATGTACGAAGGCCGCATCCAGCAGTGGGACGTGCCATACAACCTGTATCACCGCCCGGCCAACCGTTTTGTCGCGGACTTTATCGGTCAGGGTGTGTTGGTTACCGGCACGGTCGGCGACAACAACAGCGTGCGCATGGAACTGGGTACGCTGATTTCCGATACGCCGGTCGAGTGCAACGAAACCTGCGCCGCCTGCGACAACGGTTGCAAGGTCGATGTGCTGTTGCGGCCGGACGACATCGTGCACGACGATACCAGCACCGTTCAGGCCGAGGTGCTGAACAAGGCTTTTCGCGGTGCCGACATCCTGTACACATTGCGCCTGGCCAGCGGCACGCAGGTTTTATCGCTGGTCCCGTCGCACCACAATCATGCCCTCGGTGAAAAAATCGGCATCCGGCTCGATGCCGACCACGTCATCGCCTTCATGAAGCACGAGGAATGCGACGATCCGGCCTGCGAGATCAAGCTCGAACAACAGGCCAAGCCGATCACCTGGCTGGCCAACAACAGCGCCAACTGATTTTTCACCATCACGCATGATCCCGTTCCTCGGCCCGCTCGACCTTTTTCCACCGGTCGACTCGGCCCGCGAGGAAATGGGCGGACTGCTCGCGGTCGGTGGAGGCTTGCAGCCGGACCGCCTGCTCGCCGCATACCGGCAGGGCATTTTCCCGTGGGGGACGGTCGATGGCCTGCCCCTGTGGTATTCGCCAGATCCGCGCATGGTGCTTTTCCCCGAAGAGTTCCGGCTGACCCGTTCGCTGCGTAAAACACTGCGTGCCGGCAAATTTACGGTGCGCTTCGACACCGATTTCCCGGGCGTCATGGACGCCTGCGCGACGACACAGCGCGATGGCCAAGACGGCACCTGGATCACGCCGGAAATGAAAGACGCCTACTGCCGGCTGCATGAACTTGGCTGGGCGCATTCGGTCGAAAGTTACGAGGGAGACACGCTGGTCGGCGGCCTGTACGGGCTGGCCATCGGTCGCATGTTCTACGGCGAATCGATGTTCTCCCGGCGGACTGACGCATCGAAGGTCGCTTTCGCCCATCTCGTGCGTTATCTTGTGACCAACCAATTCGGCATGATTGATTGTCAGATGCACACCGACCACCTCGCCTCGCTCGGCGCCCGCGAAATTCCGCGCGACGCCTTTTTGACCCGATTGTCGGCGTTGACCGCGGCAATCTCGTCGCGCGACAGCTGGTCGGCCGCTCACCCCGACATCGCATGGTAAGCCATGGCCCAGCCCGACGACGCCGAACTGCCCTTCTCGCTGCTCCAGTACTACGCCACCTCGCCCTATCCGTGCAGCTACCTGGCTGACCGCGAGGCGCGCTCGCAAGTGGCGACGCCGGCCCACCTGATCGACAGCGAAATTTACAGCGCGCTGGTCCGGGCCGGTTTCCGGCGTAGCGGGGCATTCACCTACCGGCCGAATTGCGACCACTGCCAGGCCTGCGTACCGGTGCGCCTGCCGGTCGCCGAACTGCAGCCCAACCGCAGCCAGCGCCGGGCCGTGAAGCGCCACGCCAACCTGCGCGCCCGCGAACTGCCGCTGCTCTACTACGACGAGCATTACGCGCTCTACAACCGCTACCAGCAGGCCCGCCACCCGGGCGGCGGCATGGACGAGGACAGCCACGAACAGTACGCCCAGTTCCTGCTGCAAAGCCGGGTCGACACCCGGCTCATCGAGTTCTCGGAAAACGGCATCGTGCGCATGGTGAGCCTGATCGACGTGCTCGACGACGGCCTGTCGTCGGTCTACACCTTTTACGATCCGGACGTGCCGCACGCCAGCTTCGGCACCTACAACATCCTGTGGCAGGTCGCCCAGTGCGCTGCCCTTGGCCTGCCCTACCTGTACCTCGGCTACTGGATCGCCGAAAGTCGCAAGATGGCCTACAAATCGGCCTTCCAGCCCATCGAAGGTCTGCTCGACGGACGCTGGACGCCTCTCCCCAAACCGGAAAACCCATGAACCTCCGCCCCCTGCCGGCGCTGCTGCTGGCACTGCTCGGCCCTTTCTGCGCCCACGCCGGCGACGAACGCCTCGCCTACACCTGCGACAACGGCAACCGTATCGACATTTCGTTTTCGGCCGATATATCCGGTCGACCGCAGGCAACGCTGCATTTTGCCGACGACGCCGTCGTTCTGCCGCAAGTCCCGGCCGCCTCCGGCGCGCTGTATCGCAGCGGGGACATTCGCCTGGCGACCAAGGGCGACGACGCCATTCTCGAAGACGGCAAGGGCAACCTGCGCCGCTGCTCGCGCGGCAGCGCGGCGCCGGTCATGCCGCAGGCCGCAGCGCAGCCCGCGGCGGCCTGCAGTTTCATCGACATCGCCGGCACGGTCCGCTATCTCGCCCGCGTTGCCTTGCCGCCGAACGCCATCCTCAAGATCCGCATCCAGTCCGGCCGGCGCACGCTGGCCGATCAGCGTTACGAACTGAACGGCGCCCAGGTGCCAATTGCCTTCAGCGCCACGGTCGACCGCGACCTCATGGGCAAAAAGACTGGCGCCACCGTCAGCGCCCGGATCGAGGCTGGCGGCAAACTGCTTTTCGCCAGCGCCAAACCCGCTCCGGCGATCAAAAACGGCCAGCCCGTTGCCATCGACATCGTCCTGAAACCGGCCAGCCGTGGCACCGCGCGCTAGCACCTGCGCGCTGCTCGGCGCCCTCCTCCTCGGTGCCGCGACGGCCCGTGCCGGAACAGGCGAGATGGTGGCCTGCCACGTCACCTACGGTGGCGAGACGAAGATCGTCGAGGCCGGCCCCAGCGACTCGCCCTACACCGTGGCGCCGATCAAATTCGGCTCCTACCTGCAGTTCCGCATCGTCTTTCTCCGCGAACCGGCCGATCTCGCCAGCATCAAGCTCTACACCCATGCCCAGCATGACGACATCGACGGCCGTCCGCTCATCCACCAGGCGACCTACGCCTACCCGCCGGTTCCGGCCGGCCGCTACGGCTTCAGCGGACTGAATCACGTCTACGAACCGCGCTACGGCCTGGTCCTCGACTACTGGTGCGAGTTGCGCGAGGGCATTTCAAAATGAGCCGTTTTTTCCGGTTGACCGTAGCAATGGCATTTCTGGCCGCTTTCAACGTCAAAGCCGAGCCGATAACGATCATTTTCGCCGGCGACGTCATGCTCGACGATGGCCCGGGCCGGCTCATCGCGCGCGGCGGCGACCCGCTCGCCCCTTTCGCCAAGACCCTCAAGGCTGCCGACTACCGCATCGCCAACCTCGAAACCTCGATCGCCAGAAGCGGCAAGCGCCTCGCCGGCAAGCCCTACACGTTCCGCGCCCACCCGCGCACGCTGCGCATCCTGCGCGGCCGCTTCGACGCCGTCACGCTAGCCAACAACCATGTTGGCGACTACGGCCACCGGGCCCTGCTCGAAACCATGCAACGCCTCGACAGCGCCGGCATCGCCCATTTCGGCGCCGGCAAGAATCTCGTCGAAGCCCATCAGCCGCTGTGGATCGAACGCCAGGGCCTCAAAATCGCCATCCTCGGCTACAACGAATTTGCCCCGCGCGCCTTCGAAGCCGGCGCCGACAGCCCCGGCACGGCATGGAGCGAGGACGATCACGTGATCAGCGACATCCGCGCCGCCAAGGCTACCGGTGCCGACCTCATCATCCCCTTCATGCACTGGGGCTGGGAATACGAGCCGGCCGCCAGCCCACGCCTGCAAAGCTTCGCCCGGCGCATGATAGACGAAGGCGCCAGCATGGTCGTCGGCAGCCATCCGCATGTCACGCAAGGCGCCGACGTTTATCAGGGCAAACCGATCATCTACAGCCTCGGCAACTTCGTTTTCGACGGCTTCACCGCCCCCGAAGCCAAAGTCGGCTGGCTGCTCCGCCTCAAGCTCGACAAAACGGGCGTGCTCGAATGGGACACCCTGGCCGCCCACATGGACAAGCACGGCACCCCGCATCCGATGCCTGGCGCCCTCACGCCCTGCGGCAAGGCCGGCGACACTCAGGTGGCGCAGTGCCGGAACCCGTAAGCCCCACACAAACAAAGGAGTCACCACCATGGACACCCGTTTCCTCGACGACCTTACCCCCGGCCAGCAGTTCACCTCGCCGGGCCTGACGCTGACTGAAGCCGAGATCATCGACTTCGCCTGGCGCTACGACCCGCAGCCCTTCCATCTCGACGCCAACGCCGCGGCCGACTCGCCCTACGGCGGGCTGATCGCCAGCGGTTTCCAGAGTCTGGCCATCTGCTTCCGGCTGTTCATCCAGTCCGGCATCCTGGCCGAATCGAGCATGGGTTCGCCGGGCATCGACGAGTTGCGCTGGCTGGCCCCGGTGCGGCCGGGCGACACCCTGCACAGCGAAATCGAAGTGCTTGAGGTACGGCCGTCGAACTCGAAGCCGGATCGCGGCATTGCGCGCCTCAAGTATCAGGCGGTCAATCAGCGTGGCGAGGCGGTGCTCAGCTTCATCGTCATGCATTTGCTGCGCCGTAAACCGGGCTGAAGCCGTCGCCCGGCGATTTCAATTTTCGCCGTTTTTTCCGGTTGACCGTAGCAAACCAAACTTTACCCGCCCGGAAATATCACGATGGTATGCTGTCCAACGAACCATTCTTCTGGAGCCATTTCCATGCGCATTCGTCTCTACTCCGTACTCGTCCTCATCGCCAGCCTGCTTTCCGGCTGCGGTTACAACCAGATCCAGATCAACGACGAAGGCGTGAACGCCGCCTGGTCCGAGGTGCTCAACCAGTACAAACGCCGCGCCGACCTCATTCCCAACCTGGTTTCCGTCGTCCAGGGCTACGCGGCGCATGAAAAGGAAGTGCTGACCCGCGTCACCGAAGCCCGCGCCAACGTCGCCGGCATGAAGATGACCCCGGAACTGGTCAACGACGAGGCTGCCTTCGCCAAGTTCCAGAAAGCGCAGGGCGAGCTGTCCGGTGCCCTGTCCCGCCTGCTCGTGGTCGCCGAGAATTATCCGAACCTCAAGGCTGACGCCAACTTCCGCGACCTCCAGGCCCAGCTCGAAGGCACCGAAAACCGCATCACCGTGGCGCGCAACCGCTACATCGACAGCGTGCGCCAGTACAACATTTCGGTCCGCACCTTCCCGAACAACCTGACGGCTATGGTCATGGGCTACAAGCCCAAGGCCAACTTCGCGGTCGACGACGAAAAGACCATTTCGACGCCGCCGGTCGTCAAGTTCGACACCCCGGCAGCGGCCAAGTAAGCCCGGATGTTCCGCTGGCTCGTCGCCCTCTGTTTCGCGCTCCTGCCGCTGCTTGGCTGGAGCGCCGACGAGGTGGCGCTGCCGCCCCTGACCGAACGTGTCACCGACCTGACCGCCACGCAGCATCGAACAATTCGGCATCCGCCTCGCCGAGGCCTGGAAAATCGGCCGCAAGGGCGTCGATGACGGGGTGATCGTCATCGTCGCCAAGAACGACCGGCGCATGCGCATCGAAGTCGGCTACGGCCTGGAAGGCGCCATTCCCGACGCCATCGCCAAGCGCATCGTGGCCGAACAGATGGCGCCGCATTTCCGCCAAGGCGATTTTGCCGGTGGCCTGCGGTCGACCGTAGCAACCCTCGACAAGGTCATTCGCGGCGAACCGCTACCGCCCCCCGTCGTGCAGACCGCCCCGGGCGGCACCGACCCCGGTGACGCGCTGACCTTCCTGCTCATCGTCTTCTTCATGGCCGGCGCCATCCGCTCCATGTTCGGCCTGCTCGGTTCGCTGGCCGTCTCCGGCATCGCCGGCTGGCTGGCCTGGACCATTTTCGCCTCGCTCGGCCTGGCCGGCGGGGCCGCACTGGTCGCCTTCGCCCTCTCCTTCATCCGCCTCGGCCGCGGCGGCTGGACTTCCGGAGGCGGGGGCTTCCCAGGGGGCTTTGGCGGTGGCTCGGGCGGCGGTGGATTCTCCGGCGGGAGTGGCGGATTTTCCGGCGGCGGAGGCGGCTTCGGTGGCGGCGGCGCTTCGGGAAACTGGTGAAACCATGCTGACACGCCTGCTCAAACACCTCTCATCGCCCGGCTGGTGGGCCAGACGCGCCTTCCGGGCCGACGATCTGGCGGCCATCGGCGCCGCAGTCAAGGCTTCCGAAACCCGGCATCGCGGCGAAATCCGCATCGCCATCGAAGGCCCGCTACCGCTCCGCGCCCTGCTCCGCAACGACACCTGCAGGGCCCGAGCCGCCGCACTCTTCGAGTCGCTCGGCGTGGCCGCCACGCGCGAAGCCAACGGCATCCTCGTCTACGTCCAGCTCGTCGACCGCCAGGTCGAAATCCTCGCCGACCGGGGCATCGCCGCCCATGTCGAGCAATCCGAATGGGATGCCATCTGCCGGCAGATGGACGACGCCTTTGCCGCCGGCGATTACCGGCTCGGCATGGTGAATGCCATCGCGCGCATCACCGCCCTGCTCGCCCAACATTTCCCGGCCAGCGGCGACAATCCGAACGAACTCGACGACGCGCCAACCATGCTCTGAGATGGTAGCCAAAACCACGGAGAGGTTTTAGGTGTCATTTTCCAGACCACCGGCTCAATTCGGCCGTGAGCAGAAGTTCGCTTACCGGAAGCCAATGTCAGCAATGAACCTGTTGCCGCCATTCACCTTTGGTTAAAAGCTGTCAGACGTGAACCAATGAAAACGCCCCTAGGTTTTCACCAAAGGGGCGCTACAGGGTAACTGGCTAAGCTATTTAGGCGGCTTTGCTCTTGAAACGGGTGAAGCCTAAGCCAGCTACGCCGAGCGCAACGAGGACCAACGAGGCGGGTTCTGGGATTCCGTTTGCGGACATTTTTTCCCAGTTGGTGAAGGCCATATAGTCCATTCCATTACCGTAGCTATAAGCGCCAGTCCAAGCATTACTTCCCACGTAATCATTGCCCGAAGTGTTAACCCACCACGCAGAGGTAACCGAGCTTCCAGAAACTTGGTAAGGAACCCACATTTCACAGAATCCGCCACGATTGCAACTCTGAACAAGTTCAGGACGGGAGTCAAAATTATAGACAGTGCCATTAACATTCACGTTATCAACTAAAACTTGAGCAAAAAGGGCGGTCAATGCTGAGACAGCGCCTTGCTGAGTCGTGAAGTCAAATAGAGAGCTATTGCAGCCTCCATACATTGAGGAACAAGAGTCGCCAAAGGTCACCGAATACAGCTCACCATTAATGTCGATTCCATTCGCACCGACCAACTTATTATTCTGAATGTCATAAACGACTCCAGCGTTGGCGTTTGCGGAGATTGCTAGAGCGCAGACCCAAACCAGACTGAGCCAAAAGTTCTTCATTATTTTCCCCTTGTAATTAATCGTAATCAGACAGAATGTGTGGACTAAAGTAGGCAGTGGGCCTTATTTTGATAGTCATCATTGGACATTCTCTTCCACTTATGAAAATTCAACTGTGAGGCTTCTCACATTTCGTGGTTCAAGGCTGATGAAGGAGTTTATAAGCATCAGTTAATTTGAATTTACGGTTGGGGCTAAGTGAATCGCCCCGGCTTCCCTTGAATCGCCCCGGCCCCCTTAGATACTTCTGAGCCTTAAACTTAGGGTCAAGGAGGCCTCATGAGCAGCAAGCGTTACCCGGAAGAATTCAAGATTGC
>PHCF01000064.1 GCA_002842145.1 Betaproteobacteria bacterium HGW-Betaproteobacteria-6 | reverse complement strand
CAGACGGATAAATTAGCTGCACGGACTCATTCGACATATTCTTCTCCTCTGCGGTACTTCGCGATTTATGTTGAAACAACCGATTGGACCTCGGGTATGACCCGGGGCTTATTAAAGCCGTCCACGCTGGAAAATCCGTTTCCTACATCACCAGCGCTGATGCGGCATTAGACGTCGATATTCTTACAAAGGCCTTACGAAATCACGCTGCGCCGCAGCATTTCAGGTGGTTCCTGAAGCAGCCGGGTCGCGTGATAAAATTCGGCTCCCCAATTTACGATTCCCAAAATGAGTTCGCCAATCAAATCCCTTGAGACATTCATCTTCGCCAGTCGCTGGATTCAGGCTCCGCTCTATATCGGTCTGATCGTTGCCCAAGTGGTCTATTGCTGGCTGTTCATGGTCGAGCTGAGTCACTTGGTGAGTAGCGTCTTCGACGCCGCCCATTTCAGCGAAGCCGACGTCATGCTCGTCGTCCTCGGCCTGATTGACGTCGTGATGATTGCCAACCTACTGGTCATGGTCATCATTGGCGGCTATGAAACATTCGTATCCCGCCTCGATCTCGACGACCACCCCGATCAGCCGGAATGGCTCTCCCACGTCAATGCTGGCGTTCTCAAGATCAAACTATCGACTGCCATCATCGGCATTTCTTCGATCCATCTGCTAAAAAGCTTCATCAATGCCAACAACCTGTCCGAGCACACATGGCGATGGTAGACAAGACCATGACCCAGACCCTCGCTCTTCAACACCAGAAAAACCACTGACCCGGAGTTGCGCATGACCGCCATCAAACAAGAAGACCTGATCCAGTCCGTCGCCGATGCCTTCCAGTACATCAGCTACTACCATCCGCTCGACTACATCAAGGCCCTCGGTGAAGCCTACGAACGCGAGGAATCCCCCGCTGCCAAGGACGCCATCGCCCAGATCCTGACCAACTCGCGGATGGCCGCCGAAGGTCACCGCCCGATTTGCCAGGACACCGGCATCGGCATGGTCTTCATCAAGGTCGGCATGCAGGTCACCTGGCCGGATGCCACCATGAGCATCCAGCAGATGATCGACGAAGGCGTTCGTCGCGCCTACGGCAACCCGGACAATCCGCTGCGCGCATCGGTATTGGCCGACCCGGCCGGCGCTCGCAAGAACACCAAGGACAACACCCCGGCGGTCGTCCATTTCGAAATCGTCCCCGGTCATCACGTCGAAGTCATCTGTGCTGCCAAGGGCGGTGGCTCGGAAGCCAAGTCCAAGTTCGCCATGCTCAACCCGTCCGACGACCTCGTCGACTGGGTTCTCAAGAAGATTCCGGAAATGGGTGCCGGCTGGTGCCCGCCCGGCATCATCGGCATCGGCATCGGCGGCACGCCGGAAAAAGCCATGCTGCTGGCCAAGGAATCGATCATGGCACCGGTCGACATCCATGAACTGAAGGCCAAGGCCGCTACCGGTGCGAAACTCACCCGCGCCGAGGAACTGCGCCTTGAGCTGATGGAAAAGATCAACGCCCTCGGCGTCGGCGCCCAGGGTCTGGGCGGCCTGACCACCGTGCTCGACGTCAAGGTGCTGGACTACCCCTGCCACGCTGCCAACCTGCCGGTTGCCCTGGTCCCCAACTGCGCCGCCACCCGCCACTGCCACTTCCACCTCGATGGCTCCGGCCCGGCCAAGCTCGACGTGCCGAAGCTCGAAGACTGGCCGGCCGTCACCTGGACGCCGGACCTCAAGGCGGCGACCCGCGTCGACCTCAACACACTGACCAAGGAAGAAGTCGCGTCCTGGAAGATCGGCCAGAAGCTGCTCCTCAACGGCAAGATGCTGACCGGCCGCGATGCCGCCCACAAGCGCATTTCCGACATGCTGGCCAAGGGCGAGAAACTGCCGGTCGACTTCACCAACCGGGTCATCTACTACGTCGGCCCGGTCGATCCGGTGCGTGACGAAGTCGTTGGCCCAGCCGGCCCGACCACCGGCACCCGGATGGACAAGTTCACCCGCATGATGCTCGAGCAGACCGGCCTCATTTCGATGATCGGCAAGTCCGAACGCGGTCCGGTCGCCATCTCGGCGATCAAGGACAATCAGTCGGCCTACCTGATGGCCGTCGGCGGCGCCGCCTACCTGGTGGCCAAGGCGATCAAGTCGGCCAAGGTGGTCGGCTTTGCCGATCTGGGCATGGAAGCGATCTACGAGTTCGACGTCGAGAACATGCCGGTGACAGTGGCCGTCGATTCATCCGGTGTCAGCGTCCATGACACCGGCCCGAAGGAATGGCAGGTCAAGATCGGCAAGATTCCGCTCAAGGCCTGACCGTTTGAAGCCAAACAAAAAACCGGCCTCGGCCGGTTTTTTGCGCCTGAAAACCATTGGCTCAGCAGTTCTCGTCAAGCTCTCCGATGGCGCACAGCGGCGCCTCTCCGGCCGCGCGCAATGTGCGGCATCGCTTGCACACGGCGGTCAGCCAGCCCTTGCACGACATCATGGTGGTTGGCGATTCGTCGGCGAGCAATTCTTTGAGGCGTTCAAAGAACACCTCCTGATTGATGCTCGTCCCGCCGCAACCCGTCATGCTGACCACCCGATTGCCACCGGCATGATGCGCAGCATCGTGTCGACTGATGGCCAGATGCAAGAGCTCGTCGGTTGTCGTTGCGGCCTTGTCATCCGGCAAGGCAGCGACGCCGACGCTGACGGTGACCGGCACACGAGTGCCACAAATTGAAATATTGGCCGCGGACAAGGCCCGGCAAACGCTGCGGGCGAACTTTTCGCACATTTCGCGTCCAGCCAGGGCCGATATGATCGCGACGCGGCCGCCAACCAGCGGCAACATGGTTTCGGCGGAGTGAATCTTGCTCGCCAGCAGGCCGAGTATTTTCTGGACGATCTTGTCAGCCAGGTCCCAGCCGTAGTTCAGCCGTAGGCCTTCATAACCATCCAGCCCGAAAACCAATACACCGCGTTGCCGAGCAAGGCTGACTGAGTGGAGTGAATCCTCCAGACAAAGGTTGTCGCCTGCCGGGACCGGACGAACCGGTTCTCCCGAGCCTGCGTCACCGCTCAGATCGGGGAGGCTATCGACACGCACCTTTAAATCGTTGATGCCGACGTCGCTCTGCTCGCCAAACTCCGTGGCAGCGTCGGGAATCGCCAAGTCCGGATTGATCAGGCGAAGCAGCAATTTCTGAAATTCCGGACCAGCGGTCTTTTTCGGAATGAACTCGGAGACGCCAAGCTGCAAGGCAGGCTGTCGCCCGCTTTCGGCAAAACTGTCGGAAATCAGCAGGAAAAGCGGAAGCTGGTTGAGACGGGCCAGTTTGCTGGCCCGCAGCCGCTCGACCAGACCTGCCCCTTCGAGCGAAAAAATATCCAGGCCGGAAAAGACAGCGATGATGGACGAATCAAGGACCAGGGTTTGCCAGGCCGACTCGCCGTCGCGCTCCTCGCAAACATCAAAATGACCGCGCAACAGCTTGCTCAGTGATGCCCGAACCAGCCGTGAAGTGTCCACGATCAGGACTTTTTGCAACGTCGTCATATCTCTTCCGTGCAATGTCGCTTTGATAGCGCAATTATCAAAATGGTACGACCAACGGCGTAGTTTAATTCAATCGATGACACGGCGCCCACTTTACTGAACGGATGTTCATTTACCATACAGGCAACATTGCTATATTCCCCGCTTTCGGTTTTCTTCGCGCTGCACCATGTTCCGCAAATTCCGCATTCTAATCCTGCTCCTCGTTCTTGCCACCGTCGGCCTCGGCGCCTGGCGGGCCAACACCCGGCTGACGGCCTGGGAGCACACCATTCATGTCGCAATCTATCCGATTGCCGGCGACAACTCACCGGCTACTGCCAGCTTCATTAGCGGCCTGAACAACGAAAGCTTTATCGATATCGCCCAATGGATGCAGCAACAGACGGAAAAACAGGGACTGTCCATCCTGCAACCGGTAGCGTTGCGCGTTGCGGCACCGCTGACTGAACTGCCGCCAGCGCGGCCGAACCAGCCGAGCATGCTGGATGCCATGCTGTGGAGTCTGAAAATCCGCTGGTGGGCGTCGCAGCATGACAAGATTGACGGTCCGAAGCCGCATATCCGCCTTTTCGTGCTCTTTCACGATCCCGCGCTTAACGCCTCGGTGCCGCATTCGACCGGCTTGAGCAAGGGGCAGATCGGGGTCATTCACGCTTACGCATCGCACCGGCAGCGGCGGCAAAACGCCGTGGTCATCGCCCATGAAATGCTGCACACCTTCGGCGCCAGCGACAAATACGACCTGGCGACCCAGCAGCCGATCTACCCGCAGGGCTACGCCGAGCCGGGGCGCGAGCCGCGCCTGCCACAGGACATGGCGGAAATCATGGGCGGGCGCGTCCCGATTGACGAGGAGACCGCCGAAATCCCAATCAGCCTTGCCGAAACCCTGATCGGGCCGGAAACTGCCGGAGAAATCGGATTCCTACGGTCGACCGGGAAAAACGGCCAAAAATGAAATCGCTATCAGGTCGCTGAATCAACGCTCGGTCTTGCCGACCACGCCCCACAGGGCGCGGAACTTGCCGGACAGGGTCAGTCTTTCGTCGGACAGCGCTTCAAGGAAATCCGACAGGCGCTTCGATTTGGCCACGGCAAACAGCACGAGGGCGATGAATACCGACGTGGCTATCAACCCGTGCAGGCTGCGTTCGAGCATCGAACCCTGGCCGAAGGCGATGATGTTCATGCCGAAATAGCCGCTCATCTCGCGGATTTCGTCGCGGACGTCGTCGTACAGCGCATCGTTGTGCAGATGGTTGGAACACAGCCGGTACATGGCCTGGACGTGCGGCCGTTCGGAAAGTTCGTGAAACCAGTAGCGGTGCGTGAAGCGCAGGAAAGTCTCGAAATTGGCCCGGATCCGCCGTTTGAAGCGGCGCACGGAGTTGTCGTTGCGGATATCGAGATCATTGACCGCGTCAACCAGCACCTCGGAAAACGCCAGCAGCGAGGCGCGGTGCAAATGGGCGATCAGGAAGACGAGAAAATACTGGTGACGGAACTGGGCCAGAACGCCGCGCTCGCCATCGACAAAAAACGGAAAGGCCGTATCGCCAACCACCGTGAAAGCGTTGCCGGTGCACATGAAGCGCGTATTCGGCCCGGCCTCGCTGTCTGTCCAGAAACGGTCGTGACAGAAGCGGCTTTCGAACTCGATGACGCCCGGTTCGTTGATCGGCAGCGTTTCATTCGGATGCAGCATGGTCGCCAGCCCGATGCGCACCCACTCCTCGCGGCTTAGCGTGCGCGGCTGGTCGACAGCAAGAAAGGCCATGACCGGCATGCGCTGGTATTCGATCAGGCGGTAACGCAGGTCGCCCTCTTCGTCGGAATGCGCCAGCACCATGGGCCGCAACAGGCTGGCCCAATGCTCGGAAATGCAAGGGCTGCGATGCTGGCAGACGTAGCTCAGGTATTTCTCGCGCTTTTCGGCATCGGAACGGGCGATGACCAGACCATCGACGCCGATCCATTCCGCGAGGTAAACGTTGTGCAAGCCCTCGCCGCCTTCTTCCCAGCCTGAAGGATAGGCCCGCCCGAAGCGGAACAGGATGTCGCGGACCGTATCCAGCGGCAAATCGTTGCCACACACCTCCAGATTGAGCTGCACGATATCGAGATCATGAAAGAAGTAGAGATCGAGGTGAACGATGCTCAGTTCGATCGGCGCCTGCCCCTTGCGCAGGGTGAGCCGCAACCGGTCGATATCCTTGCGCCGGAAAACGTGCATCGGCGAATTGCCCGGGGGGTCATCGCGCGAAGAACTGCGCGAGCGCCCTTCGCCATACAGAAAGCGCTGCACGTAGGGCAAAAAGGATACGAATTCACGGTAGTGGCGTTCCTTGAACTGGCCAGCATCCTCCATGAATTCGTCGTCGATCCGACGCCAGGGATGTGTCTCGGTACGCGACTCGAAAATTTCCCAGTGCCGTCCTTCGCTACCGGAAATCGCCATGGGTTCGAGCTGCAGCGGCCAGACCAGGCTGGCGTGGAAGAGCCGAACGCGACCATTCTGCGGATCGCCAAGTGTATCGGTCATACGATTTTCCCCGTGTGAAAGCGATCGACGCCGCCAATAGCCTCGAAGTATGCAGTAACTCCGCCCCCCTGCATCGGCCGGAATCCGACCTTAAACAAGCCAGGCTACATGGGTTCGCTGCTTAAGGCATCATTCGTTCTGCCCGGGCGCGATCCCACAGGCGCCTGCTCATCTCCTCGATCGGCAGGCCGAAATGGAAGTTTCTGTCGAGCTCCCTGAGGATCGGCATCAATTGCATGCCAACGGTGCCCAGACACGGCCTCAAGGCGGAGGGATCGATCGTTGCCAGCAGTTCCTTGAGTTGCGGCACGAAGGATTCGCAGCCGGCAAGGCCTGAATCCGGACGGTCTGATGTCGCCACCACCCGGTTGCCACCGGCGTTGCCCGCCGCCTCCAGACGCTCATAGGCCAGATTCAGCAAGGCCTGCTCCGACAAATCGACGCCATCGTCGGGGGCAACGGCAACCCCGACACTCACCGTCAGCTGGATACGCTGCCCCTCAACCGAGATATTCGCGCTGGCCATCGCCTTGCAGATACGCAAGGCAAATCCGGCACAAAGCAAAGCGGAGGAAGATCGCGTCACGATGACCACCCGGCCATCGGCCAGTTGCCCGATAAAGTCATCGGGGCGAATTTTCCTGGACAAGAGAAAACAGAAACGTTGGGCCGAGCTGAAGGCCAGTTCCGGCCCGTAGCGAACAATCAGGTCACCATAGCCATCGAGGCCAAAGGCCAGAACGCCGATGTTACGTCCCTCCCGCGCCTCGGGCAGACTCTTCGCTAGGTACTCTTCGAGCATCTCTTCGGCAAGTACGGTATCGCCGCTACGGTAGTCGTCCTCGTCCGACTCCTCGCCCTCGGACGACTCCAGCCCGGCAACCTGCCCCATGATATTGCTGATGCCGATATCGGACTCGCCGCCAAACTCGACGAAAGCCTCGTCTGGCTGCTGCGCGGGGGCTGGCGCCCTATCCTCCGCGGCATCTTCGCGCCATGCCATCTGGTCGGCCACGATGCTGGCAATCGACGGACCGCTCGAACCTTTGACAATAAATTCGGTAACGCCGAGCTTCCTGGCCTCCTGCCGCTCGGCATCGGAAAAGCTGCTCGATACCATCAGCAAAAAAGGAACATCTTTCAAACGCGGCAACTTGCTGTCACGCAGGCGCTCGAGCAGGCCACGACCATCATCCCTGGCCACGGTCAGCCCGGATACGACCGCGCTAATGGCACTGTCGAGGACCATGGTTTGCCAGGCAGACTCGTCGTTGTCCTCATCGCGCACCTCAAAGCGCTCGGCCAACTGCTTGGCAAGTGACGCCCTGACAACCCTGGATGCGTCGACAATCAGAACCTTCCGCTTATTTGTCATTTATATTCCAAATATTCCAACTATTTCAAATAGTTGTATGTCTTATCCACTGGCTATCGAGTTTAAGCGACGACCTACCACTCGAGTCAAGAATTGACAGGCCGACTGGCCAGTCAAATCAGCGTGCCGATAGCGAAAGGCTTGATTTTGTCGAGCCGCTAATTCATAGTTCGCCCACTGTTTAGCCCAATTCCGGATTCCCCGCATGAACGCACTCCGCCTCCTCCGCTCTGCCGCTGCCTTTGCAGTGGAACCGGTCGTCGTGCGCGTAGTCGTAGTAGGCGTCGTTACGCACGCGCCGTCGCGGATCGGGTAAGCAGAAGCAGCACAGAACCCCAAACCCCGCCGGCGCAAACCGGCGGGGTTTTGTTTTTGGAGCCCGCCGGTTGCGCCACCAACCGAAAGGAAATATCCATGACAGAAACTCTCACCGGCGCGCAGATCACCGTGCGTCTGCTTGAACGCCAAGGCATCCGCACCGTGGCCGGCATCCCCGGCGGCGCCATCCTGCCGATTTACGATGCACTCGGCCAGTCGACCGCCATCCACCATGTCCTCGCCCGTCACGAACAGGGCGCCGGTTTCATGGCCCAGGGCATGGCCCGCGTCACCGGGTTGCCGGCCGTCTGCATGGCCTCTTCCGGCCCCGGCGCGACCAACCTGCTGACAGCCATCGCCGACGCCAAGCTCGATTCCATTCCGCTCGTCGCCATCACCGGCCAGGTGCCGAAGGCAATGATCGGTACTGACGCCTTCCAGGAAGTCGACACCTACGGCCTGAGCATTCCGATCACCAAGCACAACTTCCTCGTCTCATCGGCCGAGGAACTGCTCGAAGTCATCCCGCGCGCCTTCCAGATCGCCGCCTCCGGTCGCCCCGGCCCGGTGCTTGTCGATATCCCGAAGGACGTGCAGGCGCAGGCCATCGAGATCAGCGCGTGGCCCGAACCCGGTCACGCCCTTACCGCACAGGCCGCTGAACCGACCTTGATCGAGCAGGCCGCGGCGATGATCAACGCGGCCGAACGACCGATTCTTTACCTCGGCGGCGGCGTCATTCATTCCGGTGCCGCAGCAGCAGCGATTGAGCTGGCCGAGAAAGCCGGCCTGCCGACGGTCATGACGCTCATGGCGCTCGGCGCCATGCCGGTCGATCACCCGCTGGCACTCGGCATGCTCGGCATGCACGCGGCGCGCTACACCAATCTGGCGCTCGACGAATGCGACCTGCTCATCGCCGTCGGTGCCCGCTTCGACGACCGGGCCACGGGCAAGGTCGCCGCCTTTTGCCCGCAGGCGAAAATCATCCACATCGACATCGACCCGGCTGAACTCGACAAGATCAAGACGGCGCACGTCGGCATCGCGGCCGACATCGGCGAGGCGCTCAGCCAGTTATTGCCGGCCGTATTTCAAAATTCGCGAAAAAGCTGGGTTGACCGTAGCAATGCGCTGAAAGCCGAATTCCCGTTCGATCTGCACAGCACCGACAACCCGCGCTCGCATTTCGGCCTGATCCAGAGCGTCGCGGCTTGCCTCGACGACGATGCGATCATCGCCACCGACGTTGGCCAGCACCAGATGTGGGTCGCCCAGGCTTACCCACTGCGCCGCCCGCGCCAATGGCTGACCTCGGGCGGGTTGGGGACCATGGGCTTCGGCGTGCCCGCCGCCATCGGTGCGGCGCTGGCCGAACGCGGCCGCACCGTCATCTGCTTCACCGGCGATGGCTCGATCATGATGAATATCCAGGAACTGGTCACCGCCGCCGAAGAAAACGTGAACATCAAGATCGTGCTCATGGACAACGCCACGCTCGGCCTCGTCCATCAGCAGCAGACGCTGTTCTACGGCGAACGCCTGTTCGCCTCGCAGTTCAGGTCATCGCCGGATTTCATCAAGATTGCCCAGGGCTTCGGCATCGCCGCCGTCGATCTCGATACCTCGGCCAATCCCTGCGCGACGCTTATGGAAGCCATTTCCCGACCCGGCCCCTGCCTGATCCACGCCAGCATCGACGCCGAGCAGAAGGTCTATCCCATGGTGCCGCCGGGTGCCGCCAACCGCGACATGATTGGAGCATGAGATGAACGCCATCAACAAAAACGAGCAGAACGCCCTGGCCCGCGCCGTACTGGAAATCGACGTCAACAACCACGCCGGGGTGATGTCGCACGTTGTCGGCCTGTTTTCACGCCGTGCCTACAACGTCGAGGGCATTCTCTGCCTGCCGGTCGGCGACGGGCGACAGAGCCGCATCTGGCTGCTGGTCAATGAGGATCAGCGTTTGGCACAGATGATGAAACAGGTAGACAAGCTCGAGGATGTCATCGCGATCCGCCGGCACAACGCCGACCACGCGGTCTTTCAGGATCTGGAAACTTTCTTCAGGCCCTGAGCTAAAGCAATCAGGAAGCTGCCGGGGTTTCCCGGCACTTCCGCTTGTATTCGCGGATCAGTTCGAGCTCGTCGTCACTGATCGACTCGAAGCGCAAACCGACCAGCCGGCGCTCACCAAGCCGGCGGATGCGCATGATGCTGACGTAGGCTTCGACCCGCCCGCCGAGATCGGGCGAATCGATCCGGCAGACGCCAACTTCGCCGCTCGGCTTGGCGCCGAGAACGGCCGCATCGATCAGCACGCCGATACCGGAAACCGAAATGTCAGCCGCCGGCAAATCCAGATGCATGCCGCCCAGACTCAGGGAGACATGACCATTCAGGAAAACACGGGGGGAGCGGCGACGTTCTTTCACAATCCATTTCCAGCCTATAGCAGACAGACATTTTTACACGCGGCGCGTTCAAACGCACGACAATTACATGGATTTACCATAGTCACTCTGCCCGGCGAAATCCAGTCCCCGCCGAGGCCCGCTATACTCTGCCCTCCTGCCCAACCACTCACCCAATCATGACTCACAGCATCAACTGGCAAAGCGCTCACGCCTACACCGACATCCGCTACGAAACGGCTGAAGGCATCGCCAAAATCACCATCAACCGCCCGGAACGGCGCAACGCCTTCCGCCCGGAAACGGTCAATGAACTGATCGACGCCTTCTACCGTGCCCATCGCGACAATGCCGTCGGCGCCATCATCCTGACCGGGGCCGGCGACGAGGCTTTCTGCTCCGGCGGCGACCAGAAGGTGCGCGGCGCCGAGGGCTACATCGACGAAGGCGGCACGCCGCACCTCAATGTGCTCGACTTGCAGATGCAGATCCGCCGGCTGCCCAAACCGGTCGTCGCGATGGTCGCCGGCTTTGCCATCGGTGGCGGCCATGTCCTGCACCTCGTATGCGACCTGAGCATTGCCGCCGACAATGCCCGCTTCGGCCAGACCGGGCCGCGCGTCGGCAGCTTCGATGCCGGCCTCGGTGCCGGGCTGATGGCACGGACCATCGGTTTGAAACGCGCCAAGGAAATCTGGCTGCTCTGCCGCCAGTACGACGCGGCCACCGCCCTCGACTGGGGTCTGGTCAACGCCGTGGTGCCGGTCGACAAACTCGAGGAAGAAACCGTGAACTGGTGCCGCGACATGCTCCAGCTATC
Source organism: Betaproteobacteria bacterium HGW-Betaproteobacteria-6 (assembly GCA_002842145.1). Taxonomy (GTDB): domain Bacteria; phylum Pseudomonadota; class Gammaproteobacteria; order Burkholderiales; family Rhodocyclaceae; genus Azonexus. The sequence continues at coordinate 26,913 of PHCF01000064.1, read as the reverse complement.
GCCCATGGCACTGCGCATGATCAAGGCCGGCTTCAATGCCGACACCGACGGGCTGGCTGGCATCCAGGAACTGGCCGGCAATGCCACCGGCCTGTTCTACATGAGCGAAGAAGGCCAGGAAGGCCGCAACGCCTGGCTCGAACGCCGCCCGCCCAACTTCGGCAAGTATCGCAAACGGCCGTGAAAATTGCTGCCGCCGATTGGCTGCCCTACGCCCTGCCGCTCAAGCGCCCGTGGCAAACCAGTCGCGGCGAGTTAAATCAGCGTGAAGGCCGCCTGCTCCGCCTGCAGTCGGCCGACGGCCTGACCGGCTGGGGCGACTGCGCCCCGTTGCCCGAATACGGCATCAGCGAAGATGCCGCCGCGGCCTTTGCCGAAGAATGCGCCCACCTCGATCTGGTCGCCCAGCAAGCCAGGCTGCCGCTCAACGCCTGGCTCAGCGGCGAGCCGCCGGCGGACGTTGTCACGGTCAACCGGAATTTTGGGCCAATTTTGAAATGCTCTACTGAGGCACTGATCGATGCAGCCAACGCCGGCTTCAGTGTTCTCAAGCTCAAAGTCGGCATTGCCCCGGTCAGCGACGAAATCGCCGCCCTGCGCCAGCTCGCTGGAGTCATGCCGACCGGACTGCGCCTGCGCCTCGACGCCAACCGCGCCTGGAATCTCGCCGACGCCCAAAGCTTCATCGCCGCCTGTGCCGGCCTGCCGATCGAAGGCTTCGAAGAACCGCTGGCCGAACCTGCGCCGGTTTTACTGCAAAAATTGCAGTCGACCGCAGCATTTCCGCTGGCCATCGACGAATCAATCCATCTGCTCGACGCCCACTTCTTCCGCCACCCGCCGGTCCGCCGCATCGTCATCAAACCGGCTCGCCACGGCGGCCTGCTGGCCAGCGTCGAACTGGCCTTGCGCGCCCGCGCTTCGGGGATCGAGGTGATCGTCACCTCCAGCCTGGAAAGCGCCTGCGGTCTGCTCGCCTGCGCCCATCTCGCCGCCGCGGTGGCGCCGGACGCCGTGCACGGTCTGGCCACAAGCGAGTGGTTTTCTGAAGATACCGGCGCTGCGCCGGCCATCGTTGGTGGTCGAATGACCATTCCGAGCGTTCCCGGCCTCGGTTTTCAGTCCCGCTAATCAACCAAGCTCGGATAGCCCAGCCATGAGACCATGGCTCATACGGTTGCCGGGAATACCACGGTCAACCAGAAATATCGGTGAAATTTGAAATACTGCCGAAGCAGATTGAACCGGGCAGAGCACTGCCCGGAGCGACGCTTACTCGGGCTTGTCGCCCGGGTTGTACTGAAAACCCGTGAACATGGTCCGCGTCTGGTTTTGCATCTGGTCCTGCATCGACTGAAACATTTTTTTTGACTGATCCATATAGGCAGTCATCATGTTCTGCATGGCCGGCTGCTGGAAGTTCAGGAACTGGTTCCAGAAATCCGTCTGCATGTGGGTATTGTCGCCGCCATTAGGGCCGTACATGGTCTTCGACTGTTCCTGCAACTTGCCCTGGAAATCGACGAAGGTCTTCATGTTGTTTTCCAGATACTTGCCGAGCATGCCCTGCATCGTGCTGCCGTAGAAGCGGATGAAGCCCGAAAGCAGCTCACTCGAAAACAGCGGCATGCCGCCCGACTCTTCTTCAAGGATGATCTGGAGCAGGATACTGCGCGTCAGGTCTTCATCAGTCTTGGCATCAAGGACCTTGAACACCTCAAACTTGAGGACCAGTTCCTTCACGTCACCCAGCGTGATGTACGCGCTCGTCTTGGTATCGTATATCGTAAAGACGACGATTGGGGTATTTCTTGATCAGGCGTACCGGTTCCGTCATGCTTTGATCCTTCAGGACAGGTTTGTGTGCAGCGCAACATTATAACAAAAAAAACGGGCGCTTTAGGGCGCCCGTTCCTGTTGCATTGCGGAAATTCGGCAATATTCAGCGCCGAACCCCACAATACTGTTCGGCTTACTGGTAGTACAGACCGCCGTTGATGTTCATCGTGGCGCCGGTCATGAAGGCAGCCAGATCGGAAGCCAGGTAGGCGCAGGCGCCACCGATTTCTTCCGGCTTGGCCAGACGCTTCATCGGCACGGTGTCGATGATGGACTGCAGCACTTCCGGCTTGATCGCCATGACCATCTTGGTGGCAACATAGCCCGGGCAAATGGCGTTAACCGTCACGCCCTTGGCGGCCAGTTCGGCAGCCAGTGCCTTGGAGAAGCCGATCACGCCAGCCTTGGCAGCGGAGTAGTTGGTCTGGCCAGCCTGACCCTTGACGCCATTGACGGACGAGATGTTGATGATGCGACCCCAGCCGCGCTCGGCCATCTTGGCGGAAACTTGCTTGGTCATGTTGAACAGCGAGGTCAGGTTGGTGGCGATGACTGCATCCCAGCCGTCCTTTTCCATCTTGGCGAACATGCGGTCACGGGTGATACCGGCATTGTTCACGAGGATGTCGACCTGACCGCAAGCGGCTTCAGCTTCGGCAACCATCTTCTGGCAGTCTTCCAGCGACGAAACGTCACCGGCAACACAGACGAAATCCTTGAAGCCGGCTTCAGCCATTTCGGCCAGCCAAGCATCCTTGTTGTCGAATTGCGGGTGGTAAGAAGCGACCACCTTGTGGCCAGCCTTGGCCAGTTCCTGACAGATAGCGGTTCCAAGACCACCCATAGCGCCGGTAACGAGAGCAACACGTTGAGTCATAGTTATTCCTTCCTGTTGTTAAATAGAGCGGGGTAAAACTGCAGCGATCAGTACATGTGCTGGCCGCCGTTGATGGAAATATTGGCCCCGGTCACGAACGCCGCTTCGTCGGAAGCGAGGTAAGCGACAAGGCCGGCGATTTCTTCCGGCTTGCCCAGTCGATTGACCGGGATCTGCGGCAGAATTTTTGAATCGAGAATTTCCTGCGGGATGGCGGTCACCATCTTGGTGCCTATGTAACCCGGAGAAATGGTATTGACCGTCACGCCCTGCTTAGCGACTTCCAAAGCCAGCGCCTTGGTGAAACCATGCATGCCGGCCTTGGCGGCCGAATAATTGGTCTGCCCGAAGGCGCCCTTCTGGCCATTGACCGACCCGACGTTGATGATACGCCCCCACTTGCGCTCGACCATGCCGTCCATGACCTGCTTGGTCATGTTGAAAACCGAATCGAGGTTGGTGTGAATGACTGCATCCCAGTCGCCCTTGGTCATCTTCTTGAAAGTCATGTCACGGGTAATGCCGGCATTGTTGACCAGCACATCGACCGGGCCGATCTCCTTGGTGACCGTTTCGACACAAGCACGAGCCGATTCGAAATCGGTCACATCGCACGGGTAGGCCTTGAAGCCGTAGCCCATGTTGTTCATTCCCTTGAGCCAATCCTGAACCTTGGCATTACCTGGCGAATAGGTCGTGACGACCTTGAAACCCAGTGCGGCCAGCTTGATGCAGACGGCTTCGCCAAGACCGCCCATTCCTCCAGTAACCAGTGCAACTCGCGACATTGTTATACCCTCTCGAGAAGTTTTTATACCGCGCGTTCCTTGACGTATCTGCCCGGTGCCGGTTCGATCGGCTTGTATTTGGCATTCCCCGGTTTACGCGGCGCCCGCTGTTCTCCCGACAACGGTTTGAGCCAGTCAGCCCAGTCGGCCCACCAGCTTCCCTTCCTCTCTTCGGCCACGGTCAACCACCCCTCGGCATCGTTTTTCACATCTTCATTGACCCAATAGCTGCGCTTGTTCTTGCTGACCGGATTGATCACGCCGGCAATGTGCCCCGAAGCGCCCAGGACGAACCGGGCCTTGCCACCGAGAAGGCGCGTGCTTTGATAGGCCGAATGCCAGGGCACGATGTGGTCCTCACGCGTTGCCAGCAGGTAAACCGGCATATCAAGCTGACCAAGATCGACCCTGGTCCCGCACATATCCAGCTTGCCCGGCACGCGCAGGTTGTTTTCCAGGTACATGTTGCGCATGTACCAGCAGGCAAACGGACCCGGCAGGTTGGTCGAATCGGAATTCCAGTACAGCAAGTCGAAAGCCTGCGGCTTCTGCCCTTTCAGGTAATTGCCGGTAACGTAGTTCCAGACCAGATCGTTGGCACGTAAAAAGGAAAAAGTATTTGCCAAGTCGCGGGCGGGCAACAGCCCCCCCTTGCCGATGGTGCCTTCACGAGCGGCAACGCCTTTCTCGTCGATAAACAGGCCGATTTCGCCAGTGTCTGAAAAATCCAGCAGCGTCGTGAGCAAGGTCAGCGAGGCGACCGGATTCTCACCGCGTGCCTTGAGAACAGCGAGCGCAGAAGTCAAAATCGTGCCGCCGACACAGAAGCCCAGCGCATTCACCTGCTTGACCTTGGTGATTTCGCGGGCAACACGTAACGCGGCGATCGGGCCGTTTTCGAGATAATCATCCCAGCTGGCATGGCCAAGATCATCTTTCGGATTGCGCCAGGAAACCAGAAAGACCGTGTTGCCCTGCTCGACCATGAAGCGGATCAGCGAATTGTCCGGTTGCAGGTCCATGATGTAAAACTTGTTGATGCACGGCGGCACGACGACCAGCGGCCGCGTGCCAACCTTGGGCGTGAGTGGCGCATACTGGATAAGCTGCATCAACTCGTTTTCGTAGACAACGGCACCCTCCGTCGTCGCGATATTCCTGCCGACCTCGAAAACCGATTCGTCGGTCATCGAAATGCGACCCTTCTCAAAATCCTTGATCAGGTTGTTGATGCCATCGGTGATGCTTTGGCCTTTGGTTTCCAGTGCCAGCTTGATGAATTCGGGATTCGTCGCAGCGAAATTGGACGGTGCCATGGCATCAGCCATCTGACGAGCCAGGAAGCGCATGCGTTCCTTGGATTTTGCATCCTCGGCCGGAATCACTTCGACGACCTGCTTGAGATACTGGGTGTTGAGCAAATAGGCTTGATGCAGGTAATCGTAGATCGGGCTTTCTTTCCACTCAGGCGCCGAGAAACGGCGGTCCCCTGGTTCGGGAGCCACCTTGAAGGCCGGATCCTGTCCGGGCTTTTTGTTCAGCACAGCCTGCCAAAGCGACATCTGCTGATCCATGAACTGCTTTTGCAGTTCGGTCACCTGCATGAACTGAGCGGCAGAACCCGCGAATGCGTCGTTATTGTTCGATCCCTGCGCCATGGGAAGACTCGTCTCTAGTGTTGTCGGGGTTTGAGCCTTTGGATTCTCCATACCCGATTCGGCGCTGTCAATGAATTTGCATGCATAATCAGGCTCTCTTCAAGGCACCCATTATGTACATTGTTGCAATCGGTTGGCTCTACGTAACATTGTTGATTGCCGCCAACGAACCCAGCATCGTTGCCGGCATCGTTTCGTTCCTGTTTTATGGGCTCATGCCCTGTTCATTGCTGCTCTGGCTGGGCGGCAGCAAGGCCCGGCGACAGCGCCGGGCGCATCGGAAATCACTCGCCAACCAACGCCTGAACGATAGCGATCGAGGCGATCCCCGAACCGATCAATAGCACCTGCAGGATCGACTCCTTGAGCGCCGAACGCTTGTGCAGACCGGGGATCAGGTCGGCCACCGCGACATAGATCATGCTGGCTGCGCCCAGGGCGAGCAGCGATGGAATCCATTCGGTCAATTCGGCCAGGGCAAAATAGGCCAGCATGGCACCGACCATCGTAGCCAGGCTGGACAGCAGGTTGAAGGCGAGTGCCCTGACCTTGCTGTAGCCGGAATGCAGGAGGATCAGGTAGTCGCCGACTTCCTGGGGAATTTCATGAGCGATGATGGCCATCGCTGTAACAATGCCCAGCTCGGTGCTTTGAAGAAAGGCTGCGGCAATCAGGATACCGTCGACAAAATTGTGGAAAGTGTCGCCAACCAGGATGAGCAAACCCGAACGCCCGTGATCATGGGCCGGCGCATGAGCATCGTGCGCCTCGCAGTGATCGTGGTGGCAGTGGCGCCAAAGGACCAGTTTTTCGAGGACAAAAAAGGCCATGATGCCGAACAGCACGGTGCCCGTCGTCCGATGCACATCGCCGTGTTCCAGCGCATGTGGCAGGATTTCCAGAAAAGCCGCACCAAGCAGGGCACCGATTGCGTAGGAGATCAGCATGCTGATCCGGTGCGCGCCGAGCGCGAGACTCACTGCGGCAGCGGCAAGCACGCTCAAGGCGCCGCCGGCCAGCGAAACTGCAATGATCCAGGAAAGAGTACTCACGGGGGTTCTGCTACTTGAGAAAGGCGCGGATTATACGCCTGCCGGCCAGTTTGGCTTAACTGCTAGGGCCTCGTCGAGGAGCCAGCGACGGAATGCGGCGACCGAATTACGCTGGGCAACCGCCTTGCGCATCACCAGAAAATAGCCGAAGGGCGACGGCACGGCGATCTCGAACGGCACGATCAACCGTCCGGCCGCCACATCTGCTTCGACCAGCGGTTTAAGCGCCAGAGCCACCCCCTGCCCGTCGAGTGCAGCTTCTACGGCGAGGACGGCATTTGAAAACCGTGTCCCGCGCTCGGCGTCGACGTTGCTCACCCCGGCGCAGGCCAGCCATTCCTGCCAACCTGGCTGGCCTTCTTCGTCGCGGATGGTTTCATCATGGATCAGCACGTGCCGCGCCAGATCCTGCGGAATGGCCAGCGGACGCTCGGTACTGATCAGCCTCGGGCTGCATACCGGCACCCAGTCCGGCGCGAAGATTTGCTCGACCTGAAGGCCGGGATAATTGCCGGTGCCATAACGAATGGCGAGCATGCTGCCCGCTTCGCGCAGGTCGCTGCGCTCATTGTCGAGCAACAATGTTTCACCCCGCCGGTCGACACTGTCGCCGCGACTTGACAGGCGCAACTCGACTTCCGGATGGGCCTGTGAAAAACGCGGCAAACGGGGCACCAGCCAGCGTGTCGCGAAAGACGGCGGGGCTGTCACGGTGAGCACGCCATCGGCTTCACTGCGGGTACAATCAATGGCGGCGGCGAAGCAATCGAAACCTTCGCGAAGCTTGGGCAGCATGGCCCGGCCCTGAGGCGTAATTTCCAGTGCCCGCGTCAGGCGGCGAAAAAGCAAAACGCCAAGATAGGCTTCCAGAGCCTTGATCTGCTGGCTGACGGCGGCCGGCGTGACGTGCATTTCCTCGGCCGCCTTCTTGAAGCTCAAGTGACGCGCCGCGGACTCGAAGGCTCGCATGGCGGAAAGCGGGGGCAGACGATAGGTCACAGCCAATGCTTAAGTTCTTCTAAAGCATCGCATCATAAATAGTCGTTTGCCGCTCGGCAAGGCGCTGACTAATGTTTCGCTTCGGCCGATATCGGGTCGAACCGTAAAACCTCCCTGAAAGAAAGGTATCACCATGAACAAGTCACTGCTCGTCGCCGCACTGCTTGCCGTCGCACTCACCGCTTGCGGAAAAAAGGATGAGTCCGTCGCAGCGCTGCCGCCGGCAGTTGCCGCCCCTTCCCTGCCGGCACCAGCCACCCCGCCGGTATTGCCGAATATCTACAAGGAAGAAACAGCCAAGCCTACCGATAGCGCCGCGCCAAATGTTCCGGCCAGCGAAAGCGCCCCGGCCCGTTGAGCCAGAGGCCTCATGATTAAGAACTGCTAATTCATCAAATAAAAATAACTCGTTCGTTGGCTTTCGGCGACTTTGATAAATTGCGCCCCGTCTCCTCCAGACCTTCATGCGCTTAGGATCTGGATTGAGCCCGCTTTATGCGGGCTCTTTTTTTATTCGTTTTTTGTCCGTCATCTGTTGATAAACCAATACTGGAGCATCGAGAAACATGGTTGGAGGTTCACGTATCCTTAATGCCGCCATGCGCGGCAAGATCATGTCGGCCGACGAGGCCGCCAATCTCATCCAATCCGGCGTCAATGTCGGGATGAGTGGCTTTACCGGAGCAGGCTATCCGAAACTGGTTCCCACGGCGCTGGCCAAGCGCATCATGGATGCCAACCTGCACGGGCAAAAATTCAAGATTGGCGTGTGGACCGGGGCTTCGACGGCACCGGAACTCGACGGCGCGCTGGCCATGGTCGATGGCATCGAGATGCGTCTGCCCTATCAGTCCGACCCGACCTGCCGCAAACGGATCAACGCCGGCGAGATGGAGTACATCGACATTCACCTGTCGCATGTCGCCCAGTTCGTCTGGGGCGGCTTCCTCGGCAAACTCGATGTTGCCGTCGTCGAAGTCGCCGGCATTCTTGAGGACGGGCGGCTGATTCCGTCGTCCTCGGTCGGCAACAACAAGACCTGGCTGGATCAGGCCGACAAGATCATCCTGGAAGTCAATTCCTGGCAGAACCCCGCCCTCGAGGGCATGCACGACATTTACTACGGCACCGCCCTGCCGCCGCACCGCAAGCCGATCCCCCTGCTCAAGACCGACGACCGCATCGGCGAACCGTACTACGCGATCGACCCGGACAAGGTAATCGCCGTCATCGAAACCAACAAAACCGACCGCAACTCGGCGTTCTCGCCGCCGGACACCAATTCGCAACTGATTGCCGGTCACATCCTGGAATTCCTCCGGCACGAAGTCAAAAAAGGCCGTCTGCCGGCCAACCTGCTGCCCTTGCAATCGGGCGTCGGCAATGTTGCCAACGCGGTCATGGCCGGCCTGCAGGACGGTCCCTTCGAAAACCTGACGGCCTACACCGAAGTACTGCAGGATGGCATGCTCGAGCTGATCAAGTCGGGCAAACTGACCTGCGCCTCGGCCACCTCGTTCTCGCTGAGCCCGAATGCGCTGGTCGAGCTGAATGCCGACCTGCCGCGCTTCAAGAACAGCATCATCCTGCGCCCTCAGGAAATCTCGAACCATCCGGAAGTGATCCGCCGCCTCGGTGTTATTGCCATGAACGGACTGATCGAAGCCGACATCTACGGCAACGTCAATTCGACCCATATCATGGGCACCTCGATCATGAACGGCATTGGCGGCTCCGGCGACTTCGCCCGCAATGCCTTCATTTCCATCTTCATGACACCATCGAGCGCCAAGGGGGGCAGCATTTCCTGCATCGTGCCGATGGTATCGCACGTCGACCACACCGAGCACGATGTCCAGGTCGTCGTCACCGAACAAGGCCTGGCCGATTTGCGAGGCCTGTCGCCGAAGCAGCGGGCCAAGGTGATCATCGACAATTGCGCTCACCCCAATTTCAAGCCGGCCTTGCGCGAATACTTCGAGCGCTCGCAGCGCTATTCGCCGGGTCGCCACACGCCCCACCTGCTCGACGAGGCTTTCACCTTCCTGCCCAACTGGGTGGCCAATCAGGCCGCGCGCGAAGCCTGGCGGGAAGATTCGCTGGTCCAGGCGGATGCCTGGAAAAAATAGTCGGCAACACAAGGCAGCGAGATCGTCTTGCAGCCTGTTTGCGCCTGAGTAGCTCGCCAATGGTTAACTATAACTAATGCATACAATTAGAAAAGATTGTTTGCTGCACCGCAGCATTGATCCTATATTGATGACATGAACTCACTCAGGCAATCAAGGAGGCAGTCATGTCCATCAGCAAACTCATTTCCCGGATGACCACAGGCAAGCCGGAAAAACGCGGCGAAACCATGGGCTACGACGCCATTTTCAAGGGCGCATCAAGCAGCCTGGAAGTCACTGCTGCCAACTTCCTACCCGGCCTCAGAGCCGTCGACAACGAAATAGACGCCTACTTCAAGGAAGTCTTCGCCGGCTCGGTCTTTTAGGCCGGCTCGCCGCAAATAGTCTCAAAAACTCTCGCGCCGAATTGGGGCGAATCTGCAATTCACCGCTCGGCCCGCTTATTGGCTGCTTAAGACGCCAGCCAGATCAGGCTGGCCATGCGACCGGTGACGCCGTCGCGACGGTAAGAAAAGAAATCGGCGGCTTCGCGGAAGGTGCAACGCTCGCCACCGCTGATCGAGCTAACGCCAGCCGCGTTCAGGCGCTGGCGGGCGAGCAGATAGATGTCGGCCAGCCATTTTCCCGGCCCATGTGGCACAAAGGCGTCGGTAGCCTGCGCGTCGCGCGCGACAAACTCGGCGCGAACCTCGTCACCGACCTCGAAAGCCGACGGACCAATGGCCGGCCCCAGCCAGGCGAGCAGTTCGCCAGCCGATACAGCCATCTGGGCCATGGTTTCTTCGAGTACCCCGGCCGCCAGCCCCCGCCAGCCGGCATGGGCGGCCGCGACGACCGTCCCGGCCCGGTCGCAAAAGAGGACCGGCAGGCAATCGGCGGTCATCACGGCACAAACGACGCCGGTATCTCGCGTGAAGGCCGCATCGGCCTCTTTCAATTTTGGACTTTTTTTCGGGTTGACCGTGGCAATGCCGTGAACCTGCTTGAGCCACGCCGGCTCAGCCGGCAGATGGTCGCGCAAGGCGGCCCGATTGGCCGCAACATGGGCCGGATCGTCACCAACATGATCGCCGAGGTTGAAACTGTCCCACGGCGCCAGACTGCTACCGGCACCGCGCAAGGTTTGCAGGCTGCGGACCCGGGCTGGCGCCGGCCAGTCCGGAACCAGCAGATTAGCCGTAGCGCAGGGAATCGAGAAGGTCACGCATATCCTCCGGCATCGGTACTTCCCACTGCATTTTCAGGCCGGTCAACGGATGGACGAGGCCGAGACGCGTCGCGTGCAGGGCTTGCCGCGGAAACTCGGGCAGCTTCGGGTTGTGCTTGCCATAGACCTGATCACCGACCAGCGGATGATGGATGGCCGCCATGTGCACGCGGATCTGGTGCGTCCGTCCGGTCTCCAGCGAACACTCGACGAAGGTCGTGTAGGGAAAGAGTTCCAGGATGCGGATATTGGTAATTGCCGGCTTGCCGCCCCGGTTTTCCGGCACGATGGCCATCTTGATGCGTTGCGACGGATGCCGGCCGATCGGCTCGTTGACCGTGCCTTCGTGCTTCATGGCGCCGGCCGCCAGGGCCAGGTAAATACGCCGTACCGTCCGCGCCTGCAACTGGCGGACCAGATCGGTCTGTGCCTCGAGCGTCTTGGCGACGACAAGCAGACCGCTGGTATCCTTGTCCAGACGGTGCACGATGCCGGCGCGGGGCACTGCCTCGATACCCGGCACGTGGTGGAGCAGCGCATTCATCAAGGTGCCACTCCAGTTGCCGCTGCCCGGATGGACGACCAGCCCGGCCGGCTTGTTGATGACGAGCAGGGTTTCATCCTCGAAAACGACATCGAGCGGAATATCTTCAGGCAGTTCAGGCTGGTTGCGGATATCGTCCGGCTCGCTGACCAACAGCCGTTCGCCACCCATCATTTTGCGCTTGGGCTCAGTCTCGGCCTTGCCGTCGACCAGCACGCAGGCGTCGCGCACCCAGCCCTGCAGTCGGTTGCGGGAATGCTGGGGCAGCAGCTCGGCCAGGACCTTGCATTCCAGTCATTCCCCGCGCTCTTCCGCGTGCTGATGGCTGTTTTCATTGCCGCTTTCATCGCTGGCTGCAGCTCAATGCCCGACCAGATCGACGAGACGGCCGGCTGGTCGGCCGGCAAGCTCTATGGCGAAGCCAAGGATGCCCAGATCGACGGCAACTGGGAGAAGGCGGCAAAGATGCTGGAGAAGCTCGAAGCCCGCTTCCCCTATGGCCGCTATGCCCAACAGGCGCAGCTTGAGCTTGGCTACGTCTATTGGAAAGGCAATGAAGCCGGCTCCGCTCTCGCTGCCTGCGACCGATTCATCAAGTTGCACCCGAGCCACCCGGCCATCGATTACGTTTATTACCTCAAGGGCCTGATCAACTTCAACGAAGACCTCGGTCTGACCGCACTGGTCAGCACCCAGGATCCGACCGAACGCGACCCCAAGGCCGCCCGCGAATCCTTCGAATCCTTCAAGGATCTGGTCACCCGCTTCCCGGACAGCAAATACACGCCGGACGCCACGTTGCGCATGAACTACTTGATCAACGCCATGGCCTCTCTGGAAGTCCACGTCGCCCGCTACTACCTCAAGCGTGGCGCCTACATTGCGGCAGCCAACCGTACCCAGTATGCGATCAAGACCTACCCGCAGGCTCCGGCCATCGAGGAAGCGATGTTCATCATGATCGCCGCCTACGACAAGCTGGGCATGAATGATCTGCGCGACGACGCCGACCGGGTCATGAAGAAGAATTTCCCGAACAGCAGTTTCTACAAGGATGGGCTGAAGAGCAAGACGGCCTGGTGGCAGCTCTGGTAAGCGTGTCTGCCCAGGCAGAATGGATCATGAGGCCGCCGATCAGGGCGGCCTTCTTTTTTGGTGGATTGGGTTCCGGTTAATTACCCTGCTGGCGGGCGTACTTTTTTGCTTCGCCAAAAGACAGTACGATGCGCCTCAAACGCGGAAAAAACGCGAATTCACGACCCCTGTTTGATGGCCAGAATCGCCTGATTGCGCAGCGTCCGCAGCAACTGCAATTCCTTCTCGGGAATTGAAATCCCGCCCGGCTCGTCGCGGTCGGCATAGATGAGCGCCACCGAATTGCCCTTGATGTTGAGTGGGAACAGCACGAAGGAGTTGGCCGGCACTGCTTTGCGGTACCACTCGGGAATGCGGGAAGCGATTTTCGGATCGTTGATGTCACTGATCAGCAGATCGACGCCTTTCGACGTGGCGGCATGGAAGATATCCGGCGTGAAACTCAGTGGAAAGCGGAAAGCCCTGGCCAGTTCATTGGCATCCGGCCCGAAGCCGAAGCGCCCCTGCATGACGCCAGCCTTGGCGTCGCGGATACAGAGCACGACGCGCTTGAAGCCCATGGCGCGATACATCGTTTCGAGGATGATGCGCAGGATGTCGTTGAGCTGGAAGCCATCGATCAGCGTGTTGCTGATGTCCTGAATGCCTGCCGTCAGCACCGACTGCGCATCGACAGCCGGCTCCCCCGCCCCGCCCTCAAGACCAACGAGCGGATCGCTCTCATGAATGACCGTACCGTCGGCAAAGTCGCTGCCATCAGGATTGGCGGTACAGGACCGGTCATCGGTGCCGGCCTTGACGAACAGGTGCATCTGCTTGCCGAAGGTCGTTTGCTGGAGATTGAGGTGAATGATGCGGGCAAAATCGGCGACTTCCTCGACGGCACGCTGCACGGTCTGCATCACCTCGTTCTGCCCGAGCGCCACGGCATCGGAAAAGCGCGCCATGGTTTTTTTCAGTTCGCGATCCCTCAGTTCCGGGGTGGCCAGGGCAATGACGTCGCACAATTCGTTGGAAAAGCCGGATAGCGTGCGCAGGCGATCCTCCTGATCAACCGCCTTTCTGACCCTGCCGGACGGCAAACGCCGCATCGAGGTCACGATCAGGGGCGGAAAACCCCAGACCTTGGCGATGGCAATGCCGATTTCCTCGAACGAGATGCCGAGCACCTGTTTTGCGGCGATATCCTCGCTGCAGTCCTTTTGCGCAATGACCCGGCGAATTTCTTCGGCGTCTTCGGGAAAATAGTATTGGGATAGCAGACGCCCCAGACTGTGGAACAAGGAGCAGATGAACGACTGTTCGAGATCGCGCATGCGCGCCGTCGCGCCGATATCCTTGGCCAGCACGCCGGCCATGTTGGCGCGCAGGAAATCTTCCTTGAGCTGTGTGGCGTTGGCCTTGTTTTGCAGATGATCGAAGAGCAGGACGGTAATGGCGATGTTGCGCACGGCCTCGAAGCCGAGCACGACGACCGCCCGCGACACGGTGCTGATGCTGCCGCCGCCGGCCTGACGGAAATAGGCCGAATTGACCAGGCGCAGCAATTTATTGGTCAGCGCAAAGTCCTTGAGGATGGTGTTCGACAGCTTGTCGATGCTTTCCGTTTCGCTGTTGGCAATCTTGTTGATGGCGCTGACCGACTCGGAGAGCGCCGGAAAATCGCTCTTGTGACGCATCCGGCGCAACAGGAATTCAAGCGTCGCCTGCCGGCCGCCGGCGCTGGCCGGAATGTCTTCTTCCGGGTCGAGATAGTTGTCCAGCGCTTCGCCAAACTGGGCTGCGGTCTGAAAACGCAGCTGCGGATCGCGCGCCAGGGCCTTGTGCAAAATGGCACTTAATTGCTCGTCGACCGTAGCATCGGCCGGCAGCTTGATGTCTTCATGCGCCAGCTGCTGCATGATCGCGCCAACGCTGTCGCCAACCACAGCCCGGCGTCCGGTCAGCATTTCAAAGAGAATCAGGCCGGCCGCAAAAACATCCGAAGGCGCGCCGATCTCCCGGCGCAGGATGTATTCGGGCGCCATGTAGGCCGGCGTGCCGGTAATCCGGTCGGCCGGATCGCTCGACGCATCGACCTGCGCGGCGATGCCGAAGTCCATGACGCGCGGCGTGCCGTTGTCGTCAAGCAGGATGTTCGATGGTTTCAGATCGCGGTGGATAACGCCCTGGCCATGGGCGTAGGCAACGGCATCGAGGATCGGGCGGAGGATCGAAATGGCCTTGACCGGCGGCAAGGCGCCGCTCTGCCGCAGGAATTCGCCGAGGCTTTTGCCCGGTACGTATTCAAAGACCAGATAGAGGTCGCCATCCTGCTCGCCAGCCTCGAAAATCGGCACGATACCGGGGTGTCGCAGGCGGCCGACCGTGCGCGCTTCATCAAGCAGCAGGCCCTTGCGCTCCGGATCTGGCGAGTCGAAATGCAGGGTCTTGATGGCAATTTCACGTTGCAACCGTGGGTCGAAGCCAAGATGAACGACGCTTTGCGCGCCACGCCCCAACTCGCCACGCACTTCGAAACGGCCGATTTTTCTATTCATTGCTCAGTGCTTTCCATCCAGACAAGATGTGGAACGGCATCGGCGCCACCACACACCACGGCATTCTGCCCATAATCCGCCGCCAAGGCACAGGCGTCCGCACAGGAAAGATCGGGCACGAAACAACTCTCCTCGTTCGGCCATCCTTCGCCATCGGCTTCGTGCAGCGCCGCGTAAGGTTCGTAGTTCCCTTCCAGCAACTCGCACTCCAACTGCGACTGACGCTCGGCGTTGCTCGCTTCGTCAGCCAGCCGGCCGCCCGGATTGTGCGCCGTGATCAGGGCAAACTCAGTGCTGCCGGCCGTTTCAAGCCAGCAACGCAAAGTCTCGCAGGGCTGACCGATGCGCAGATCACAAACACCGCCAGGCAGGAACACCCGATAAGTCGTCGCCCTGTAGGCGGCCTCCAATTCACTCGTCTTCGCCATCGAAATCCGCCACACCGATCAATTGTTCGGCCTCTGCCACCGGCAGCGCCTCGACTTCCTTCAAGCGGCGGGTCAATTGCCGCGTCCGCGTTTCCGCCTTGCTGATGCTGTTGCTCGCCTCATCCAGCTTCTTCTTGGTATGGGCCAGCGCCTCGCCAAATTTGCCGAACTCGGTTTTCACGGCACCGAGCACGGCCCACACTTCGGCCGAACGTTGCTCGATGGCCAGCGTGCGGAACCCCATCTGCAGGCTGTTGAGCATCGCCGCCAGCGTCGTCGGTCCGGTCAGGCTGACCCGCCAGTCGCGCTGCAGCGATTCGGCCAGGCCCGGCCGGCGCAAAGCCTCGGCGTAAAGGCCTTCGAGCGGCAGGTAGAGCAAGGCAAAATCGGTGGTATGCGGCGGTGCCACGTATTTCTCGTGGATGCTTTTCGCCTCGTTCTTCAGGCGGATTTCTATGGCCCGCGAAGCCTCCTCGACGCCGGCCGGATCCCCGCGATCCTGCGCATCGAGCAGACGCTGGTAGTCCTCGATAGGATATTTGGCATCGATCGGCAGCCAGACGACACCCCCGTCATCCTTGCCCGGCAGACGAATGGCGAAATCGACACGTTCGTTGCTGCCCGGCCTGGTCGCCACATTGCTGCCGAACTGCTCGGCCGTCAGCAACTGTTCGAGCAGCGCCGAAAGCTGTACCTCGCCCCAGGTGCCGCGCGTCTTAACATTGCTCAGTACGCGTTTGAGGTCGCCGACCCCGGCGGCCAAGGTCTGCATTTCGCCGAGGCCGCGATGCACCTGCTCGAGCCGGTCGCTGACCAGCTTGAAGGATTCGCCGAGGCGCTGCTCCAGTGTCGCGTGCAGCTTTTCATCGACCGTCCGCCGCATTTCTTCGAGCTTGTTCGCATTGTCGGCCTGTATTGCGGTCAACCGCGATTCAACGGCCATTTTCAAACGTTCGAAGCGCTCGTCCAGACCGAGCGAGAAGCGGTTCAACTCGCGCGCGAAAGCCTCCAGCCGTTCGGCCTGTGCGGCGCCGAACTGAACGACCTGCGAGGACAACGTCTGGCCGAGCAGAGTCGACGATTGCGCCCGTTCCTCACGATCACGGAAGGCCTCTTCGCCCGCCTCGCGCCGACCGCGTGCCAGTTCCTCGCGCAGTTCGCGCTCCAGGCGCATGAGTCCCTTTTCCTGCGCCTCCTGCTGCGCCCGGAAGCGTTCTTCATCCTGCCGCCGGTTGCCACGCAGCAACAGCGCCACCTGGAGAAGAATGACCACCACCACACCGACAACCAGCGCCAGTCCCATCGTTTCACTCATCAACGGCTTACCTTAAAGAAAAATCGGCCCGGCTAGCCTGGTTGGTGACGTCGTTCCGGTCTTTGGGCGGCACCAGGAACAAACGCTCCGCGGCGATGCCCCCCTGATTGACCAACCATGCTGAAACAGCTTCGGCGCGCTCCTTGCCCAACTGGGCGAGATCTCCGTCGCTGGCCGGGGCGTTGGCCAACATCAGCTTTTCCATTTCCTCGACCGGCAAATCCTTGAGCATGCCGATCATATTGCGCGGCTTCGGGAATTTGGCCGCGCGATAAGCGCGGGTCAGGTACAGCTTGTATTCCCCCGGGGCGATGTCAATTTCATCCAGCGACTTGCCCTCCCCGGCACTCTTGAGATCTTTCAACTTCTCGGCCTTCATGGCGCGTTCTATGCCGAGGCGCTTGAACCCTTCCCGATCAAGCTCGGGATGAATGCGACCGGTGATTTCCAACTTCAGAGAATCGCGCTCTTTCAGGGCCTTGGCCAGCACGTCGAGCTTCTTGCCAGCGGCCTCGTCGACGGTGGCCCGCCCAGCCGGGAAGGCCACATTCGAGAGCTCCTCTCCGCTGCCGAACATCGAGCCAAGCAAGGCAAACGGCGAAGTCACGGCCTTGACGAAGAGGTTGACGATAACCTTGACGATCAGTCCGCCAACCGAGAACTCGGGATCCTCGAGCGAACCCGAAATCGGCAGGTTGAGATCGATCTCACCCCGATTGTTGCGAAGCAGCGAAATGGCCAGATTGACCGGCAGCGTCGTTGCATCCGGGCTATCGACTTTTTCGCCAAAGGTGAACTGATCGATGAACAACCGGTTATCTGCCACTAATTCCTTGTTTTCCAGCTTGTAAGCGACATTCAACGACAGCTTGCCCTTCTCGATGGCGTAGCCGGCATATTTTCCGGAATACGGCGAGAAACCGACCAGATCGACGCCCTTGATATCCGCCTTGACATCAAGGTAGGCATTGGCCGCCAGCGGATTGAGCTTGCCCAGAATCTGTACCGGGGCTGAATTGGCGTAGCGACCGCGCAATTCGAGGTCGGCCACGGTGTCCGCAGCGGATGAGAGGTTGGTCACCCGTCCGCCCAGCTTGGTCAGGTTAACCGTGTAATTCGGCTTGACGAAGAAATCGGAGAAATTGACCGTGCCGTTCTGCAAGGTGACCTTGCCGATCCTGATCGGGATCGGCCTGGCCGGTGCAGCGTCCTTCGCCGCTACCGCGGCACCCGCCTTCGCTCCGTCATTATTGCCTGCATCCCCGGCCGGCTTCCTGACGATCTCGGCGACGTTGAGCCTGCCTTCCTGGTTGAGAATCAGTCGTGAGAAATAGTCGGTCAGGGCGATTTCGCCAATGTTGATGGCCAGCGGCTCGAGGCGGAAATCGATGCCGCCGAAGTGCAGCGACTTCCACTTGAGGAAATCGGCACTGTTGAGCTTGTCGACCGCAACAAAGTTGCCGAGCGTGAATGATCCGTTGTAGCCGGCCTTGAGGCCGGCCGTATCGAGCCTGGCCGTCGCCTCTCCCTTGTTCGAGACCTGCCCGCGGGTCAGCGAAAGGTTCAGGAACTGGCCGAAATAAGGCTCCAGCGGCAGTAACGGAATCGCCACGGTATCAACCTTGACGGCCACGTCGAGCGGATATACCTGCAAGCTGCCATCGACATTGAGGCTGCCTTTTTTGTTGATCCGGCTCTTCAGCGAAATTCTGCCTTTCTTGTTCGGCTCGTTGCTCAGTTCCTCGGCAAGCAGACTGAACCCGTCGATTTCCTGCACCGCGACGCCGGACAAGGCACGATCCTCGAAGCGGAAACCAAGATCTTCGATCGCCAGCCTGCCGACCTTGCCGATCCACTCCTGCGTTCCCCTCGCCTCGGCTTCCGCCCTGGCTTTGCCATCCTGCTCGGCATTGGTCGCCCGGACCAGCCTGAGCACCGGCGAACTGACCCATTCGATCTGTCCAGCCTGGTTGCGCAACATGCGGACACGGGCGCCGCGGTTGGTCACCTCGGCAATATCGACACGATGCGCTGGCAAGTCGAGCTTGATCCCCTTGAGTGCCATTTTGTCGACACGGAAGCGCTCGCCGAGATCGATCTGATAACTTACTTCGCCGATCTCGATTGGTTCGACCAGCTTGCTGTCGACCTTGCCGACACGGGCTTCCAGATTGCGCACCTCGCCCGCCACAGGTCTCGGACTCGACTCGTCCCGCCAGCGAATCAGGCCGTTGCTCAAGACAAACTCGCCGAGCGACCAAGCCAACGGTTTGGCGGCCACCGGCTCCGGCTGCGCAAGCTTTGCCGCCGGCCGGACCAGCCGGTCAGCAACCCGCAGCACATTGAACCCACCTTGCTTGTTGACTGCCAACGCCACATCGAGACCGTCAAGCCCAATGCGTTTAACAGCCACCTGGCCGTTGATCGGATCGGCATTTTCCAGCTCGATGTCCAGGTGCTTCCAGCCAAGCAGCGGCTGGCCATCGCTTTCGGCCAGCGCCAACCCGGACACATGCACGGCACCAAGGACGGATAGGGAATAAACCTGGTCCGCCCCCTCCTGGAACATCGCCTTCAATTCGGCATCCAGCGCGCCCGAAGCGATCCGCAAAGGGAGCGAATCGGGCAGGTAGGGTTGCAAGCCGGCCAGGTCGAAGCGGTCCAGATCGAGATTGAGCGTGCTTTCGTGGTTGGGCGAAAACGGCTTGCTGTCACCGGTCATGCTCAGCGCCGAGCCGTCGAAATTGGCTGAAAACGACGGGTTGACCAGTATCTCGGTGTGATACGGCAGGCTGGATACGAAGGGCAGCGCCAGGTTGATTTCGCTGACCGTATGCACCTTGCCCTTGGGCTGGTCGTCAAAAACGATCTGGCCGTTGACGAGCTGGATATTATTGACGGAAAAACGCGGCGTGCCGGACGCCGGCTTGTCGCTGGGTTGCATCCACTCATCGAGCAGATCGGAAATATCGTAGCGCCCTTCGGCGACGCGCGACACCGCGACGCGCGGTCCCTGCAAGCGAATTTCATCGACGACGGCCGCCAATTTGAAAATCGAGGCCGATGACAGATTGACGAACAGCTCGTCAAAACCGGCTACTTCCTTGCCACCGTCGGCCTTGATCGAAAAACCATTGATCTTTGCCGACAAGCCGTATGGGTTTATATCGATATTTTCGATACTGACTTGGCGATGCAGTTGCTGCGCCAGTTGTTTCTGCAAAACCAACTTGATCAGTGGCGGCGCGGCAAAAAACCCCAACAGCCCGAAAACCACAAAAATGCCCACCAGCCATTTTCCGATTCGCTGACTGCGCGGTGATTTGAGCGCCCCGGCAAGGCGCGACATTGTCGTGGGATGGCTTACGGTCGGCGCGGCCATGCTATTCTGCCTTTTTTGTTTTATATCTATGAAATTTAGCACACCACCACACCAGAAATATCAGCAAATACACATGAATTGGTTCATCGAAGAAATATCCCGTCTGATCGTCCAGCTCAGGCGCTGGCAGACGTGGTTGGTCATTGGTCTGATCAGCGTTTTTGTCGGGCTGGCGTTTTTTGTCGGCAGCTTTGCCTTTCGCACCGACGGCCTCCTCCTCTATCTCCACCGCACGGCCGGCGCCTGCCGCGAACTGACCAACGGCATCATCATCTTCATGTTCTGCGGCATGATTTTCTTCATGTTCACCGCTCTGCTGACACTTGGCGAATTTCAGCGCTATTTCCAGTTCAAGCAACGCGCCGCACACTACCAGGCCAGTCGCGCCCTCTACTGGGGAATCGGCTGGGGATGTGCCGCCGTTGGCATCGCCGTTGCAGCGCTGGTTTTCTTCACGCGGTATTGCCGCTAGACTGAGCAGATTCAGTCGCGTTTCCCAACATGAAAATCCTTGTCGTCGAAGACAGTCGCTCCAACTACCACCTGCCGATCGAGCAAGTGGAAAGACTTGGTGCAACAGCGCTTTCTGCCAGCACCGGCGACGAGGCGCAGGAGAAATTCGCGCGCACGCGTCCGGATCTGGTCCTGCTTGATCTCGCGCTGCCTGACATGGATGGCTTTTTGCTTGCCCAGCGCATCCGGGCTACGGAAATGCCAGGCGAATGGACGCCGATCATTTTCCTGGCTTCCCGCGAGGACGAAGAGAGCATCGAAAAAGGCATCGCTGCCGGCGGCGACGACTATCTGCTCAAGCCGGTCAGCGAAATTGTGCTCGGCGCAAAAATCCGCGCCATGCAGCGCATCGTCCTCATGCGTTCGTCACTGATCGGGCTGACCCGCAAACTCGATGCCGCCAACCAGGAACTGGTACGCATTTCGTCGAGCGATGGCCTGACCGGTGTCGCCAACCGGCGCTATTTCGACGAAGCGATGTCGATCGAATGGCGCCGGGCACGTCGTCACTCGAACAGCATCGCGCTCATGATGTGCGATGTTGACTACTTCAAGCTGTACAACGACACCTACGGCCATCAGGCCGGCGACGACTGCCTGCGCCGGATCGCCGGGGCCATTCGCCAGCACACTGAACGTCCGTCCGACATCGTGGCGCGCTACGGCGGTGAAGAATTCGCCGTCGTCCTCCCCGAAACGACGATCGGCGGGGCGCTCATTGTGGCCGAAAAAATCCGTCAGGCAATCCGTGATCTCAACATCGAGCACGCCTCGTCGCCAGGCGGTCTGGTCACCATGAGCATCGGCCTCGCCTCGGCCGCCCCGGGCTTTGACAACCCGCCGGAAGACCTCATCCAGTCCGCCGCAAAAGCCCTGCTAAGGGCCAAGCGGCAGGGCCGGGACGGTCTCTGCCGAGCTGACGACGCCTGAGTATGGCCAGACGACGCATCTCCATCATCATCGCCGACGACAACGACATGATGCGCAGCGTTCTGCGCGCCATGCTGCGCGGCGAGGAATACGACGTGATCGGCGAAGCCCGCAACGGGCAGGCGGCGATCGATATCGTTGATCGCCTGAAGCCGGATATCGTGTGCATGGACGTCGTCATGCCGGAAAAGAGCGGCATCGAAGCTCTATGCGAGATCAAGGTGGCCAATCCTGCTACCGAAGTCGTCATGGTAACCGGCAACTCCGATCCGGAAACCGTTCAGGAGTCGATCATGAACGGCGCCAGCGGCTTCATCATCAAGCCATTCAACGCGGCCCGCGTACTCGATGCGCTGGCAAAGGTCAGCCACCGTGTCCGCCAGGCCAAGCCGTAGGGCGACGCCCTAAAATTCGTTTCGCCAGCCGCGTATCGTTTTGAAAATTGCGGCTTTTTCCCGGTTGACCGTGGGATCCCGCTTTTCGGCAGCAGCGATGACCGCCGGCTCGGTGCAGCGCAGAAAGGGATTGGTCGCCTTCTCTTCCCCCAGCATCGACGGCACACTGGACAACCCCGCCACCCGCAGCGCGGCAACCTTCGCGATACGTGCCAGCAAGGCCGCATTCTCGGGCTCGACGGCCAGCGCGAAACGCAGATTCATCTCGGTGTATTCGTGGGCGCAATAGACCTTGGTGTCATCAGGCAACGCCGCGAAGCTGTCGAGCGACGCCGACATCTGCTCGGGCGTCCCCTCGAACAACCTTCCGCAGCCAGCACCGAACAAGGTATCGCCGCAAAACAACGCACCCGGTGCGACGTAGGCCAGATGGCCCAGCGTATGCCCCGGAACAGCCATCACATCAAGCATCTGGCCGAGCACTTCGATCTGCTCGCCGCCCGAAAGAGGACGCGTGCAGCCTGTGATAGACTCGTTGGCCGGTGCATAAACCTCGACTGGCCAGTGCGCTTTGAGTTCGGCGACGCCACCCTGGTGATCGGCGTGATGATGCGTGATCAGGATACCCTCCAGCGTCAGATCGTCAGCCTCGAGGCGGGCGATGACCGGGGCGGCATCGCCGGGATCGACAACGAAGGCGCGCTTGCCACGGGTCAGCAGCCAGATGTAATTGTCCTTGAACGCGGGAATGAGCGAAATTTCAAACATGCCGGAACTATCGAGTGCTGCGCCCCGGATGTCAATTCCCGGGCTCGAAGCCTGGCTGTCCACCGCGCCCGGCCGCTTCGTGCTCGACTGGGAGCAGCGCCAGCTCGATGCAGCCGTTGCCGACGTTTTCGGGTTTCATGCCCTGCAACTCGGCCTGCCGCAGGGCGATTTCCTGCGTGCCAACCGCGTGCCTCTGCGCCTCAAGGCCGGCGAATACGGCGCGGTCGACATGCTTTGCGAGTGCACGGCCCTGCCCTTTGCCTCGCTCAGCACGGACCTCGTCGTCCTGCCGCACGTCCTCGAATTCAGCGACGAGCCGCACCAGATCCTGCGCGAGGTCGAGCGCATCCTGATTCCTGAAGGCCAGGTCATCATCATTGGCTTCAACCCGCTCTCGATGTGGGGAATCAAACGGAAATTCGATCGAAGTGGCGATTTTCCGTGGAACGGCAGCTACCTGTCGCTGAATCGCCTCAAGGATTGGCTAAAATTGCTCAGTTTCGAGGTCGACCGTGGCACGCTGGGCTGCTATATCCCCCCGGTCGAACAATTAAAATGGGTGCAAGGCTGGCAGTTCATCGAAACGGCCGGCAACCGCTGGTGGAATTTTGCCGGCGGCGTTTACGTGCTGCGCGCCATCAAGCGCGTACACGGCATGCACCTGATCACCCCCAACTGGCGAAACAAATCGGTGCGCGCCAAGGCGCTGCGCCCGATCGCCCAAAAGGAAGGCCATGGCCGCTGAAGAAGTCGTTGAAATATTTACCGATGGTGCCTGCAAGGGCAATCCCGGTCCCGGCGGCTGGGGCGCTATCCTGCGCCTTGGTCACCACGAGAAGGAACTGTGGGGTGGCGAAAAGGAAACAACCAACAACCGCATGGAACTGACTGCCGCCATCCGCGCCATCGAAGCCCTCAAGCGCCCGGTCGGCGGCAAGATCTACACCGACTCGCAATACGTCATGAAGGGCATCAATGAGTGGATCCACGGCTGGAAGCGCAACGGCTGGAAAACAGCCGACAAGAAGCCGGTCAAGAACGCCGACCTGTGGCAGCTGCTGGACGCCCAGGTCAAGCTGCACAAGCTCGAATGGGTCTGGATCAAAGGCCATGCCGGCCACCCCGAAAACGAACGAGCCGATGCCCTGGCCAATCGCGGCATTGAAGAATTGAGAAACAGGGAAGCAGCATGAGACAGATCGTCCTCGATACCGAAACCACCGGCCTCGACCCCCGTTCGGGCCACCGCATCCTCGAAGTCGCCTGCATCGAGATGGAGAACCGCCGCTTCACCGGCCGCCACCTGCACAGATACATCAACCCGGAACGCGAAATCGACGAAGGCGCTCAGGCAGTACACGGCATCACCCTCGAGTTCCTGGCCGACAAGCCTAAATTTGCCGACATCGCCGACGAATTCCTCGAGTTCATCAACGGCGCCGAGCTGATCATCCACAATGCGCCTTTCGACATCGGCTTCCTCAATGCCGAGCTCGACCGCCTCGGCCGGGTGCCGGTCGGCACCATCTGCGGCAAGGTCACCGACACCTTGCGCATGGCCAAGGACCTGCACCCTGGCAAGCGCAACAGCCTCGACGCGCTGTGCGAACGCTACGAAATCGACAACTCCAGCCGCACCCTGCACGGCGCCCTGCTTGACACCGAACTACTGGCTGAAGTCTTCCTGGCCATGACCCGTGGCCAGAACTCGCTGATGATCGAACCCGATGCGGCACCGCGCCCGAACATCGGCGCCGACGGCCTGGTCCGCGAGCGCAAGCCGCTCTCTATTCGCCGTGCCGCGCCCGAGGAACTGGCCGAACACGAGAAGGTGCTCGCCGCCATCGACAAGGAATCCAAAGGCGCCTGCCTGTGGCTGCCCAAGCCTGACGCCGAAGCGGCCTGAGTCCGGCATGGTCCCTGTCTCGCTGTTTATCTGGATTGCGCTGGAAACTGCCGCCTACCTCTATTTCGGGCGTCATGTCCTGCACCTCGACTGGCTGTCAGCCATCGTCGGGGCAATCAACTGCCTGCTCGGCTTGCGCTTCTGGATCAACGCGACGACCTGGTTCTTCGGCATGAAATTCGCCTCGCCAGCCCCGGCGCTCGGCTTTGCCAAACGCTTCCGGATCATGGCCGGCGAATACTTCGCCTTCCTCCTTACCTTCCTGCTCGTCATCCCGTTCGAGCGCCTGTGGATGCCGGGCGACCGCCTGCTTCCGGGCACCAAGCCGATCCTGCTCGTTCATGGCTACGGCTGCAGCCGCGGCGTCTGGTGGCTGCTCCGCCGACGCCTCGAGGCAGCCGGCCATAGCGTCGCCACGGTCAGTCTGGCGCCGCCCTACACCAGCATGGGCAAGCTGGTACCGCTCCTCAACCAGCGCATCGAGGAAGTCTGCGCCGATACCGGCAGCCAGCAGGTCACCCTCGTCGCGCACAGCATGGGCGGCCTGATCTGCCGCTCCTATCTGGCCCGCCACGGCATCGAACGGGTCGACCGCTTATTCACGCTGGCCAGCCCGCATGCCGGGAGCATGTTAAGTAAAATCGGCCTGGGCCAGAATTCCCGCGAGATGACGCCCGGCTCGCTGTGGCTGCGCGACATGGCCACCGAGCCCATCAAGATTCCCGCCGTCAGCCTGCGCAATCCCTACGACAACTACGTCATGCCGCAGGACAACCAGCGCCTGCCCGGAACACGCGATGTCGAACTGCCAGCAGTCGGACACATCGCAATGCTTTATGATAAACGGGTTGCCGGACAGTTGATCGAATTGCTGAAACTCAAGAAACCATGAATATTCCCGCCGCCACCCGCGCCCAGGCGCAGGATCTGCTCGACTTCATCGATGCCAGCCCCAGTCCCTGGCACGCCGTCCAGACCTGCGAGACCCGACTCACCGCTGCCGGGTTCCAAGCGCTCGACGAAGCCGAGCGCTGGACCTTGACAGCAGGTGACCGTCGCTACGTCGTACGAGGCGGATCGTCGATCATCGCCTTCATTGTCGGCGATCAGCCGGCAGCCACGACCGGACTGCGCCTGATCGGCGCCCATACCGACTCGCCGGGCCTGCGTCTCAAGCCGAAGCCGGCCGAAGACACGGCCGGCATGGTACGCCTCGGCGTCGAAGTCTATGGCGGACCGATCCTCGCTACCTTTGCCGACCGCGACCTGTCGCTGGCCGGGCGCGTCAATGTCCGTGTGCCGGGCGGCTTCACCAGCCGTCTGGTACGCTTTGCCGAACCGCTGCTGCGCCTGCCCAACCTCGCCGTTCACATGAACCGCGAGGTCAACGAGAACGGCCTGAAATTCAACAAGCAGACCGAACTTCCGCTGCTGCTCGGCGTTTCCGAAGACGGCACGAAGGCCGAAGCGCGTTTCCGCCAGCCCATCGCCACCGCGCTCGGCGTCGAGCCGGACGACCTGCTGACCTGGGAGCTCAACGCCTACGACACGCAAAAAGGGGCTTTTTGGGGTGTCGACCGTGAGTTCGTCGCCAACAGCCAGCTCGACAATCTCGCCTCCTGCCATGCGGCACTGAGCGCCCTGCTCGCCACCTCCGAGCCGGCTGCCACCTGCCTGTGCGCCTTTTTCGACCACGAAGAGGTGGGCAGCGAAAGCGCGACCGGCGCCGGCGGCAGTTTCGTCCAGGATGTCATCGCCCGCCTCTCCGCCAGCGCCGGCCTCGATAGCGAAGACCAGCGCCGGATGCTGGCCCGGAGCTTCTTTGTCAGCGCCGACATGGCGCATGGCTGGCATCCCAATTTCCCGGCTGCCTACGAGCCCTGCCACCACGCGCTGGTCAATGCCGGCCCGGTCATCAAGAGCAACGCCAACCAGCGTTACAGCACCAGCGCCGAAACGGCCGCCCGCTTCATGGCCATCTGCGACAAGGCCGGCGTGCCCTGCCAGCAATACGCCCACCGCACCGATCTCGGCTGCGGCAGCACCATCGGCCCGATTGTCGCGGCGCGCCTGGGTATCCCCAGCGTCGACGTCGGTTCGCCGATGTGGGCCATGCACAGCATCCGCGAAAGTGCCGGCGTCCTCGACCACGCCTACATGATCGCCGCCCTGACCACGACCTTCTCTGAATGACATGAACGATCTGATCTTTTTCCTGGCCGGCACGGCCGTCGTCATATGGCTCTCGCGAAAAGCCCTGCGCAAACCCGGCAGCCATGGTTTCTACCGTTTTTTTGCCTGGGAAGCCATTCTTGGGCTGATCGTGCTCAACCATGGCGTGTGGGGTGACGACCCCTATTCGCCACACCAGTTCACCTCGTGGATGCTCATGTTGCTGAGCATCTTCCTCGTCTTCGAAGGGACGCGCACCCTGCGCCGCGACGGCGCGGCCAGTGCCCAGCGCGACGACGGCTCCTTCTACGAATTCGAGAAAACGACGCAAGTGGTGTCGCATGGCATTTTCAGCTACATCCGCCACCCGATG
>PHCF01000063.1 GCA_002842145.1 Betaproteobacteria bacterium HGW-Betaproteobacteria-6 | reverse complement strand
CAGCGACGGTGAGAAAGTCTGGATTCACGATCCCGATCTGCAGCAGGTCACCGTGCGCAAGGTCGGCCAGGCCATCGGCGGTTCGCCGGCGGCGCTGCTTTCCGGCAGCAACGAGCTGGAAAAGAACTTCACGCTCAAGGAAGCCGGCGAGGCAGAAGGCATGGCCTGGGTCGAAGCCACTTCGAAGGCTGGCGACAGCGGGTTCGAGGCGGTTCGCCTCGGTTTTGCCGGCAAGGATCTGAAAGCCATGGAGCTGCAGGACAGCTTCGGCCAGACGACGCTCATCCGCTTCACCAGGATCGAACGCAACCCCGCCTTGCCAGCCGCTACCTTCAAGTTTGTCCCGCCTGCCGGCACCGACGTTGTGGGCGAATAAGCCCCTCCGGCCTCCCGGTTCCCACGGTCAACCGGGAAAAACAGCCAAAATTGAAAGGTCGCGGAGGCTCGCCTACTGCATTGAATGCAGGCCGATCATCGTTCCTTCGGTGTCCACGACCAGCGCGATAAAGCCGTACTGTCCGATGGCCATTTTTTGCTTGTGAATCTTGCCCCCGGCCTTGACGGCTTTGGCCGCCTGCACGGCGCAATCGGCACAACTGAAATAGACCAGAACGCTGTTGTCACCTGAACCGCAGCCGGCCAGTTTGACCAAGGAGCCTGACGCCCCTTTGCCATCAGGCAGCATCGGGAAGGCCCACATCTCGATGTCTGGCGGCGTTTCCAGCCGGGTCAGTTCGACGTCGAAAACTGCCTGATAGAAAGCTTTCGCACGCTCCATTTCCTGGATGTAAATTTCAAACCAGCCTACCGGATTGTTCATGATTACCTCCGTGTTTAGATGGATCGACCATCGAATTCAGCGACCGGAATGGATGTCAGATCGAGACCTTCGATACAGCGCAGATTGATCGCTGCCATGTTCCTCCCCTTGGGATCGACGCCTTCTGCGTAGGGATGAATGCCGCAGCTCGGGCAGAAGCGGTGCTGGATGACGTGCTTGTTGAATGTGTAGGTGCTGGCTGCGTCTTCCGGTGTCAGCAAGGTCAGTTTCTCGCGCGGCAGGAACCAGAGCAGTGAACCCTTGCGCGAACAGATCGAGCAATTGCAGGCAACGGCACCCTCGATCTCACCTTCCAGTTCGAACGCTACCTTGCCGCAGTGACAACTTCCTTTGTAGATCATCGATGTCATCCCCTATTCAAGAATGCCAGCCATTCGTCAATAAATGCCAGAGTGCCGGGCAGGAAAAGTCTAATGGCATATACCGGCAAGGTTTTGAGTGTGTGGCGGTCAGCTGGTTCCATGTCCGGAGAGATTATTGGACAAATATCTGGCAACCAATCCGTTGTTCAGGAGAAACGAAAAGCGCGGCTATCTGTTGTCAGTTCGCGCAGCCAGATGGCGTGTTCGGCGACGAGCAGCGTAGAATTTGCGCCATGAAATTACTGATGATCGCCTTCATTGGCCTGGCAGGCTGTTCGTCGTGGCACTGGGAGAAACGCGGGGCGCTCGACGGTGAGTACACGCGTGACGAGATATTCTGCAAGCAGCAGGTTTACACCACAGCCGACGGGGTGGTCACCAAGGCCAGCGTGCGCCGGATGCACGCCTGCATGCAGGCGAAGGGCTGGCAGAAGGTCGAAAACTGAGCGTTTCTGCTCCGGATTGACCCTCGCCTACTCGATGCTCAAGCTGCGAATCCAGCGCGAGCCGGGCGAAATTTCGCTGCGCTCAGCGGGGCCGTAGGGCGGGATCGAGGTATCGGCCGGCGGTGCGCCGATCAGGGCGAGATCGACGGCTTGCGGCGTGCCGACGAGACCTTTTTCAGTCAGCGCCATCTCGTAGTAAAGGCCATTCCACAGCCGGGCCCCGAAATCCTTGGGCTGCTTGTAGAGAAACAGCAACGAATGCTCCAGCCAGCGCAGGTCGGTGCGGCTCACCGTGCCCGGATTGGCGTAGGGGTAGGGCACGTGGCAATGGATTTCCTCGCCTTCGAGACACTTGAATTCCTTCATGGAAAGGAAGAAATCCTTCAATTTGGCGTGATCGAGATTGAGTTTGAAGCTGCTGTGCTCACCCTTGGGCGTGAAGTCTACATGGCCAATGGCAATCGACTGGCCGTCCCGGGTGTGCACCGTGATGAGCTTGCTGCCGGCCAGTTCCCAGGCCGTCGCCGGCATCGCCGCAGCGATGGCGAAAAGCCCGCTGAGCAGGCTGACGAGCGGACGCAGATGCAGTGTCATGGTGTGGCCTCATCCGGTGTGGAGTCTGACCATGATACGTCGCTGCGCCGGGAAAGCGTCAATCGCCGGGGTGCTTTTCTTCGTCCATGACCCACAATTGGTGGGCGTCGAGCAGCAGGCGGTAGCGCAGTTCCAGTGCGTCAAGCTGGCTCAGGCGGGCGGCCAGCCGGGCGTCGTTGGCCAGACGGCGGGCGGCAAGCAGGTCGTTGAGGCTGCCTTCGCCGAGCTGGTAGGCGCGCGCCGTCATCTCGGCAGCCCGGTCGAGGCGTTCGGCGGCGCTGCGGCTGGCCTGCCAGGTCGATAAGGCGGCCGTCGCAGACTGGTAGAGCATGGCCGCTTCGGCGGTGATCTTTTGCGTGGTCAATGCTTCGCGCCGACCGGCCACGTCGGCCTGGGCCAGCGCCGCGTCGGAGCCGGCACGGCGGGCGCCGCCGGGCAGCGGGATGCTGATGTAGGCGCCGAACACCTGGTCCTCGCCGGCCCGTTCGTTGGAAACGTGCAGGCCGAAGGTCGGGTCGGGCAGGCGGTCGCGGCTGGCGCGGCCGGCCAGAAGTTGCGCCCTCCGGGTTTCGCCGCGGGCGAGCTCGAGTTCGTGGCTGTGTTCGAGGATGGTGTTGATCCACTCGGCTTCGTTGCCGTCGATCGGCGT
This sequence comes from Betaproteobacteria bacterium HGW-Betaproteobacteria-6, assembly GCA_002842145.1. Taxonomy (GTDB): domain Bacteria; phylum Pseudomonadota; class Gammaproteobacteria; order Burkholderiales; family Rhodocyclaceae; genus Azonexus. The sequence goes on along the minus strand of PHCF01000063.1, from coordinate 35,450 downwards.
CGGCTCGGCAATCGTGTTCTGGGCAACGACCGGCAGGCCGGGGTAGCGGCGGCGCAGGTCTTCGCCGGCGGTTTGCTGGCGGACCCGGGCTTGGGCCAGGGCGGCTTCGGCCTGGGCCAGGGCAGCTTCGGCCTGGATGGCCTCAACCCGCGCCGCATCGCCGAGTTGCTGGCGACGCGCAATGGCTTTCGCCTGCTTGTCGAGCAGGGCGAGTTGCTCGGTCCATTGGGTGGCGCTGGCGCTTTCCTTGAGCCAGACGAACCAGGATTTGAGCAGGTTGCGGCTGGTTTCGTGCAGCGCATCGCCACGTGCAGTTTCGGCCAGCGAGACGCCGGCAGCACCGATTTCGCTGTCGACGCCGGCCTTGCCGGGCAGGCGCAGCGGGCGCTCGATGGCCGCATTCCATTCGTTGAAACGCTCGTCCGGGCCGGCTGCCGGTTTGCTCCGGCGCTGCTGGCCGCCAAGGCGGACGTTCCATTCGTAATGGCCGGCTTCGAGACGGCTGCGGTTGGCTTCCTCGACACGAATCTGGCCCGCAGCGGCCTGCACCGAGAGGTTGGACTGGAGAACGCGGGTGACGACTTCGGTCGGCGGCAGGTTGGCGAGGGCGTCGGCAGCAAAACCGGTGCCGCCAATACCGCCGAGGGACAATCCCACGGTCAACCGGAAAAGAAGGCCAAATTTCATAAACGCCCCATCTCGATGATTGGCACCAGCCAGTAGAAAATATTGGCTTTGGGTAGATCGGCCTTGATCAGCTCGAGCACGGCACGCATCGCTTCTTCCGTTCCGGCCAGGCGAATCTGCTGGCGCGGCGAGTGGCCGCTGACCAGTTCCGCCGGTTCGACCAGCGGGACGACGGCGCCATGGCCTTCGGCCAGGCTGGCCGTGAAACCGCGCACGAGATCGGGGCGGGAGAGCAGCAGGTCTTCGACGTGCTGGGCAACGTCGTTGGGCATGGTCAGGGAAAGCAGGACATCAGCCATGGTGGCGGACCTCGGTAAAGGAGACGGTCGGTTTGACACCGAAGCGGCGGAACAGGATGGGCAGCAGGACGAGGGTCAGCGCCGTCGAGGTGAGCAGGCCGCCGATGACGACGATGGCCAGCGGGCGCTGTACTTCCGAGCCGGGGCCGGTGGCGAAGAGCATGGGCACGAGACCGAAGGCGGCAATGCTGGCGGTCATCATGACCGGCCGCAGGCGGCGCTTGGCGCCTTCGACGACGACTTCGCCGACCGCCATGCCGCGGGCCAGCAACTGGTTGAAATAGGTGACCATGACGACGCCGTTGAGAACGGCAATGCCGAGCAGGGCGATGAATCCGACCGAGGCGGGCACCGACAGGTATTCGCCGGAAATAAGCAGCCCGAACACGCCGCCGATCATGGCAAAGGGAATGTTGGAAAGGACGAGCAAGGCCTGGCGCACCGAGCGGAAGGTCGAGAAAAGCAGGAAGAAGATCAATGCCAGCGCGACCGGGACGACGACCATGAGGCGGGCTGCTGCCCGTTGCTGGTTTTCGAACTGGCCGCCCCAGGCCAGCCGGTAGCCATCGGGCAGCTTGACGTCGCGGCCGACAGCGGCCTTGGCATCGTCGACGAAGCCGACCAGATCGCGGTCGCGGACATTGGACTGGACGACGACGTAACGCTGGGCATTTTCGCGGTCGACCTTGACCGGCCCGTCGATGCGCTCGATCCTGGCGACGCTGGCCAGCGGCACGCTGCCGCCGCCCGGCACGGAGAGGCGCAGGGCTTCGAAATCGGCCGGCGAGTTGAGCAGGCTGACCGGGCCGCGCAGGATGACCGGCACACGCCGCCCCTGTTCGATGACGACGCCGACATTACGGCCTTCGAGCAGGGCTTTCAGATCGTTCTGGATGTCATCGACGTTGAGCCCCATGCGGCCGGCGGCCAGCCGGTCGACGGCGATCTTGAGGTACTGCACGCCATCGTTCTTGAGCGTGAACGTATCTTCGGCGCCCGGCACCTTCTTGACGGCGGCGACGATTTCATTCGACAGGCGGTTCAGCGTGGCGAGGTCCGGGCCGAAAATCTTGATGGCCAGATCGCCGCGCACGCCCGTCAGCATTTCCGAGACGCGCATGTCGATCGGCTGCGTGAAGGCGTAGCCGATGCCGGGGAAATCGGCCATCACGGCGCGCAACTGGTCGGCCAGCCAGGCCGGGTCGGGATTACGCCAGGTTTCGCGTGGCTGCAGCACCATGAAGGTATCGGTCTGGTTCAGGCCCATCGGATCGAGGCCGAGTTCGTCGGAACCGGCGCGGGCGACGATCGCCTTGATTTCCGGAACCTGCGCCAGGACGGCCTGCTGGACGCGGCTGTCGATGGCGATGGTCTGGTCGAGGCCGATGGACGGCAGTTTTTCGAGCTGCATGATCATGTCGCCTTCATCCATGGTCGGCATGAAGCTCTTGCCGAGCAGCAGGAAGGCGCCGGCCGCCGCAGCCAGCGCAATGGTCGCGGCGATCATGAAGGTGCGGCTGTTGGCCAGTGCAGTGCTCAGGGTCTTGTCGTAGATCGCTGCCAGCTTTCTGACCAGCCATGGTTCGTGGTGCATGCCGCGCTTGATCAGGTAGGAGGCGAGCACCGGCACTACGGTCAGCGACAGCAGCAGGGACGAGGCCAGCGCGAAGACGATGGTCAGCGCCACCGGCCCGAACATCTTGCCCTCCAGCCCTTGCAGCGTGAGCAGCGGCAGGAAGACGATGATGATGATGATGATGCCCGAGGTCACCGGCGAGGCGACTTCGCGCGCCGCCCGGTAGATCAGGTGCAGCGTCGGCAGGTTTTCCTGGGCGTCGGCCAGCTGGCTCTCGACGTTTTCGACGACGACGACGGCGGCGTCGACCAGCATGCCGATGGCGATGGCCAGACCGCCGAGACTCATCAGGTTGGCCGACAGTCCGTACATGCGCATCAGGATGAAGGTGGCGAGCGCCGAAAGCGGCAGCATGAGGGCGACGACCAGCGCGGCGCGCAGGTTGCCGAGGAAGGCCAGCAGGAGCAGGACGACGAGGACGATGGCTTCGAGCAGCGCCTTGGAGACGGTGCCGACAGCGCGGCCGACCAGATTGCTGCGGTCGTAGAAAGGCTCGATGGTGACGCCGGGCGGCAGGGTCGTCGCCACTTCGGCCAGCCGCGCCTTGACGCCGGCCACCACGCTCTGCGCATTGGCGCCACGCAGGCCGAGAACCAGACCTTGCACCGCCTCGCCCTGGCCGCTCTTGGTGACCGCGCCGTAGCGGGTGAGGGCGCCGAGGTGGACATCGGCGACGTCGGCAACGCGCACGACGGTGCCGTCTTTCGCCTGCAAAACGATGGCTTTGACGTCGTCGACCGTGGCAATCGCCCCTTCGGCGCGGACCAGCAACGATTCCTCGCCGTCGTTGAGGCGGCCGGCGCCGTCGTTGCGGTTGTTGGCTTCGAGGACAGTCTGCAGATCCTTGAGGGCCAGGCCGCGGGCGGCCAGGCTTTGTGGGTTGGGCACCACCTCGAAGGTGCGTACTTCGCCACCCAGGCTATTGACGTCGGCGACGCCGGGCACGGTGCGCAGTTGCGGGCGGATCACCCAGTCGAGCAGATTGCGCTTTTCGGCCAGCGACAGGTCGCCCTCGATGGTGAACATGAACATTTCGCCGAGCGGCGTGGTGATCGGCGCCATGCCGCCGGTAGCCCCAGGCGGCAGGTTGCCCATCGCCGCGGCGAGGCGTTCGCCGACCTGCTGGCGGGCCCAGTAGATGTCGGTGCCATCCTCGAAGTCGAGGGTGATGTCGGTCAGCGCGTACTTCGACACCGAGCGCAGCAGCTTCTGGTGCGGGATGCCGAGCAACTCCTGCTCGACCGGCACGGCGAGGCGCGTTTCAACCTCTTCCGGCGTCATGCCGGGGGCTTTCAGGATGATCTTGACCTGCGTCGTCGAGACATCCGGAAAGGCGTCGATGGGCAGGCCGAGGAAGGCCTGGACGCCGGCGCCGACGAGCATGACGGTGAGGACCAGGACGAGCAGGCGCTGGGTCAGCGAAAAACGGATCAGGGCGTCAAGCATTATTCTGCACCAACACCGGTCAGCATGGCCTTGAGGCCGGACACGCCCTTGATGGCGACCCGCTCACCGGCCTTGACGCCGTCGACCGTAACGCTGTCGCCGCCCTGGCTGACAATGCGGACCGGGCGGACGGTAAAGACGACACCCTTGGCGTCGCTGGAAGTCTGGATGAAGGCCAGGGTCTTGCCCTCGTTGCGGGCCAGCGCCGTGGCGGGCAGTTGTTGCTGCTGGCCGGGCGGGGTGGCGACTTCGACTTCGATGACCTGGCCGGGGCGCAGCGTTTCGGCCCCCTTGACCACCGCTGCGCGGAGCAGGACGGTCTGGCTGGCCGGATCGACCGCGCGGCCGATGGCGATCAGCTTGCCCGTCACCTCGCTGTTGGCGATCTTCACCGGGCTGCCTTCGCGCAGCGTGGCGGCGATGGTGACCGGCGCCTGGATTTCCAGCCACAACGGGCTGAGTTTGGCGATGCGGTAAATCAGCGCCGAGGTTTCGACGCGCTGGCCGAGCTGGGCGCCCTGTTCGAGGACGACGCCGTCGATCGGCGCGGTCAGCGCCAATTTTCCGCCGAGCTTGCCTGCCGTGCCACCGGCCAGAGCCAGGCCCTGACGCCGCTCACTGGCTTGTGCGCTGGCTTGCGCGGCGGCGGCGCGGGTAGCCTGCAGCCGGCTTTCGGCAATGAGGCCTTCGGCGAACAACTGTTCGTCGCGTTTCAGATTTTGTTGCATGAGGGCGGACTGGCTACCGGCTTGCAGCGCATCGCGCTGGAGTTCAAGCGCCTGCTGGCTGCTCAGATGGGCGACGACCTGGCCACGCTTCACCGTCGAGCCTGGCGCCACGGCGAGCATCTCGACCATGCCGCCAACCGGCGCGGCAACGACGCGCATCTGTTCGTTCGGGACGCGCACCTGCGCCGGGTAGCTGCCAGCGCGGCCGCCCGCCATCTCGCCGGCGACGCCTGTTTCGATGCCCAGCGCCTTGAGTTGTGCCGGCTGCAGCGTCAACTGGCTTTCCTGAGCCTGGAGATGGGGTACTACGGTCAACAGGAAAAAAAGGCCAAAAATGGAATATCGACGCGACATGGGGTTCATCCGTAACAGGTTGTTGGCAGTGTATTCAACGTAGCTTAAACCTTTCTTAAGTTCTGCCGGATGTCCAAACAGAGAGCAAAAATCGGTCATGCCGGCCTGCCGCTAGTCCGAAAGTACTAGTTGTCGGCCGGCCTGACACACATCTATCTGTAATAAACGACCGTCATCATGGGCGGGCAGGGGGAAAGCGATCTGGTTGTCCTGGCCGGCATGCGCGGGTTGTGTATGGCGTAGCCGGCCGGTCTCCGGATGCTGTCCCCTTGAAAATTGACCCTAACTCGTACTCTCGCCAGCCAGGAGCATCACATAATGCAAAAGAAGGTTCTCACCATTGCCGTCGCCGGCGCCCTTGCCGCCATGTCGGTCGGCGCTCACGCTGCTGACACCTATTTCGACAACATCACCCCGTTGACCGCCTCGGCCGGCGCGACCGCTACACCGGCAACGCCGCTGACGCTGTCCAGCCCGAACTTCACCCAGGCCACCATCGCCGACAAATTGACCCAGAACACGCTGGTTCCGGGCAGCACCTCCGGCAACTGGGACATGATCACCGCCAACGAAACCGGTCCGAATGCCGGCCGTTACCTGTTCATGCCGTTTGAAACGAGCACCGGTGGTGTCCAGCGCGTCGACCTGCAGGACAGCAACTACAACACCCGTACCGTGACCATCGTCGCGCCGGGCACCCAGGGCTTCACCTCGGGCGACGCTTCGCGCTGGACGCCGTGGGGCAGCTACCTGACCGCCGAAGAGTCCTGGGGTACGAACAGCACCAAGGGCCGTCTGTTCGAAGTCACCAACGCCACGACGGCTGCTGCCAATGGCGGCGACTTCGTCCAGCGCAGCGTGATCCCGCGTGTTTCCCATGAAGGCCTGGCCTTCGACCAGCAGAAGTCGCTGTACTTTGTCGACGAACTGAACGGCGGCTCGATCTACAAGTACGTCTCGGCCAACCCGAACGCCACCACCGGCAACGACTACTTCGCCGCCGGCCAGACCTTCGCACTGAAGGTCGGTGCAGGTGGTCAGTTCGAAGGCAACAACGGCCCGGCCATCACCGGCGGCGCCACCTGGGTAGCCATCAGCGATGCCAACGGCGGTGCCATTGCCGGCGTGTCCGTTCTGGCCGCTGACGGCACCATCGACGGTCGCGCCACGGCCGACGTCTCTTCGGTTGCGGCCACTGGCTACAACCGTCCGGAGGACCTGGAGAGCAAGACCCTGGCCAACGGCAACGAAGCCATTTTCTTTGCCACCACCGACTCCGACACCAACGCCAACACGACCGATGGCCGCAGCCGCGTCTATCTGTTCGACACCGTGTCCAGCGAAGTCAAGCTGTTCGCCGACTCAAGCACCATCGACCTGGCTACCGGTGAGGCCGTCGGCGGCGGTCTGCGCAATGCCGACAACCTGGCCATCGATGCTGCCGGCAACATCTACATCATCGAAGACCGCAACGGTGCAAGCGATGACGACGTCTGGCTCGCGCTCGACCTGAACCACGACGGTGACCTGACCGACGCTGGCGAAGGCCTGGCTCGCTGGGTTTCCAACGGTACCCCGGGTTCGGAAATCACCGGCCTGTACTTCGACAAGTTCAATGCCAACGTTGCTTACCTGAACATCCAGCACCCGGCTGACGGTGTCGATCGCCTGATCCAGATCTCCGCTGTTCCGGAGCCGGAAAGCTACGCCATGTTCCTGGCCGGCCTCGGTCTGGTTGGCTTCGCCGCCCGCCGCCGCGCCGCCAAGTAAGCGCTGACCGGGAGGGCACGACGCTCTCCCGGCACGGGCTGCCGCCCTGTTGGCGGTTGTCGTTTCAGTGCCGCTCGCGTGATCAACACCTGATCAGCGAGCGGCATTTTTTTGTTTATCGCGTGGTCTGGCCTTCGTTGCCGGAACAGTTGGCCCGGCCTGTCGTATCCGTGGCGCCTTCCTCGGCCTCGCCCATAGTCTGGCTTGCGGCAAAGCTCCGTTGTGGATGTCAGGCTATCCGCCGGTTCTGCCCGGCTGGTCGGTGGTGGTCCTGAAACTGAAAAGGTTGCTGCTGTGGCTCACCAGTGACTGAGCAAGCTGCGGGCCGAAATCAGCGATTCCGTCGGCGGCTGCGCAGGTCGCGGTCGATGGCGAGCAGGGCGTCGAGCTTATTTTGCAGGTCGTCGAATTTTTTCTGCAGCTCTTCGTTCTGTTTCTGCGATTCCTTGAGCGACAGGTCCAGCCGGCGTCTTTCGGCGTGGCACTGACGTTGCTCCTTGATCAATTGGCGCTCAAGTTCGGCAATTTTCCGGATGTCGCTGGCCGTCCGATCGGGGGTGGTATCAACCATCGGGGCGCTGTCGTCCGGGCTGTCCTTCTTCTCGTCGAGCGCGGCGCAGCCAACCAGGCTGCCGGCGAGGGCAGCCAGGGCGAGCAGCTTGCGAAGGGCTTTCAGCGTGGCACGGTCGGTCATTCGGTTGGGTTGTCCGGAGTGAGGGCTGGCCGGGCAGGATACGACGAAAATGTGCGCCGCCCGGAGAACGGGCCATTTTAGTTCGCCGCGTTGTCGCGCCAAAAAAATCTTGCAGCGGCCGACGACCGTGCGGGTTCAGACACTGAACTGCAGTGTCGCCAGACGCAGGCCTTCGGCCAGCGAGGCAACTTCCCGGGCCGTGGCCGACGATTTGACGGCCGCACCGGCCCCTTGCTCGATCATTTGGGCGACGCGCTCGGTGTTGCGGGCGATCTGTTCGGCGGCTTGGCGCTGCTCGGCGAGGACATCAACGATGTCGTTGGTGGCGTGCATGGTCCGCTCGCAATTGTCTTTGATGTCGGAAATCGCATCGCTGGCGTTCGACGCGAGCTGGGTGCCGTGCTCGGCGAGGTAGGCCGTGGTGGCTACCGCTTCGCCGGTTTGGCGGGCCGCGCCATCCAGCAGCTTGACCAGATTTTCGATCTTGTGGGTGGTCCCGGCGGTGTGGTTGGCCAGTTTGCGAACTTCGTCGGCAACCACCGCAAAGCCGCGGCCAGCCTCGCCGGCCCGTGCTGCCTCGATGGCGGCATTGAGCGAGAGAAGGTTGGTCTGGTCGGAAATGTCCTTGATTTCCTGGGCGAATCGGGCGATTTCCTGGGTGTGCTGGTTGAGGTCGCCGATCATCCGGGTCGATAACTTGGCCTGGACGGCGATGTTGCCGATTTCGCTGATCGCTTCAAGAATGATGCTGCCGCTTTCGCTCGCCTTGTCGCGCGTCAGGCGTCCCGCATCGGCAGCAGCGCCGGCACTTTCGGCCATGACCGTGATGGCCACGGTGAGTTCCTGGATAGCGGCTGCAATCAGGGCCGCGGCATCGCTTTGGGCGCTGGCCGCTTGGGCGACATCGTCGGCCGACGTACTGAGCGCCTGGGCGTTGCCCGAGGTCTTTTCGGCGCCTTGCTTGACTTGCCCGATCAGGCTGCGCAGGCGTATCTGCATGGCCTCGACGGAGGCGACCAGCGAGTCGGCGGCCGCCTTGCCGGACTGGATGGTGCCGGTCAGGTCGCCTTCGGAAACCCGACGGGTGGCGGCGACGACCGGCTCGAGATCGCCGCCGAGGCGGGCCAGGATACGGCCGCCCAGCGTGGCGGCGAGGACCAGCGAGGCGGCCGAACCGCCAAGGCCGACAATGAGGACGAGGATCAGGCTGGCCATGAAGCGCCGGTCAGCAAGCTGCGAGGCTTCGCTGGCCAGCTCGCTCGTTGCCGCACTGATCGCCTGGTAGGCATTGGCCAGTTCATCGGTCAGCGGTTGCTCGGTACCGCGCAGGGCGGCGTCCACCATCACCGTGTATTTGGGCATGCCAGCCTCGTTCTCGGCGATCACGTCGTCGTAGAGCTTGTTCAGCTCCTCTGCCTGCTGGCGGATTTCGGCCAGCTTTCCGGTTCCCTTGATCGTTCCCTTTCCGTCCATCTTTTCCAGTGCCTCGATGTGTTGCCAGAATTTGACGCGCTCGGCGAGAAACTCGTCGCGGGCCTTGTCGAATTCGGCGGGCATGAAATTCCGGATGATCATGTTCTTCAGCCCGCGCAACTGGGCCTGAAAGGCGTTCTGGGCACCGCTGACGAGGGTCAGGGCATGGGTTGCGCGCTCGACGTCGTCGGCTACAGACCGGGTGTCGCTACGAAAGGCATTCAGCGAATAGAGCGCGGTGGCCAGCAAAATCACGCCAAAAACGGCGCCGATACCAACCATGACGAGCAATCTCAGGCGGATGGACAGTTTGTCGAACAGGATCATTGGGGAGCCCCGAGTACAGGAATGACCGCAGATTAGCGTTGGAATATTTCATATTGATGTCGATTATCAGCTTGGTTTTTGCTTGTTATGAAAATGGAATTTTATAATTGACGAATTTGCTATATTTTACGGTCGACCGTAGCAATGGCTTTCGCCCGAAATCGGGTGTGGACTTCGCTTTATAATTCGACGATACTCGAACTATGGAAACGTTAAATGCCGCTGAACTTCTTGCTGCCCTCGGTCATGAATCCCGATTGGCCATTTTCCGCCTGCTGGTCGAGGCCGGGCCGGCCGGCATCAACGCCAGCGCCATAGGCGAACAACTGGGCATGGCGCCGGCTACACTGTCCTTCCACCTGGCCCATTTGAGCCGGGTCGGGCTGATTGCCGGCGAACGGGAAAGCCGCTTCATCCACTACTCGGCCAATTTCGCCACGATGGATGAACTGATCGCCTTCCTGACCAGCAACTGCTGCCAAGGCGAAGCCTGCCTGCCGAAAACCACGTGCTGCGACACCACCGAAAAGCGTCGCGCCAAAATTCGAAAGACCGCCTGATGTCGACACTCAAGACCGTCCTCGTGCTGTGCACCGGCAACTCCTGTCGCTCGCAGATGGGCGAGGCCATTCTCAATCATGACTTGGCCGGCCTGGTGCGCGCCATGTCGGCCGGCACCCGGCCGCAACCCAAGGTGGCCGATGGCGCCATCGAAGCCTTGAAGCTGGCCGGCTTGCCGACCGAGGGGCTGTACCCGAAGGATGTCGAAGCCGTGATGGGCGAGCCCATCGACCTCGTGGTCAGCGTTTGCGACAACGCGCGCGAAACCTGCCCGGTCTTCCCGCGCCCGGTGCCGCGCATTCACCTGCCGTTCCACGACCCGCACGGCGAGCCGCTGGACAGTTTTATTGCCGTTCGGGACGATATTCGCGCCCGCCTGATCCCTGCCGTACGAGCCGCACTGGGCCTGTAAGGAGCCATTCATGTCTGCCCAATGTGAAATCACTGCCAAGGCCGCCGCTGGCGTGCCGATGAGCTTTTTCGAGCGTTACCTGACCATCTGGGTCTTTCTCTGCATCGTCACCGGCATCGTTTTCGGCCAGTTTGCGCCGACCCTGTTCCAGACCATCGGCCGCATGGAAGTCGCCCAGGTCAATCTGCCGGTCGGGCTGCTTATCTGGGTGATGATCATCCCGATGCTGGTCAAGGTCGATTTCGGCGCCTTGGCCGAAATGAAGCAGCACGTCCGCGGCATCGGCGTCACGCTGTTCGTGAACTGGCTGGTCAAGCCGTTCTCGATGGCCTTCCTCGGCTGGCTGTTCATTCGCCAGCTATTTGCCCCGATGCTGCCGGCCGACCAGCTCGACAGCTACATCGCCGGCCTCATCCTGCTCGCCGCGGCGCCATGCACGGCCATGGTCTTCGTCTGGAGCCGGCTGACCAACGGTCATCCGCTGTTCACGCTCTCGCAAGTGGCGCTCAACGACACCATCATGGTCTTCGCCTTCGCGCCGCTCGTCGCCTTCCTGCTCGGCATCTCGGCGATTACCGTGCCCTGGGACACCTTGCTGACCTCGGTCGTGCTCTATATCGTCATTCCGGTCGTGATTGCCCAACTCTGGCGCAAAAGTCTGCTCGCCAAGGGGCAGGGCGCCTTTGACGACGCCATGGCGAAAATCGGCCCGTGGTCGATTGGCGCCTTGCTCGCCACGCTGGTGCTGCTTTTCGCCTTCCAGGGCGAAGCCATCCTGCGCCAGCCGCTGATCATCGGCCTGCTCGCCGTGCCCATCCTGATCCAGGTTTTCTTCAACTCGGCGCTGGCCTACTGGCTCAACCGCAAGGTTGGCGAGAAACACAATGTCGCCTGCCCGTCGGCGCTAATCGGCGCCTCCAATTTCTTCGAACTGGCCGTCGCCGCGGCGATCAGCCTGTTCGGCTTCGAGTCGGGGGCGGCGCTGGCAACCGTGGTCGGCGTGCTGATCGAGGTGCCGGCCATGCTGCTCGTCGTCAAGGTCGTCAATTCGTCGAAGGAGTGGTACGAAGCAGGCTAGGGCGTCTTCGCCGCGAGGCGAATCAGGGAAAGCACTGAACAAGAGGGACACAAAATGGAATGGATGATTACAGCCTTGCAGGGTGGATTGGCCAGTCTGGCCTCCTATCTGGCGGCCCACGTCCTGCTTTGCCTGGTGCCGGCCTTCTTCATCGCCGGCGCCCTGTCCGCACTGGTGCCGCAACAATCGATCATTCGTTTCCTCGGCCCGGATGCCTCGAAATGGGTCTCTTATCCCGCCGCAGCCGGGGCCGGCAGTCTGCTCGCCGTCTGCTCGTGCACCATCCAGCCGCTGTTCGCCGGCATCTACAAAAAGGGCGCCGGGCTCGGGCCGGCGATTACCTTCCTGTTCTTCGCGCCGGCTGCCAACATCCTGGCGCTGGCCTACACCGGCGTGGCGCTCGGCGCCGACTTTGCCATTGCCCGCATCGTGCTGGCGCTGTCCTTCGGCATCGGTGTCGGGATGATCATGGCGGCCCTGTTCCGTGTCGGCGACGTCGCCCGGTTGGCCGAAGTCGAGACTTTCTCGGCTGGTGAAGGCATTCCAAAACGCACGTTGCTCTTTCTTGGCCTTCTTGTCGCCCTGCTCATTGCCGGCACACTCAAACTCGATTTCCTGACCGCCGGCTTGGTCCAGATGGAACTGCCCTTGGCCGGCGCCGCCACGGTACAGGCCGGGCTCGACCTACTGGTGCCGGTCAACGAGGCGGCAGGGGCCGAAGGGTTGAGCCTGCAGGGCCTGATCCTGATCGGCTTGCTCGGCGCCATCGGCGCCTTCGCCTGGAAAGGGCTGGGCCAGATCGACAACGGATTCAACCGCCTGACCCCGATCGCCCTCGGCCTCACCGCGCTGACCCTGGCCTTCGCCGCACTCGGCATGCGCGTTACCGACACCGGCGTGCTGCTCACCGTGACCGGCCGAACGCTCGCCGTGTCAGCCCTCTGTCTGGCTCTCTGGCCGCTGGCCCGGCGTTTCGACGCCTGGGACGTGCAGCAATGGCTGTGGGAAACCTGGCGCTTCGTGAAGCAGATTTTCCCGCTGCTCATCGTTGGCGTCTTTCTCGTCGGCATCATCCGGGTCTTCCCTGGTCGAAGTGCCCATCGCCAAGATGTTCCTGTCGCTCGGCATGCACCCCGGGCCGCTGATCGCCTACCTGATGGCCGACCCCGAGCTGTCGCTGCAAAGCATCCTGATCACCGCCGCCATCATCGGCAAGCTCAAGGCATGGACTTACGTTGGCCTGGTCGCGCTGTTCTCGACGCTGGCCGGGCTGACTTACGGCGCCTGGGTCGACGGCGTATCGTTGCTGGTATTGGGGCCGGGTGTGGTCGGTTTCGTCGCGCTGATCGTGACCACGCTGCACCTGATCGAACGTGGCCGCAAGGCCGGACTGAGGAGTGAATCATGCTGATCAAGATACTGGGCAGCGGTTGCGCCAAGTGCAATCGCCTCGAACAACTGACCCGTGAAGCCGTGGCTGAACTCGGCATCGACGCCACCTTCGAACACGTCAAGGAAATGGACAAGATCATGGCCTATCCAATCATGACCACCCCGGCGCTCGTCGTCGATGAAGCGGTCAAGGTCTCCGGCCGCATGCCGAGCAAGGATGAACTGCTCGGCTGGCTGAAAACAGGCTGATCAGTCCGGAATATTCGGCTCGACCAGCCTGGCCAACTGCTCGAGCGATTCCTGCCAGCCGAGGTAGCACATCTCGGTCGGGATGACCGCCGGGATGCCTTCCTGCACGATGCTCAACTCGCTGCCGCAGGCGACAGCTTTGAGGCTCACCGTCGTCTGCATTTCGCCGGGCAGGTTCGGGTCGTCGAATTTGTCGGTGTAGCGAATCTTTTCGTTGGGTAGCAGTTCAAGGTATTCGCCGCCAAACGAATGGCCGTTGCCCGTCGTAAAGTTGGTGAACGACATCCGGAAAGAGCCGCCGACCACCGCATCCAGATGCTCGACCCGGCAGGTAAACCCATAGGGCGGCAGCCATTTGGCCATGGCGTCGGCGTTCAGGAAAGCCCGATAGATGCGCTCCGGGTCTGCCCGCAGAATGCGGTGTAGCGTGACCGTTCCTGTGCTCATGTCCCTTCTCCTTCTTATTGGTGATCAGGCATGGACCGCGGTAGTTTCAGAAGGTTGCGCCAAAGCCGATTTCAAAATTGGCCATTTTTTCCGGTTGACCGTAGCAATGCGACCACGGCTGATCTACCCGGCCGAATAGCCGTTTGAGCAAGGCTCAGGCGGCGCGGCGGCAGCGAAAGAAGAGATACGGCGCGATGGCGACCCAGAGCAGGACAAAAACCCAGACGCGGCCCTCGGCGACGTTGTAGTTCGCCAGCAACGCGGACCACGAATGGCCGCCGAGATAGTGAAAGAAGAGAAACTCGAAGGCCACGGTCATCGCCGTCCAGCCCAGCCCGATGGCAAGCGCGTGACGCCCGGAAGCCGGCGGATACCTGCGGACAAAGCCTCGGATCACCGCACCCAGCAACAGAATGCCGATCAGCGTAGACAGCTGATGAGCCGCCAGTTCGCTCATCAGCTTGCCATACGTCAGATCACGCAGGGCGCCATTGGCGACTGAAACGAGCAGCATTGCCAGCCAGGCGGCAAGGTATTTCCAGATTCCGGCCATGGGTTTCACAGCTGTTCCCAGACTGCATGGATGCCGAAGGCGTAGAGGCTGCCGATGAGCAGGCAAATGCCCGAGGTGAGCAGCCAGAACAATCGACTGTTGTCGGGGAAAATCGGCTTCAGCCATGGAAAGGCGACGGCGCGAAGCAGAAAAACGGCAGCGATGGCAGGCAGTATCAGCCTTTGCAGCGGCAACCGAGCGATTGCGCCGGCGGCGGACAGGGCATACGCCGCCGAAACCAGGAGCACCGTGCCGATCGCGATGGAAATGAAGGTCGGATACCAGTGCCCGCGTTCGGCCATTTGCGCGATCGGTTCGCCCGCGCCAAGAAAGCGGAAGCCGGGCGCCCCCCAGGCAATGCACGCGTAGTGCAGCAGGGCGGCAACGAAGGTGAGAAAGGCGGCAAGATGCAGCGCAGAAACGGCAACGGAATTCATCGGCAGCCAGCCTCCTTCTCGCTCAACAAAACTACAGGCCCGGCATGGCGCATCAATGTGGTCACTCCCCCTCCCAGTAATTGAGCGACAGCCCCTCGCGACCGACGAACATGAACCGCTGCGGTTTGCCGTCGGCCCCAGCAGGGAGTTCGGCAATGACGCCAAACTTTCCCGAATCGGGATACTCGGCAAGCTCCGGAGACAGCCTTGTACTTACCGCCAGATAACGCAACTCATTGGTCCCGGTGTTGATGATTTGGTGTGCCGCTTCCCTTCCTCCGGGGGGCAAGGCAACGACGTCTCCGACGCCAAGCGGATAAGTGTTGTCACCGATCCGGATTTGCCCGGAACCCTGCAGAACGAAGACCATTTCTTCGTTGACCCGATGGTTGTGGAACGGAAATGCGGCCTTGCCTGGAGGCACCGCCGTGACGTTGTACCCCAGTTTCTGTGCGCCAATACGAGGGCCGATGAATCCCATCTTGGCGTCAAAGCGCTCAGCCGCGGAACCGGTCGGCGCCATGGCCGCCGGGCGCGATTCAAGAACAAGGTCGTCAATGTTGAGGATTGGTTTGGGCATGGCTATCTCCGAGTAACCGGAATTGCAGGGCAACGGACAGTATCCGGTGTCGTTCGCTTAACTTCCGGAGGGACGAATGGTTCAGGCATTGCGGACTTCAGTGCCAACTGCACCGATGGCACGGACGAATCAAACGATAAAGCACGGCGCCGTCGGCTCAAAGCGCAAAAGCCGGCGCTGGCGAGACGCCATTGACGCACTGGTTTTGCCTTTCTGCGCAGTGCGAGCGTAGGATGCCGCGACCAAGACACCTACGCTCACCGCGGCATCAGCGCAAACACCCCCCAACCCAGGTATTCACGCGTGTAAGTAACGTGGCGCTCCGGTTCCGAGGTCAGTTGGGCTCGAACCTCATTGGCTAACTCATCGTCGGGATTGGCTTCAAGCCATCGGCGCATGGTGAGCCATTTGGCCGCTTCGTATCTGTCCCAACTATCTTGGTTGGCCAGAACCATTTCGACAACGTCGTAGCCGAGGTGGCCGAAAGACGAAATAAGTTCTGGAAGCAGGAGGAAGTCAGAGATTGAGTTGGCAAGACATCCCTTGGCAATATCTTCTGTTGGCGGCAATAGCCGCCAGTAGGGCTCGCCGATGAGGATGACTCCTCCGGCGCGCAGGCTTTGTGCCAGAAGCTCGATAGTGCCGGTGGCTCCTCCGGCGATCCAGGTTGCACCAAGGCAGGCCGCCACGTCGACCTTTTCATCAGAGACGTAACCAGCGGCATCGCCATGAATGAAATTGACTTGATGGGTAACACCAAGTTCCTCAGTACGAAGTTTCGCTTGCTCGGTAAACAACTGGCTCATGTCGATGCCAGTACCGACAATGCCGTGATCACGTGCCCAGGTGCAAAGCATTTCCCCCGAACCACTACCGAGATCGAGGACTCGTGCTCCAGATTCCAGATGCAACGCCGTGCCGAGAGTGGCTAACTTATCGGGTGTGAACGGGTTGTGGATGCGGTGAGCACTTTCGGAGATGTTGAATATTCGGGGAATGTCCATTTTGAAAAGCCTCCTTGCTGGAGAGTGGATTTGGTTAGCGACTAACGTTTGAAATCACAGGCGCTGCGCGGCTTCATCGCGCAGCGTCCTGTGGATTGATGGGTTAGCCGTCACCGCCAACCTCCCAAAGATATATGTCAAATACACGCTCCTTGAACCAAGGCATTTTTGCTAGTTGGAGCAGTTCTCGATCCGTGAGGCGGCAGGAGGGCATGAATATCCGCCCCTTTGGTAATTGACTCGCTGCGTATTCAATTTCTGACTCAACCGCAGCATATTCGGAACGCCAAGCCGCTGAATATTCTGCGTAGTCTCTGCGGCTAAATTCGCGCCGCAGTTTCTTCGACAGTGCCTCTACCGCTCGGTTATCGTAGATGACAAAAGGCTCACGAAAAGAAAGCCAAAGAAGCTTTGAAGCGGCAGAGAGATTGAATTGCTTGAATTCACTTTCAAGGCACTGCGTAAGCTTCTCAACCTTCTTTTCCGGGGAAAGTGCTTTCTTCGAGCGCACACTGATGAGCGCTTTACGGATGAAAGCGACCTTCCCAGGCTCTTTGCTGAGGCCCTTGAAATTGCGGGAGACCTGAAAGTATGCCAAGGCACTGCGGATGTCTTTGTCGGATGGGGCGGAAGAGATGGCCTGATACAGCGCCTCTTCGCTTCGCAGCCACTGAAGCAAGAATCGCAGGGCGCAATACTCAAGCGGAAATTCAACGCGATAGTTCTTCATGACGGCTAACGTGCAAGCTCAGCCGACGGCAAAAAAGCGCAGCTTTTTGACGGTCGGCTGGAGCGGAGTGTTAGACCGACGGTGGTTGGGGAAACTAGCCATTGGAACGCCTTATACGAATGCCAAAGCTGATGAAGAGCGCTGCAATCAGCAACCAGAGTGCACCTGATGCCGAATTGGCGAACTGCACACCGAAGAAGTGCACGAGTAAATCGTGACCGAAGCAAAAGCGGTTGCAGGGCTCGCGCGCTGATTTTTCAGCAAAGAACTTTGCTACTGCTAAGGCAAACAACGCAGAGCCTAAAGCGAGAGAGCCGTTACCAATTGTTCGGTTCGATAGCACGATGAAATATAGGTCTAACGTTGTAAATCACCGGACGCAGGCAAGCGTAGCTTGCCGGAGGTCCGGTGGATTGGAATGTTGGGCGGCAAGCTTAGGCGCGCCATACGCTAAGTCGCATGATATTGAACGCGACGAAGGAGCCTATGTTTTCACCTCCATTGACATCGATAGGAAGAGGAATGAGCGGCCCACCACAGTCAGCAAGCAAACCGTCATCGGGGTTGCTGCCCGATACGAGCTTGCCATAGGCGCGGTAAGACCAGATTCCTGTGGGTTCGAGTCTTTGCTGTTGTTGTGGATTGCCACCGAACACTGTTAGCCAGTCAGTTGGCGTGCCATCATCGAAGAGGCACGTGAAGCGCGCTTCAAAGACTGCACCGACCTTCGGATAGGGCTGTTTTGATGTTCCATAGCCGAGGCAATCCATAACCGTAACTTCGATGCCGCCGATTTCAATTACGGCAGCACCGCCTTCATCGTCTTCAACGCTGATTAGTAGCGCATTCACAGAGAGGCCCAACGTGGAGGTCACCGGCGCTGCGCGGCTTTATCGCGCAGCGTCCGGTGGACCGCAGGGTTAGCCATCAGTTGCTTCCCGGAAGAAGTGTTTTGACTGCCGGGAATACCTCTCTGGGAATTGGGTAGAGCGAATCCGAAGCGGAGTTGAGGTAGATGCCTCGAAACTGCGGGCTAGCTTCGATGATGCCGAAGAAGACGGGGAATGTTAGTTCGGCGTAGCTAGCCCCAGTGGGAAATGCCTTCGATAACTCAGCGGCACTGGTGTATGCATAAGCCCAAACATTCCCCTGATTGTCGAGAGCTGTCCTCAGGCGCAGCTTTCCAGGAGGCGCATTCGGATCGGTAGCAACAAGCAGAGAGCGACTCACCAGGGCGGAAGCAACCGGCTTAATTGATTTTGCGACTGGATCCTTTGCGTGTTGGCGAATGACTTGCTCAATCTGCATTTGCTCGGCTCCTGCGATGTGACTAACGCTGCCCGCTAGGAATAGCAGGCAGCAAACGATGACGGTTCGGCAATGTGTTACGTCAATGCGCACGACGGACTCCTGATGGCTAACGTGGAGCTAACCGGCGCTGCGCGGCTTTATCGCGCAGCGTCCAGCGACCGAAGGGAGCGAGGTTGAGCGCAGGGTTATGCAGCATGGGTTCGCTCAACTAATGTCTGTGATTTTGGAGATAGTTCCGTCTTGGAACTCGAACTCGGAGCGGCCAGAGAGGTTTAAGACTTGCCCCTTTTTCAGGCCGTTTGGCAGATCGGCGGCAACGACGGCACGAAAAGCGATAGTGGCGACCGCCACATGGTCTTGAAGCTCGAAGGACTCAATTTTCTGATGCCGTTCCGAAAACAGCGATAACGACTGCTGAGCAAGTGTTCTAAGTTCCGCGACTCCATTTGTGCTTGCGTTCACCACCCCAGCAGAAATGTTCTTGAACTCCACCTGCGGATGAACGCCCTTGAGCATGTCCTCAATGTCCTTGCGGTTGTAGGCGTCGATGTAGTGGTCGATGAGTGCGCGAATATCAGTAGGACTCAATTTGCACCTTCGTGAAATGCTGCATAACGTAGAGCTAACCGGCGCTGCGCGGCTTTATCGCGCAGCGTCCAGCGACCGAAGGGAGCGAGGTTGAGCGCCATGTTAGAGCTTGAACTCGCCACTGTATTTGTCTGGCCAGACCACGACATAACGCTCACTGGATTTCAGGCGCTTAACAATGAGCGCCTTATTCAATACCCCTCTCAGTTTGAGAAATGCTTGAACTCGCTCGATGACAGGCCCCCACGATCCCTTTGGGAAAATGAAGATATTGAATTTCCCCTCGCCAATGTCATGACCGTCGACCACGGCAAGATTGTTTTGCGAGAAAGCCTGAATCAAGGTTTCCTCGACATGGATAAGTGTGTCGAAATCTGACGATTCCGCTGCCGGTAATTGAACGATGAGTTGGTTCTTCGTCATGCGAGCTCTAACGTTTAGTAGACACCTTGGCAGGTGTCTACTTCCTGCAAGGGTGGTGAATAAAAATAAAAATATACTGATAACATATTGATTTTTAATCCATCGCTGGAATCGGTCATGCCTGACGAAGCGTTTTCTACACCGCCGCCGAAGCTGTTGGATCAGGTGCGGGATCGTGTTCGGGTGAAGCATTACAGCATCCGAACTGAAACGCAATATTTGCAATGGATAAGGCGTTTCATTCTGTTTCATGACAAACGGCACCCGCGTGACATGGGGGCAGCGGAGGTCGAGGCTTTTTTGACCCACCTTGCCGTAGAGGGCCGGGTGGCGGCGTCGACGCAGAATCAGGCTTTGTCGGCTTTGCTTTTTCTTTATCGTGAGGTGCTGGGGATCGATCTGCCCTGGCTGGATGGTGTGGTTCGAGCCAAGTTGCCGCAGCGTTTGCCGGTGGTGTTGACGCGGCAGGAGGTAAGCGGCTTGCTGGATCGGATGAACGGGCTGCATGGCATGATGGCGCGTTTGCTTTACGGTAGGGGTATGCGCTTGATGGAGTGCGTTCGGCTGCGCGTCAAGGATGTCGAGTTCACGCGTGGGGAGATCGTGGTGCGCGATGGCAAGGGGGCGAAGGATCGGGTGACGATGTTGCCGCAGTCCTTGGTGGGGTCCTTGCAGGATCATTTGCGCTGGCGCCGTCAGCTGTTTGAAGACGACAAGGCCCAGGGCCGGGCGGCGGTCTATCCGCCCAATGCGCTGGATAGAAAGTATCCGAACGCCGAGACCGACTGGGCCTGGCAATATGTTTTTCCGGCGGCCGGTTTCTCGATTGATCCGCGTAGCGGCGCGGAACGGCGGCATCACGTCGATGAAAAGGCCTTGCAGCGGGCGGTCAAGAAGGCGGTGCAGGCCAGCGGCATCGCCAAGCTGGCAACGCCCCACACCTTCCGCCATTCTTTCGCAACGCACCTGCTGCAGTCCGGTTACGATATTCGTACCGTGCAGGAACTGCTCGGCCACGCCGATGTGGCGACGACCATGATCTACACGCATGTGCTCAACAAGGGTGGGCGCGGCGTGACTTCTCCGCTGGATGCAATGTAAAAGATGTCCGAAGACCTGTTTTCAAATGCTGGGGCGCAAGCCCGGCACGCCCCGCTGGCCGAGCAATTGCGCCCGCAAACGCCCGATGACGTGATCGGCCAGCAGCACCTGCTCGGGCCGGGCAAGCCGCTGCGCCTGGCTTTTGAATCCGGCCAGCCGCATTCGATGATCCTCTGGGGGCCGCCGGGGGTGGGCAAGACGACGCTGGCGCGGATGATGGCGACGCAGTTCAAATGCGAGTTCATCGCCCTGTCGGCGGTGTTTTCCGGCATCAAGGAGGTGCGCGAAGCCGTGGCGCAGGCGGAAATGTGGCGGGCGCAGGGCAAACGGACCATCCTCTTCGTCGATGAAATTCACCGTTTCAACAAGGCGCAGCAGGACGGTTTCCTGCCTTTCGTCGAATCCGGCTTGCTCACCTTCATCGGTGCGACCACCGAGAACCCCTCGTTCGAACTCAATTCCGCCTTGCTGTCGCGCGCTTCGGTCTATGTCCTCAAGTCGCTCGACGAAGCCGAGATGGGCCAGCTTTTCGACCGTGCCTGTGTCCAGGCGCTGGCCGACCTGAGCTTTGAGCCAGCCGCCCGCGAACGTCTGATTGGCCTGGCCGACGGCGATGCGCGGCGTTTGCTCAACCTCCTTGAACAAGTCCGCACGGCAGCCCGCACGGCCGGCCTTGCTACGGTCGACGGCGAATTTATCGAAAAAACGATGGCGCAAAGCCTGCGCCGTTTCGACAAGGGCGGCGACGCTTTCTACGACCAGATCTCGGCCCTGCATAAATCGGTGCGCGGCTCGAATCCGGACGGCGCGCTCTACTGGCTGACCCGCATGCTCGACGGCGGCGCCGATGCCCGCTACCTCGCCCGGCGCATCGTCCGCATGGCCTGGGAAGACATCGGCCTGGCCGATCCGCGCGCCATGCAGATCGCCAACGATGCGGCTGAAACCTACGAACGCCTCGGCTCGCCGGAGGGCGAACTGGCGCTCGCCCAGGCGGTGATCTATCTCGCCGTCGCGGCCAAATCGAACGCTGGCTACATGGCCTACAACGCCGCCCGCGCCTACGTGAAGCAGGACGGCTCGCGGCCGGTGCCCAACCACCTGCGCAACGCGCCGACCAAGCTCATGAAGGAACTGGGCCACGGCCACGCTTACCGCTACGCCCACGACGAGCCGGAAGCCTACGCCGCCGGCGAAACCTACCTGCCGGACGGCATGCCCGAGCCGGGCTGGTACGCACCGACGCCGCGCGGGCTGGAAGGCCAGATCGGCCAGAAGCTGGCGCACTTGCGGGAACTGGATCGCAAGGCCGGCAAGAAATAATGGACATGCTCCAGACCATCGCCCTGTCTGCCGGCCTGGCTTGGGCCAGCGGCCTGCGGCTGTATCTGGTGGTTTTTCTGGCCGGCCTGTTGAGCACCCTCGGCTACCTGCAACTGCCGGAAACGCTGTCTGTGTTGCAGAACCCGCTGGTCATCGGGGTTGCCGGGCTGATGGCTTTTGCCGAATTGATCGCCGACAAGATTCCCGCTTTCGATTCGCTCTGGGATAGCTTCCAGACCTTCATCCGCATCCCGGCCGGTGCCTTGCTCGCGGCGTTTGCCATGGGCGAGGTCGATCCGGCGTGGGCGGTGGCGGCAGGGCTGATCGGCGGCACGATCACGGCCGGTACGCATTTCGCCAAGGCCGGCAGCCGGCTGGCCATCAACACCTCGCCCGAGCCGTTCTCGAACTGGGTCGCCTCGTTCGGCGAGGAGGGCATGGTGCTCGGCGGGCTGTGGGCCATGCTCGCTTCGCCGCTGGTCTTTCTCGGGCTGCTCGTTGTTTTTCTGGTGCTCGTCGGCTGGTTGCTGAGGCGATTCTGGTCGCTGATCAGTCGGCTGATCCGGCGACCATCACGCCCTTCGGCGTGAGCACGAGGCCTTTCTTTTCGTAGAGCAGCACCGGGCAGCGCCTGGCGTCGTGGTAGATGCCGACGCAGTCCAGGCACTGGAAGCAGGCGTCGTAGCGGATTTCGCCGGCGGGTTCGATGGCGTCGTAGGCGCATTTGGCCTTGCAACTCTGGCAGGGCTTGCCGCATTCGATGCGGCGGGTCAGCCAGTCGAAACGGCGCAGCCGCCCGCCGAGCGACATGACCGCGCCGAGCGGGCAGATGAAGCGGCAGAAAAACTTGTAATAGAAGGCGCCGGCGACGAGCAGGGCGACGGCATAGGCGACAAACGGCCAGCTGCGGTCGAAACCGACGGTGATCGCCGTCTTGAACGGTTCGAGTTCGTTGAGGCTTTCGCCCTGACGCGGCACGAAGACGGCGGCGCCAACCAGCACGGCAAGGGCGATGTAGCGGCCCCACTCAAGCCGTTTGGCAACGGCCAGCGGAATGTGCAGGCGCGGCAGACGCAGCTTGCGGCCGAGCAGCCCGACAAACTCCTGCAGGGCGCCGAACGGGCACAGCCAGCCGCAGAAGGTGCCACGCCCCCAGATCACGAAACTGACGAGGGTGAAGGCGATGAGCAGCAGCGAAATCGGGTCGTAGAGGAAGCTCGACAAGCCCTGGCCGGATTTCAGCGATTTGAGGGCGCCGGTGACCTGGACGATGGACAGTTGCCCCTGAACATACCAGCCGATGTAGAGCAGCGTGAAGGCCAGAAAGCCGAGGCGGAAAATCTTCAGACGACGGGCATCGACCGAAATCCAGCGCGGCCGGGCGAGGGCGATGCTGAGGACGATCAGCGCGGCGCTCAGGATGCTCAGGTCGAGCCAGCGTTGTTGCCAGGCCAGCACCCATTCCGGCAGCGGCTCGGGCGGGTAGATGAACAGGCGGCCGGGCGGGGCGTATTTCAGCGTGACCGTCTTGTGGGTGAGGGAAGGCAGGATCATGCCCTTGGCGCGCGTGATGGTCAGCGTCAGGTCGAGCGGGCGTCCGGGGTCGAGGCCGGCTTCGGCATAGACGCCGAAGAGCAGCGAGGTGTTGAGGGGCGGCGGCCCGGTGATGTCTTTGGGCTCAAAACCCTGGTCGCGCAATTCGAGAAAGAGGCCGTCCTGGGCCATGCTCAGGCGCGACGACTGGCCGCCCGGGACGAAGTTGTCGTCAACGATCGGGTAGCGCCCGGCCGAGCCGATCCACCACAGGTGGCGGTTCTCGAAATTGCGCGCCATGGCCTCCTGGTACTGCGCGTCGCCGAGGATGGCGCGGCCGATGCTCGGGGTGTTGAGGTAGGCGATGTAGATGTCGGTGAACACGGCCTCGGGCTGGGCCAGGCCTTCTTCATCGACCTCGGCGCCATCGGTGCCGACGAACAGCTTTTCGACCTCGGCATTGGTCAGGCGCAGGCGGCCGACCATGCCGTTTTTGAGCATTTCGTCGAAAGCGACCGGGTCGTCAATATCGGCACGCACCTGCGCCGCCGGGCCATGCTTGCTGCGGTCGGCAAAACCCAGCTTGGCGCGGGCGACCTCGAGGGCGGCGCCAAGCACGGTCTGATTGACGATGCGCACCGAGGCGGTGGCTTTCGACACGCCGTCCAGCGTCGTCTGGCTGCTGCGCGTGTCGGCCGGGCCGGTGCGATTGCGGGCGGCGTTGAGGGCGATCAGGAACTGCTGCTTGATGTTGCGGCCGGCATACTGGGTGATGAATTCGCGCAGCGGCGCTTCGCCGAGGCCGCCGAGAAAGACCGGCTCGTGCTGGCGCAGCAGTTCGACGTTCATGAAATTGCCCTTGCGGTCGATGGAGACCAGGAAATTCATGGGCGTGCCCTCGAAACCGGGGACCGGCGCCAGATCGATGGATTCGAAAACGTAGCCGACCGGGCCGGCATCCGGCTCCAGTTCGCTGGTCAGCGGCCAGGCGGGAATCTGGCTCAGCTTGTCCTGGACGTGCAGCGGCGGCTCGAAGCGACGTTCGATATCGGCCTTGCTGAGGTCGCCGGCGTGGGCAGCCGGGAAGAGGCCGGCAGCGGCAATCAGGCCGACTGCAGCGAGTCGGCAAAAGAACGAAACGGCTCTGCTGGGCAAATGCCGTGCAACGGGAAAGTCGATTTCCATTGCAGTCTCCGAAAATGCGCGGGCAAGGTCGGATGTGTTTTCTTGTGCCGTCGATGGTACCTAATTTTGGCTGGCCAGGGGATCAAATGCGCCGGCCGGCCCAGCCCGGCTTGCCCGGTCCCTCGCGTATAATTTCGTTTTTGGCCGTTTTTTCCGGTCGACCGTAGAAATTCAGGAAAAACCATGCTCGACATCCAACAACTTCGCTCCAACCTCGACGCCGTGGCGGAAGGCCTGGCCAAGCGCGGCAAGCCCATCGATTTCACCGAATTCAAGACCCTCGAAGCCGAACGCAAGACGCTGCAGAGCCGCACGCAGGAGTTGCAGGCACAGCGCAATTCGCTGTCCAAGCAGATCGGCATGTTGAAGGGCAAGGGCGAAGATGCCTCCGCCGTGATGGCGCAGGTTGGTGCGCTGGGTGACGAGTTGAAGGCTTCCGAAGCCCGTCTCGGCGAATTGCTCGAGCAGTTCAACGCCATTCTCGCCGCGCTGCCGAACATTCCCGACGAGTCGGTGCCGGTTGGTTCCGACGAATCCGGCAACGTTGAAATCAAGCGCTGGGGCACGCCGCGCAGCTTCGACTTCCCGGTCAAGGATCACACCGACGTCGGCGAACAACTCGGCCAGCTCGACTTCGCCACCGCCGCCAAGATCGCCGGTTCGCGTTTCTCGCTGCTCAAGGGCGGCCTGGCCCGTCTGCACCGCGCGCTTGCCCAGTTCATGCTCGACACGCACACGGCCGACCACGGCTACACCGAACTCTACGCGCCTTACCTCGTCAATGCCGCCAGCCTGCATGGCACCGGCCAGTTGCCGAAGTTCGAGGAAGATCTGTTCAAGGTTCTGCGCGGCGACCAGGATCCGCTCTACCTGATCCCGACGGCAGAAGTGCCGGTGACCAACATCGTGCGCGACGAAATCCTCGCTGCCGAAACGCTGCCGCTCAAGTTCGTCTGCCACACGCCGTGCTTCCGTTCCGAAGCCGGTTCCGGCGGTCGCGATGTGCGCGGCATGATCCGCCAGCACCAGTTCGACAAGGTCGAGTTGGTCCAGATCGTCCATCCCGAACAGTCGGCCGAAGCCCATGAAGCGCTGACCCGCCACGCCGAAGTCATCCTCGAGAAGCTCGAACTGCCGTACCGCCGCATGGCGCTGTGTTCGGGCGACATGGGCTTCTCCGCCGCCAAGACCTACGACCTCGAAGTCTGGCTGCCGGCCCAGAACACCTACCGCGAGATTTCGTCGTGCTCCAACTTCGGAGCCTTCCAGGCCCGCCGCATGCAGGCGCGGTTCCGCAACGACAAGAACAAGCCCGAGCTGTGCCATACGCTGAACGGCTCCGGTCTGGCGGTCGGCCGCACGCTGGTTGCCATCCTGGAAAATTACCAGCAGGCCGATGGCAGCGTGACCATTCCGGCCGCGCTGCGCCCCTACATGGGCGGGCTGGAAGTCCTTTCCGCCAGCTAGGCAGACGGGGCAGCATAACCCACCATCAACCCCCCCTCCCTTGACAAGGGGAGGGGGGGTTATTCCTTGACCTCCGGGCCGATGGTCGGCAAGCGCAGCGTAGCGACATCGGCTTCATCCTTTTCCGTTGCCGCGATCGTCTTGGCGATGGTCTCGCGCTTGACGTAGGCCTTGCGCCGCTCTTCGATTTCGAGCACCAGCCGGGTCAGGCTGGCGGCGGCTGACGGCGTTGGCGCAAAGGGGGGCGCGTTGCGCAGCAGGATGTCGTAATAGCTGCGGATATTCTCGACCAGAATGACCGCTTCGCCACCGCGGGCGCGGCCAGTCTTGACCATGCTGAAATACCTCGGCTGGGCCAGCTTGGGCAGCACGCGTTTCATGTCGTACCACGAATTGGGGTCGGCTTTGAGCTGTTTGGCCAGCGTCCGCGCGCCGTTGAAATGGCCGGGGCCGATGTTGTAGGCGGCGAGCGCCAGCCAGGTCCGATCCGGCTCCTCGACCTCTTCCGGCAGCAATTCCTTGAGCATGTTGATGTAGCGCGCCCCGGCCAGAATGCTTTCGCTCGGATCGAGACGATTGCCGACCTGCAGGTGGTCGGCTGTATCCTCGGTAAGCATCATGATGCCGCGCACATTGGTGTAACTGGTCGCGTTCGGGTCCCAATGCGACTCGTGGTAGGAGACGGCGGCGAGCAGCCTCCAGTCGATTCCGGTCAGCGCCTGCGCCGCCTCGAAGAACTTGCGGAACCGGGGCAGCGTGGTCTCGACTTCACCAAGGAACTTGACCACGTCGGCCTGCCGGAGTCGCCGGACATGGCCGAGATAGCGATCCTCCAGTCTGGCCAGCGTACCGTCGTGCCCGACGCGCTCGATAAAGGCGTCGAGCTTGACGCGCAGTTCCGGATTGGGGTGCCGGCCCAGTTGCCAGACAACCGGCGCCGTCTCGCTCAGCGTCAGCGTCGCGCGCATGTTGGGAACATACTGGTTGGCGATTTCCTCGAAACTTTCGTCGATGGCAACGTATTCGATTTCCCGTTCGCCGAGTTTTTCGAGCAAATCGAGGCTGGTCCCCTGGCCAACGGTGACCACACTCAGGCCAGGTATCTCGCGGGCCAGCCTGCTCAGCGTTTCGGCCTGGCGCGAGCCGGCCATGGCATGAACGGTCTTGCCCGACAGCTGGGCGCGTTCGGAGAGCGGGAGCGAAGCCTCGTTCTGGACGAGAACATCCCGCGTCAGGGTAATGGCGGGCGTCGCCTGCATGGTCTCGTCGGCGCTCGGCGAAAGCCAGGCGGCGGCAAGGTGGTAGCGACCGCCGACGAGGTGGTCTTCGAGTTCCTCGGGCTCAACGACGAGGTACTTCACGTCGACGCCGAGTTCCTGGGCAAAGGCCTGGGTCAGGTCGTATTCGAGCCCGCTCGGATTGCCGTTGTCGTCAGTCGCGTAGGTCAGCAGGCCGGGACGGATCAGGACGACCAGTTCGTGTTGGGCCGGTGTCGGAAAAGGCAATGAGCCGACGTCGCGCCGCTGCGGAGAGGTGGCAGAGTGGTCGAATGTACCTGACTCGAAATCAGGCGTACTGCAAGGTACCGTGGGTTCGAATCCCACCCTCTCCGCCAGCACCTAAAATCAAGCGCCTTTCGGGGCGCTTTTTTGTTGTGCGCGACTTTCGACATGCGCCTGCTTGAATTCGTCGCCGCGCACTTTACCCGTGTGTGGCAGTTTGAAGCATTAAAAAATGTAAAATGCATGCCGTATCGAACGGCGCATGCATTCGGAAACCATTGCAGAATCTGACTCATGGCTGAAAAACTGAATTTTACTGTCGATTTCGAGGACGGTGTTTTCATCGCCCGCTGCATCGAACTGGACATTACCACCGACGGCCTGACCAAGGCCGAAGCTGTCGACAATCTCAAGGAAGCACTCAATTGCTACTTCGCCAATCCCGATGAGCGGCTCGACCGCCGTCTGCGGGGGACGGACGACGAGGGTGGGGGGCAGTAGCCCGGCGGTCGCAACTCAGTCGGCTTGAACCTCGTTGAGCAAGCGCGCCGCCTTGGCGGTTTGCTCGAGCGCGCGGCGTAGCGAACTGGCGGCGCGCAGCCGGGCATCCATCCCGGTGACCGGCAATTGGCCGGCCGCGCCGGCGGCCAGCAGATGTGCCTTGAGGGCCTGATAGGCGCGTTCCATTTCGGTGATGGCTGGCTCCAGACCGCTGGTTTCGCTGGCCTTCGGTTGGGCCTGGTCGAGCAATGCCTTGGCCGCACCGGCGAAGGCGGCGGTTGGCGAGTCCGGCACTTGGTCCACGAATTCGCCGGTTGCCGCCGATGCTTCAACAGCCAGTTCGGTGGCGGTTTCGTAGTAACGGGCCAGGCGCAGGATGACCGGGAGACGGCGGGCACTGTCGCCGGCACCGACGCGGTGCAACTGGGTAACGAATTCGGCGATGGCCAGGTTGAGGCTGGCCACCGCTTCCTTGTGATAGGGCAGGGCCAGGCCTTGCGGCGCTTCGATGGCGGCCCGCACGGTCGAGATGGCGAGTCCGCCGAGGTGGTGCACTTCGCGCTTCAGTGCGTCGAGCGCCAGGGCCGGTACGGCCAGTACGTTCCGGTCGAGATGGCGCGGACGCCCTTCGTCTTCCTCGGCGCTCTTGAAGCGGGCTTCGAGGAAGTGCGTCATGCGGTTGGCGACAGGCCAGATAAGGACGACCCCGAGCACGTTGAAAACGCTATGAAAGAGCGCCAGCTTGGCGGCTGGTGCTTCGTCCAGGCCGAGCCACTGGCGCAGCACGGAAAGGAAGTCGATCAGCCAGGGGAGCAGCAGCAGCGCGACGAAGCCGGTGATCAGATTGAACAGGATGTGGGCGGCGGCGGCCCGTTTGGCATTGGGTGTGGCCCCGATGGCGGCGATGAGCGCCGTTACGGTCGTGCCGATGTTGGCTCCGATGACCACGGCGGCAGCGCCCTGCGTGGTGAGCAGGCCGCCCTGGGCGGCGGTCAGGGCGATGACCAGCGAAGCGCTGGAGCTTTGCATGAGGATGGTGAGCAGGATGCCGATGCCGACTTGCAGGGTGATGTCGCCGATGCCGTCCCCGGCCGGGAGCGTGAAATCGGTGGACAGGCCGGAGAAGGTTTCCTTGAGCATGTCGATGCCGAGGAAGAGTACGCCGAAGCCGGCCAGCGCCGTGCCCAGTGCGCCGCGCCGCGCGCCGGCACCGGACAGGCGGAGGATCATGCCGACGCCGATGAGCGGCAGGGCGAGTACCTCGATCTTGAATTTGAGGCCAACCAGGGCCACCAGCCAGCCGGTCATGGTGGTGCCGACATTGGCGCCAAACAGCACCCACAGTGCCTGCGCCAGGTTGAGCAGGCCGGCATTGATGAATCCGATGGTGGCGACGGTCACGGCGCTCGACGATTGGACCAGCGCAGTGACCATGATGCCGGAGGCGAGGCCGCGCCAGCGGGTTTTTGTCGACTCGGCAAGGACGCGTTCAAGGGCCGGTCCGGCGGCGAGTTTCAGGCCGTCGGTCATCATCCCCATGCCGAGCAGGAAGAGGCCGACGCCGCCGGCCAGACCGCCGAGCAGCGCCCAGCCGCTCATGGTGCCGCTCCGTTGCTGGCGGGAATCGAGTGTGGGAATTTCATGATCGGATGATGCCATATCGGCTGCCGGCGGGCGGCCAGCTTGGCGGCTTTTCCTTGGCGGAGCCGGCGCGGCAAGGACAAGTCTCCCGGCTCTTGGCATAATCGGGCCAATGCTTGCCTACATCGTCCGCCGCCTGCTGTACGCGCTGCCCATCCTGATTGGGGTGAACCTCGTTACTTTTGCGTTGTTTTTCGTCGTCAATACGCCGGACGACATGGCGCGCATGCAGCTCGGGGTCAAGCGGGTGACGCCGGAGGCCATCGAAAAGTGGAAGGTCGAGCGTGGTTACGACAAGCCGCTGATGTTCAATTCCGCGGCAAATGGCGTGTCGACCGTGACCGACACGATCTTCTTCGAGAAGTCGGCGCGCATGTTCGTTGGCGATTTTGGCCGGGCCGAGGATGGCCGCGACATCGCCCGCGAAATCGGCAACCGAATGCTGCCGTCGCTGGCCATCGCCTTGCCGACCTTCATCCTCGGCCTGTTCGTGACCATCACGTTTGCCCTGACGCTGGCCTTCTTCCGCGCCACGGCTTTCGATTTCTGGGGTATCGTGCTCTGTGTGGCGGCGATGTCGATTTCCGGGCTGTTCTACATCATCGGCGGGCAATACCTGATCAGCAAGGTGTGGCGGCTGGTGCCGATTTCCGGGTTCGGCGACGGGCTGGAGGCGTGGCGTTTCCTGATTCTGCCCGTGTTGATTGGTGTCGTTTCCGGCATTGGCTCATCGACGCGCTGGTACCGGACCATATTTCTCGAGGAAGTCAGCAAGGACTACGTGCGCACCGCCCGCGCCAAGGGCCTGCCCGAGACGCTGGTCTTCTTCCGCCACATCCTGCGCAACGCGCTGATTCCCATCCTGACCGGTATCGTTGTCGTCATTCCCATGCTCTTCATGGGCTCGCTGCTGACTGAATCGTTTTTCGGCATCCCCGGCCTGGGCAGTTACACCATCGACGCGATCAACGCGCAGGATTTCTCGGTGGTCCGCTCCATGGTCTTCATCGGCTCGGTGCTTTACATCGTCGGCCTGATCCTGACCGATATTTCCTACACGCTGGTCGATCCGCGGATACGTTTCGAATGATGGGCTTCCAGATCGTCGTGCTCTGGTCCGATGTGCTGATCTGGTTGCTGGTCGCGGCCGGGTTGGGCGTTGGCGTGCTGATCGCGAAAACCCCGCCGCTGCTCGCCGCTTGGCGCCGGGTTGGCGCCAACCGGGTCGGCATGGCTTCGGCGACCGTGCTGCTCGTCTTCGTCCTGATCGGCCTGCTCGATTCGCTGCATTACCGGGCGCAGCTGGAGAGCAAGGCAGGCCAGAAGGCGGTGTATGCGATCGAGGTGTTGTCGGTCCTTGATGCGTTGGCTGCGCCGCTGCGTTCGCGCAACGAAAAGACCTACTCGGCGCCGTTTGCCACGCGGCTCTACGCCAAGGAAACCATCGACCTGCCGGGGCAGGGGGCGGTGCGTGACTACCCGCGCCTCAAGCATGGCGGCAAGCATCTTGGCGAGCGCGAGGACGAAGTGGCCGAAGATGCCGCTTTCACGGCCTTCAAGGCCGGCGTGCTGAGCTTTGTGGCGTGGCTGGGCGTGTTTGCTGCGGTTGCTACGGTCAACCGGAAAAAAAGCCCAAAAATGAAATTGCGCGAAGCGGCTTTTGCTTGGGATGCCGTGCTGCTCACGCTGCTGCTTATCCTGCTGATTGCCGTGCCGCTGTTCTGGCTGTCCGGCCATTACCACGTCTTCGGCACCGACAAGGTCGGCCAGGACGTGCTATACCAGATTCTCAAAAGCGTGCGCACCGGGCTGATCATCGGCCTTGTCACGACGCTGGTCATGCTGCCCATGGCCGTGCTGCTCGGCATCGTCGCCGGCTATTTCCGCGGCTGGGTCGATGACCTGATTCAGTACCTCTACACCGTCCTCAACTCGATCCCCGGTGTGCTGCTCATTGCCGCCGCCGTGCTCATGATGCAGGTTGTCATCGACACCCATCCCGAGTGGTTCTCGACCGCCGCCGAGCGCGCCGACCTGCGTCTGCTGGCGCTTTGCTTCATCCTCGGCATCACGAGCTGGACCGGGCTGTGCCGCCTACTGCGCGGCGAAACGCTCAAGCTGCGCGAACTCGAATACATCCAGGCGGCGCAGGCCTTCGGCGTGTCGAGCTGGCGCATCATCGTCCGTCACATCCTGCCCAACCTCATGCACATCGTCATCATCGCGCTGGTCATGGATTTCTCCGGTCTGGTCCTGGCCGAAGCCGTGCTGTCCTATGTCGGCATCGGCGTCGATCCGACGATGACCAGCTTCGGCACCATGATCAACAACGCCCGCATGGAACTCGGCCGCGAACCGGTCGTCTGGTGGTCGCTGGTCGCCGCCTTCGCGGCCATGTTCATTCTCGTCCTCGCTGCCAACCTGTTCGCCGACGCCGTGCGCGACGCATTCGACCCGAGGGCCGCGTAAATGCTCAAGGTCGAAAACCTGCGTCTCGGCTTCACCGCCGACAAAAAGATACTGGCTGCGGTCGACGGCATTTCCTTTGCGATAGAAAAAGGCGAAACCTTTGCCCTGCTCGGCGAATCGGGCTGCGGCAAATCGGCCACGGCGCAGGGCATCATGCGCCTGCTGCCCGCTGCTGGCCGCATTCTCGAAGGTCGTGTTGGCCTCGACGGCGAGCCGCTGCTCAGCCTCTCCGAAGCCGACATGCGCGCCTACCGCGGCGGCCGTATGGCGATGATCTTCCAGGAACCGGCGACCAGCCTCAATCCGGTGCTCACCGTCGGCCGGCAAATCGGCGAAGTGCTCGAACGCCATCTCGGTCTGAGCGGCGCGGCGGCGACCGAGCGCATGGTCGATCTGCTGCGCCAGGTTGGCATCGCCGATCCCGAGCGCCGGCTCACCGAATACCCCTTCCAGCTTTCTGGTGGCATGAAGCAGCGCGTCATGATCGCCATCGCCCTCGCTGGCGAGCCGGAACTGCTCATTGCCGACGAGCCGACCACTGCACTCGACGTCACCGTCCAGGCGCAGATACTCGATTTATTGGCCAAAATCCAGGTCGACCGTGGCATGGGCATGCTGCTCATCACCCACGACCTCGGCGTGGTCGCCCGCATGGCCCACCGCATCGGCGTCATGTACGCTGGCGAACTGGTCGAGGTAGCGAGCCGCGAAGAGTTCTTCACCCAGCCTCACCATCCCTACACGCAAGCCCTGTTCGAGGCGCTGCCCGAAATTTCGCGGCGCGGCCTGAAACTGACCACCATCCCCGGCCAGGTTCCGTCGCTGGCCGCCATGCCGAGCGCTTGTCGCTTTGCCGACCGTTGCGCCCACGTCATGCCGGTCTGCCGCGAGGTTTCTCCGCCGTGGCGCGAGGTTGCCGACGGCCACACTGTCCGCTGCCATTGGCAGGGCGAGGCGGTGACCGACGACGGAACCCGCCATGCGGTCACCGAACTCGACATCGATCCCGGCAAACCCTTCCTGCAGGTCGACGAGCTCAAGGTCCATTTCCCCATCCGCAAGGGCTTCCTGCAACGCACCGTCGGCCACGTGCGTGCCGTCGATGGCGTCGCGCTGGCCATTTTCGCCGGGCGCACGCTGGCCCTGGTCGGCGAATCCGGTTGCGGCAAGACGACGGTCGGCAAGGCGCTGCTCCAGTTGATCAAGCCGACAGCCGGCAGCGTCAAGCTGGGCGGTAGCGAACTGGTCGGCCTCAAGGGCCGGCGCCTGCGCGACGCTCGCCGGCACATGCAGATGATTTTCCAGGACCCGTTTGCCTCGCTCAACCCGCGTCTGCGCGTCGGCGAAATCATCGCCGAAGGCATGGGGGCGCTCGGCGTCGAGACCGATGCCGCGGCGCGGGCAACTGCCGTTGCCGCGCTGCTCGAGCAGGTCGGCCTGGCCAGCGAAGCCATCGCCCGCTATCCGCACGAATTTTCCGGTGGCCAGCGCCAGCGCATCGCCATCGCCCGCGCCCTGGCCGTGCAGCCCGAGTTGCTCATCTGTGATGAGCCAACCTCGGCGCTCGACGTCTCGGTGCAGGCCCAAATCCTCAACCTGCTCAAAAAACTGCAGGCCGAACTCGGCGTTGCCTACCTGTTCATCACGCACAACTTCGCCGTGGTGGAGTATCTGGCTCACGACGTCGCCGTCATGTATCTCGGCCGCATCGTCGAACAGGGCAGGGCGGAGGAAGTTCTGCGTTCGCCACGGCACCCATACACGCAAGCCTTGCTATCGGCGGTGCCGGCGCCACATCTGGATGGTCATGCCGAGGTTATCAGGCTGCCCGGCGAAACCCCGTCACCGGCCAATCCGCCGAGCGGCTGCCACTTTCATCCGCGTTGCCCGCAGGCGATGGACGTCTGCCGGCTGAACTATCCTGCCGTTACCGGGGTTTCAGGAACGCACAGCGTCAGCTGCCATCTGATCGGCTGAATCAGCGGCGCTTGCCTTTCGCTGGTTTGGCACGGCTGGTCTTGCCCGACGACTTGGTCGCCGATTTGCGCGTCGCGCTTCGCTTGACTCTGCTGGTCGAAGTGGCTTTCGCACACTTTTTTGCCCGCTTGCCCTTGCCGCAACGCTCGGTCCGCTCAGACTGAACGATGAGGCGCGGCGTCGATGTGTTGAGCAGATTGTTCAGACTGATCATGTTGCCGCTACCCGGGACGAGCAGGGTTGAACCGGCACCAAGGCGGGCTCGTTCTGAAAGACCGTTGGCGCGAGCCAGCTCGCCGGCTGTTGTATCGAAGTTCTCGGCAATCCGGTCCAGGCGCTCGGTCTTCTTCAGCGTGTAGGCCTGCCATTGCGTCAACGGTGCCTGGGTGTTCTGCAGGTTGCGGCGGAAGGCATCCAGCTTGTCGGCCGGAACGATAACCGGCGTCGCCGCCTTGATGACGGGACGATTATGCGACGGGTTGAGGCGCCGAAACTCCTCCAGCGTCATGTTGGCCAGACGGGCCGCCGTCTTGATGTCCATCGGCCGCCGCGTTTCCAGCGTTGCAAAATAGGGTTCGTTGGGAATCGCCGGCAGATCGAGATGGGCAATCAGTTCCGGGTTGCCGAGAATGTTCTTGAGCGCCTGCAGCTTGGGTACGTAGTGCCGGGTTTCATTCGGCATTTTCAAATTGGGATAGTCCGTCGGCAGGCCGCGTGATTCGTTCTTGTCGACAGCACGCTTGACCGAGCCTTCCCCCCAGTTGTACGAAGCCAGCGCCAGATGCCAGTCGCCATGCATTTCGTAGATGGCCTGCAGGTAGTCAAGCGCCGCATTGGTCGACGAAACAACGTCGCGCCGCTCGTCACGCCACCAGTTCTGTTCGAGATTGAAGCGCCGGCCGGTGGCCGGAATGAACTGCCATAGGCCGGCTGCATGGGCAGAAGAATAGGCGTTCGGGTTGAAAGCGCTTTCAACCATCGGCAATAGCGCAAGTTCCGTCGGCATGCCGCGCGCCTCCAGCTCTTCGACGATGTAATAAAGGTAGGGGCGGCTGCGCTCGACCATGCGACGCAGCGCGTCGGGACGGTTCTGGTACCACTGCTGGTAATAGAGGACCAGGTCGTCGTTGAGATCGGTCATCGCGAACCCGTTGCGGATCCGCTCCCACAGATTGGTCGAGTTGACCGTGAGGTCGATGGTGCCCGGCAATTGCGGCGCCATATGTATTTCATGGACTGTCAGCACATCGTCGGCAACCAGGCCGGGTTCGGCCAGCGATGGCATGCTCAGCGAGGGGAAACTCGTCCCGTCCTGCTCTTCGGCCAGCGAAGGCGCGGAAAGCGTCAACAGCGCTATGCCAAGAATTGCGGCAAAAATGCGGCGAACAGGCGACAGGACGCTACGGTGCTGCATGAATGGGGCTCCTGGCACTGACGAGTCAACAAAGTCGTCGATTATACCCGCTGCGGGAGGTCCACTTTTCAGGGGAAAAGTAAAAAGACCAGCCTGGGCTGGTCTTTTGAATGTTGGCGGA
Organism: Betaproteobacteria bacterium HGW-Betaproteobacteria-6; assembly: GCA_002842145.1. GTDB lineage: Bacteria > Pseudomonadota > Gammaproteobacteria > Burkholderiales > Rhodocyclaceae > Azonexus. The sequence goes on along the minus strand of PHCF01000063.1, from coordinate 37 downwards.
GTGGACGGGACTCGAACCCGCGACCCCCGGCGTGACA
>PHCF01000215.1 GCA_002842145.1 Betaproteobacteria bacterium HGW-Betaproteobacteria-6 | reverse complement strand
CTGGTCGGTTTCGGCCGTCCAGATGCGGCGCATGGCGGCGCCGTAGCCGAGCTGGACGAGGTTGCCGTCGTCGAGCAGGCGGATGTGCGGAATGCCGCGTTTTTCGCCGGCCAGGACGATAGCGGCGGTTGATGGACCGAGGTATTTGCGGTCGACCTTGCGGCGCAGCAGGCGGACGGCTTCGTCGAGATCGTAGGGCTGGTCGGCGATGGCGGCGAGGAGCAATTCGCGGCCGATGTCGAGCGACATGCGCGTCACTTCTTCGTGGAAGTTGGAAACGACCAGCTTGTAGACGCCGCGTGTCGTGGTTTCGCGGGTGCGGCCGAAGCCGTCGGGCAGGCCGGCCAGGGTCATCAGTTCGAGGACGATGTGCTCGAGGATGTGGCCGGCCCACGTGCCTTCTTCAAGCCGGCGCAGGAAACCACCGCGTTCGTCGTAGCTGCAGCGATGCTCGACGAGGCCCGGCAGCCAGGCGCTGAGGCGCTCGTAGAGGCCGGGAATCTTGCTGGAGGGAAATTCTTCGAGTTCGCCGATGTCGATCCAGGTCTCGATGACCGGGGGGTAGGTCCAGATATTGGGGCCACGCAGCGAAATCGTGTCCCGGAAAACGATGTCCTTGTTCTTCATGCTCTTGGCTGTGGCTCCGTTGGCCTGCGATGATGAGTTTTCGAGTGCAGCATTATTAACGCTTTATTCCGCTTGTGGCTGACCGCCGTTTAAAAATGTCACGCCCTCTGACAAAGCGTTACAGGAAGCGGTCGAGCAGCTTGCGGCTATGCCTGTCCAGTGTGCTCAGATCGCGGATCAGGAACTGGATTCCATGGGCGTCGGCGATGAGCAGGCGGGTCTGGCTCAGGCGGCGAATGTCTTCCTCGCCCTTGAGAATCAGCTCGGCCGGGCCGCGATTGGTTTGCACTTGCCAGGTGCTCGGACAGGCGAAGCTGGAGACGGCTTCGATGCGCTCGATTTCCGGCACGAATTCGCGGCTGGCCAGCTCGGCTTCGATGAGTTGGACTATGGCCGGCGGCAGGTCGGCGAGGTTGTCGATCCAGGCGACTTCATGGCCTTCGCTGTTGACCAGTGACAGCCCTTCGTCGGGGGCGGCGATGGGGAAGGCGCGCACCGGCGTGACACCCTGGTGGACGGTTCCATTTTCGGCCGTTAATACCAGTTGACCGTAGGAATCGCGTTGCAGTTGGAAATGGGCGTTAGACATGGGTCAGTCCGAATGGGTTTTGGGCAGTTCAGGCGAGCGCGGCAGCTCCGGCTCGGTGTCCACGTTGCGGGCCTGCGCCATGTAGAGCTTGAAGTAATGGCCTTCGATAGCCATCAACTGGTCGTGGTTGCCGACTTCGACGATGCGGCCACGATCCATGACAACGAGCCGGTCGGCCTTGCGCAGCGTGCTCAGGCGGTGGGCGATGGCGATGGTGGTGCGACCCTTGACCAGGTTGTCGAGCGCCTTCTGGATTTCCTTTTCGGTCTCGGTGTCGACCGCGGACGTCGCTTCGTCGAGGATCAGGATGCGCGGATCGATGAGCAGGGCACGCGCGATGGAGATGCGCTGGCGCTCGCCGCCGGACAGGCCCTGGCCGCGTTCGCCAACCAGCGAGTCGTAGCCGTGCGGCAGGCGCAGGATGAACTCGTGGGCGTGGGCGGCGCGGGCGGCGGCGATGACTTCCTGGCGCGTCGCGTTGGGTTTGCCGTAGGCGATGTTGTCGGCGATGGTGCCGAAGAACAGGAAGGGTTCCTGCAGCACCAGGCCGATGTGCTGGCGGAATTCGGCGACCGGCACCGAGCGGACATCGACGCCGTCGATCAGGACCTGGCCTTCGGACACGTCGTAGAAGCGGCAGATGAGATTGACCAGCGTGGATTTGCCGGAGCCGGAATGGCCGACCAGGCCGATCATTTCACCGGGCTGGATGACCAGGTCGACGTCGCGGGTGACCGAGCGCGTGCCGTAGCGGAAGCTGGCTTTCTTGAGTTCGAGCTGGCCGGTGACCTTGGACAGATGCACCGGGTTGGTCGGTTCGGGGACGCTGGAGACATGGTCGAGGATGTCGAAAATCCGCTTAGTGCTCGACGCGGCGCGCTGGGTGGCCGAGACGATGCGGCTCATCGAATCGAGGCGGGTGTAGAAGCGGCCGATGTAGGCGAGGAAGGCGGTGAGCACG
>PHCF01000214.1 GCA_002842145.1 Betaproteobacteria bacterium HGW-Betaproteobacteria-6 | reverse complement strand
CAAGCCGAGCAGGAACTGCGCGAACACCTCGGTTTGCTCGATGATCCAGTCGGCGCGCGCCATTTGCAGATGCGCGTTGGCCGGGTGGAACAGGTATGGTCACACAATTGCCTTGCCGTCGGGCTGTCACAGGGCTTCATCGAACCACTGGAAGCAACCGCCCTGCATCTGGTGCAGACCACGCTCGAGAGTTTCATCGAGCACGTCGAGCGTGACGGTGATCTGGACATGCGGCGACAATCCTTCAACGAAGGCATCGCCCGTGATTTCGACGGCGTGCGCGATTACATCGTCTGCCATTACCGGATGAATCGGCGCACCGATACCGAATACTGGCGCGCCAATGCCAGCCACGACCAGTTGTCGGATTCGCTCAAAGCGATTCTGACATGCTGGTTTACCGGCCAGAGTCTGGAGCAGGAACTCGCACGCCAGAACATCGCCGACATCTACCCAGCCATGTCATGGCATTGCCTGCTCGCTGGCTACGGCCAGTTCCCCGACGCGGCGAAACTGCGCGCGCCGGAACCAGGTATCGGCAAAGCGGACATGGCAGCGATCGATGATTTCCGCAGCCGCTGCGCGCTCAACTTCCGCGACCACGCCAAGGTACTGTCGGAAATGGCGGCGTAGCCGCTCAGCGTTGCGCTGCGCAATGCTCGGCAATGAACTGCGCATGGTCGGGCATCACCCCCACGCATTTACCGATCACCGCCTCGACACCGCCGACGAACTCGCACAACTCACTCTCCGGCATGAATCCGGCAAACGGATGGTAGCCCTGCGCATGGATGCGCTGGCCTTCCATCACCTGCAACCAGCTCGGCTCGGCAAACAACTCGTTGCCATCACGGAACAGCCGGCCGTTGCTGCGGTACAGATCGATCTTGCGTTGCAGGGTCGCCGGGATCGACATGGTGCGGGTGTAGTTCCAGAACGCCGAATCAGTGCGCTCGGTCGCCTTGTAATGCAGGATCAGAAAATCGCGAACCTGCTGGTACTCAAGCTCGCCCTGCGCGTTGTACTCGTCGATGTCGGCGGCATCGAAACCAGCATGCGGAAAGAACGTGGCAATGCGGGAAATTGCGGTCTGGATCAGATGGATGCTGGTCGATTCCAGCGGCTCAAGAAAGCCGCTGGACAAGCCGACCGCGACGCAATTGCGCTCCCACAGTTTGCGCCGCATGCCGGTACGAAAACGAATCAGGCGCGGATCAGCCAACTTCTCGCCGTCAAGGTTGGCAAGCAGAATCGATGTCGCTTCGTCATCACTCATGAACCGACTGCTGTACACATGACCGTTGCCGACCCGGTGCTGCAACGGGATTCGCCACTGCCAGCCGGCGCTGTGCGCTGTTGAGCGGGTCATCGACAGTAATGGCTTCACTGGAGCGCTGGGCACCGCCAGCGCCCGATCACACGGCAACCAATGTGACCAATCGTCATAGCCAACACCGAGCGCATCGCCAATCAGCAGCGCGCGAATGCCCGAACAGTCGATGAAAAACTCGCCATTGATCTGCTCACCACTTTCCATCACCAGCGCTTCGATGAACCCGTCTTCGGCACGACGCAAAACCTGCTTTACCTTGCCCTCGGTGCGCACCACACCGCGCTTTTCGGCAAGCCCGCGCAACCAGCGCGCGTAGAGGCTGGCGTCGAAATGGAACGCATGCACGATGTCGCCCAGTGGCGAGCCGGGCATGTCCTTGCGATAACGCAGAAATCGGGCTTGCCGCGGCGCAACGGTGTTGATCGAATAGGCGTCGAGTCCGCTGGCCTTGCCCAGTTGTTTCAGCCGTAGCCAGTAGTGGTGAAAGCCGACCAGCGAGGTATCTGGCCCGACTTTGCCGAAGCCGTGAATATAGCGATCGCCGAGTTGCCCCCAGTTGACGAACTCGATGCCGAGCTTGAAGGTGCCCTGGGTGGCCTTGAGGAATTCGTCCTCATCGATATCTAGTGCCGCATTGAAGTGTTTGATGTTCGGTATCGTCGCCTCACCAACACCAACGATGCCGATTTCCTCGGACTCGATCAGGCGTATCCGGCATGACGGCGGCAACAGCTTCGACAACGCAGCGGCCGACATCCAGCCGGCAGTACCGCCGCCGAGAATGACAATGTCGCGAATGGGTTGGATCGACATGGCAGACCTCGTGCAGGAATCAATGAGAGCGATCAGGATGCAGTTGCGGCTTTGA
>PHCF01000213.1 GCA_002842145.1 Betaproteobacteria bacterium HGW-Betaproteobacteria-6 | reverse complement strand
GTTATGCTGAGCATGTCAGCCGATCAATTGCGGAATGCTCTCGAACAGGCGCTGGATGTAGTCGATCATGTATTGCAGCATCCAGGGGCCGGCGAGCATGAGGACAAGGAACATGACAACCAGTTTCGGGACGAACTGCAGGGTCGCTTCGTTTAGCTGGGTTGCTGCCTGAAAAACGCTGATGATCAAACCGACGACCAAGGCCGAGAGCAAGGCCGGCGCTGCCATGAGCAGTGTGACTTCAATGGCCTGACGGCCAATTTCCATGACGATGCCGGGAGTCATGTGCTAAAACTTTTGACCAGCGAGCCGATGACCAGATGCCAGCCATCGACGAGGACGAAGAGCATCAATTTGAACGGCAAGGCGACCATGACCGGCGACATCATCATCATGCCCATCGACATCAAGAGGCTGGCGACGACCATGTCGATGATCAGGAAAGGGATGAAAATGATGAAGCCGATCTGGAAGGCGGTTTTGAGCTCGCTGATGACGAAGGCGGGAATCAGGACGCGCAGTGGGATGTCTTCCGGCTTTTCGAACTTGCCAGCCTTGGCAACGTTGGCGAGCATGGCAATATCGGCTTCACGGGTCTGGCGCAGCATGAAACTGCGCATGGGGACGGCTGCGCGCTCGCCAGCCTGGACGATGTTGATCTTGTTTTCCGAAAGCGGCAGATAGGCGTCGGTATAGACCTTGTCGAGCGTCGGCGACATGACGAAGAAAGTCAGGAATAGGGCCAGACCGACCAGTATCTGGTTGGGGGGCGAGGTCTGGGTACCCATGGCGTGGCGCAACAGCGAGAGGACGATGATGATGCGGGTGAAGCTTGTCATCATCAGCACGGCAGCCGGCAGGAAGGTCAGTGCCGTGAGGAAGAGCAGCGTCTGGATGGTCAGGCTGTAGGTCGTCCCGCCGCCGCCGGAAGGTGTGCTGGTGACCGAAGGCAGGCCGCCGACCTGAGCCAGGGCCATGATCGGGGGAAGCAGCAGGCCGAGCCCGAGAATCACTCGCCTAAGCATTGTTCTGGCGTTCCTTGATCGATTTGAGCCACTGGGCGAACGGTGCCTCGGTACTGCCGGGCGCCGATTCGGCTTCCAGGGGCGTCCCCTTGGGGAGTTGGTGAAGCGTGCGGATTTGCCCGGGAACAATGCCGATGACCAACCAGGTTTCGCCCACTTCAACCAGAACGATACGTTCGCGCGGACCAAGCGCCACGCCACCGACGATCTTCATTCCTCCTTGCCCAAAACCCTTGCCGCCGGACAGCTTGCGGGCCAGCCAGGCGGTGCCGAAAAGTAGTCCGATAATGAGGGCGAGGGCCAGCGTTGCCTGCAGGTAGGTGCCGGCCGGAATGCCCGGGTTGGCGGCATCGCTACCCCACGCGGAGAGCGGCAGCAGCAGGGGAATGAGTAGGCGCAGCAAGTCGGGATTCGCGTTCGGAAGAAGTCAGGGCGCTATCTTAAACCCAAACCCGAAAATCGGCGTTGCTACGGTCAACCGGGGGAAATACCCAAAAATGACAGTCGGGCCGGGGCCGGCAACGGCCGCGCCGGGAGCCGGGTCAGCGGTTGAGTTTACGCATACGCTCCGAGGGCGTGATGATGTCAGTCAGGCGGATACCGAACTTGTCATTGACGACGACGACTTCACCCTGGGCGATGAGCGTGCCATTGACCAGAACATCCATCGGCTCGCCGGCCATGGCGTCGAGTTCGACGACCGAGCCGTGAGCCAGTTGGAGCAAGTTCTTGATAGTGATCTTGGTCCGGCCCAGTTCGACAGTGATCTGGACCGGGATGTCGAGAATCATGTCGAGTTCGTTCATTATCCCGCCTTGGCCTAGCGGCGCCGAGAACGACGGAAAGATGTCAGCCGGTTGGGCGGTCGCTGCACTGCCATCGTCGGCAATGGTCTGCTCCGCCATGGCGGCAGCCCAATCGTCCTCGCTGATCTGGCCGGCATCTTCGGCAGGGGGGTCCATGTTTTCGATATCGTCAGCCATTTTTTTCTCCCATCGCCGGTTCTCCGGACGGTGCGTCGGGCGATGCAGCGATGAATCGCTCGACTTTAAGTGCGTACTGGCCATTTTGCTGGCCATAGGTACATTCCATGAGGGGCACGCTATCCACCAGCGCCTCGATACGCGGCGACAGGTTCAGGGGGATGACATCGCCCTCCTTGAGACTGAGGATTTCGCGCAG
>PHCF01000212.1 GCA_002842145.1 Betaproteobacteria bacterium HGW-Betaproteobacteria-6 | reverse complement strand
GGTGTCGGCGCTGTTGCGCACGGTGCTCGAGATCTGCTCCATCGAGGCGGCCGTCTGCTGCAGGTTGGCCGCCTGTTCTTCGGTGCGTTGCGACAGGTCAGAGTTGCCGGTGGCAATCTGGGCGCTGCCCGTGGCGATGGAGTCGGAGCTGGCACGCACCGTGCTGACGATGCGGACCAGTTCGGTGTTCATGCCCTTGAGTGCGGTCAACAACTGGCCGGTCTCGTCCCTGGAGTTCACCTCGATGTGCGAACTCAGGTCGCCCGCCGCCACTTTCTCGGCCACTGCCACGGCCTGGGCGATCGGGCGTGTGATCGAGCGCGTGATGATCCAGCCAAACAGCGTTCCGACCAGTGCCATGCCCAGCAACAAACCGGCCATGATCAGCCGGGACGTGGCATACAGCGATTCGCCGTCAGTGGCGGCCTTGGTCACCAGTTGAATCTGGTAATCCGTAATTTGGTCGATGGCTTTCATGTACGCCAGTTGCGCAGGGCGAAATTTCTCGTCGAGCAACGCCACGGCCTCGGCCTTTTTGCCGCCCTTGACCAGTTCGATGAACTGGGCCTGCACGGGCAGAAACGCCGCCCGTGCTTCGGCCAGGGCAGCAAGGTCTTTGCGGCCTTCGTCGCTCGTCACGAGCACCGACAGGCGCTCGACGATCGGTCCGATGGCGTCACGTGCCTTGGCAGCCTGCTCCAGGGCCGCGTTCACCTTGGTCGGGTCGTCCCAGATCAGGGCATTGCGCAGCTCCCGTGCAATGATGTTCGCATCGTCGGTCAGGTCGGCCATCATCTGCACCTTGGGCACGCGGTCATTGCCAATCAGCGACAGGCTACCGGTGACCGTGGCCATGCGTGTGATGCCGATCAGCACCACGGCCACCGCCAGTGCAATCACGGCACCAAATGCCAGCGCGAGCCGGGGGCCAATCTTCATTTGAGTGAGGAAATTCATCGGGAATCCTTGAGGAATGATCTGTTGAGGTCTTGAAGTTCAGTGCACGGTGCCGGCCACCAGGCCCATGTCGGCGGTGGACATCAAACGGGCGATGTCCAGCAGGATCAACATGCGTTCTTCGTCGCCGTTCTTCATGGTGCCCAGGCCGGTGATGTGGCTGGCGTCCACGGTGGCGTTGAATTCAGGCGCTTCGCGGATCTGGTCGGGCTTGAACTCGATCACGTCCGACACCGAATCCACCACCACGCCCATGACGCGGTTGCCGATGTTGAGCACAATGGTCACGGTCTGGCTGTCGTACTTGACGTCGGGCAGGTTGAACTTCATGCGCAGGTCGATGATGGGCACGATGGTGCCGCGCAGGTTGAGCACGCCCTTGATGAACGACGGTGCGTTCGCAATGCGCGTGGCGTCGGCATAGCCGCGGATTTCCTGCACCCGCAGGATGTCGATGCCGTATTCCTCGGCCCCAAGCTGAAAGCTCAGGTATTCACGGGGCTGCACGTTGGCGGCGCGTGCGTCCTCATGTTGCGCCACGTGGGCCGCGTCGGTCATCATGTTCATGCGCTTCTTCCCCTGTTTCGTCCACAACGGTCGACTTGCTTCGAGGACGCCCCGCTGGCGCCGCCTGTCCACGGGTTATCGACTTCACCCCGCAGTGAGTTGAATGATGCGGTGCATTGAAAGTCATCAAAACGTGGAGAAAGTCCCGAAGTCCGGCGTATTTCCGGACTAAAGTTGTCAGGACGACAACTCAGGCACGCCCAACGCCGCTTCGCGAGATGGCCCGGCCGGCCGGTGGAATGCTATGTATTAGATAGCTAACAACCGCCATCTGACGGGGGATAAGGCGATAAAATGCCAGGAAAATGTCGCCTCAAGCATGCGGGACATGCGAGGCGTTTGCGCCACCCGGCACAGCGGGTGGCGGCGCGGGATCAGTGTTTGCTGCTGCGCGGTGTGGCCTGGCGGGCGGCCAGCGGCGCCTTCCTGGAAACTGCGGGCAGAATCAGGCGGAACTGCACGGTGGGCACGGTGAAGTCGCCAAACGGCGCCCCAAGGGCAATTTCGCCATTGCCGTGCAGCACGCACTCTTCGCGGCGCAGCGGTAATTCGCTCTCGGACGAACCTTCAAACCGCACCCAGGTGCCATAGCTGCTGATGTCGCTCAGGACAAACGCCCCCTGGCGCCAGTCGATGCGGGCGTGCAGGCGCGACACGCGAGGGTCCTTGACCATGAACTCGGCGCCC
>PHCF01000062.1 GCA_002842145.1 Betaproteobacteria bacterium HGW-Betaproteobacteria-6 | reverse complement strand
CGAAGCCCTGCTCCTCGACGCCGAAGGCTACGTCTGCGAAGGCTCCGGCGAGAACATCTTCATCGTCAGGAACGGCACGCTGTACACGCCGGATCTGACCGCCTGCCTCGAAGGCATCACCCGCGCCACCGTCATCCAGCTGGCCGGCGAACTGGGCATCCCGGTCATCGAAAAGCGCATCACCCGCGACGAAGTCTATTGCGCCGACGAAGCCTTCTTCACCGGCACCGCCGCAGAAGTGACGCCGATCCGCGAACTCGACAACCGCCAGATCGGTGCCGGCCATCGCGGCCCGGTCACCAAGGTGCTGCAGGAAAAATACTTCGACGTGGTCTATGGCCGCTCCGCCGCCCACGCCGACTGGCTGGCCACCGTCTAATCCAGGGAGAAAACGATGTCCGACACCAAAGCTGTTGAAATCACCGCCCACGACCTGCCGCTGCACTGCCCGACCCCGAACGTCGCGCTGTGGAGCCAGCACCCGCGCGTCTTCCTCGACGTTTTGAAGACCGGTGAAGTAACCTGCCCGTACTGTTCCACCAAGTATGTCTTCACGGGCGAAGCGCCCAAGGGCCATCACTAAGCATCGCGTGGCGGGCCGCGCTTTTGGGCGCCGACCCGCCGCTGGCGCATGAAAAAAGCCCTCATCGTCGCCCCCTCCTGGATCGGCGACACGATCATGGCGCAGCCGCTGTTCGAGCGGCTGCACGCCAAATACCCCGGCCTCCAGCTCGATGCCATCGCTCCGCGCTGGGTGGCGCCCGTCCTGCACCGCATGGCGGAAATCAGCGACGTCCTCGACAGCCCCTTCGGTCACGGCCAACTGTCGCTCAAACCGCGCTGGAAACTGGCCCGCCAGCTCGCCGCGCGCCATTACGACGCCGTCTATGTCCTGCCCAATTCGCTCAAGTCGGCCCTCGTACCTTGGCTGGCCGGCATTCCGCGGCGCATCGGCTTCACCGGCGAATCGCGCTACGGCCTGATCAACGTCCGCCACACGCTGGACAAACAAGCCCTGCCGCTCATGGTCGAACGCTTCGCCCAATTGGCCGAAGCACCGGGCGAGCTGCTCGGCCATTTCATTTTTCGGCCAAAAATCCGGTCGACCGTAGAAGACCAACAAAAAGCCCTGGCCGAACTGGCAATCGAGCCGCCGGCCCGCGTTGTCGCCTTCTGCCCCGGCGCCGAATACGGCCCGGCCAAACGCTGGCCGGCCGCCCATTTCGCTGCACTGGCCAAAAAACTGGCCGAACAGGGCTGCGCCATCTGGCTCTTTGGCTCGCCCAAGGACCACGCCGTCGCCGAGGAAATCTCGCAACTTGCCCCCGGCCTCTGCCGCAACCTGTGTGGCGCCACCTCGCTGGCCCAGGCCGTCGATCTGCTGGCCATGGCCGAGCTGGTCGTCTGCAACGATTCCGGCCTCATGCATGTCGCCGCCGCACTGGATCGCCCCATCGTCGCTCTCTACGGCTCCTCGTCGCCCGGCTTCACACCGCCGCTCTCCGACCGCGCCGACATCCTGAGCCTCAATCTCGACTGCAGCCCCTGTTTCAAGCGGGAATGTCCGCTCGGCCACCTCGACTGCCTGAACAAACTGCTCCCCGAACAGGTCTTTGCCGCCTGCCAGAAAAGGATGACACCATGAGCGGGCCGACCGTCTATGCCCTGCCCGACGATGTCGAACGCGCCTTTTACGAGGCCATCGTCGACGGCGATGCCGACCGCATGATGCTGCTCTGGTCCGAAGACGACGACACGCTGTGCGTCCACCCGACCGGCGTTCGCCTGCTTGGCCTGGTGCCCATCCGCGAAAGCTGGCGCAGCATCTTTGCCAATGCCCGCCTGCGCGTTCAGGCCGAACCGGTCGCCCACTGGAACGGCACGATCATCGCCATCCATCACCTGACCGAAATTCTCTTCGTCGGCGACGACCCGAGCCCGCACGGCCCGCTCTATGTCACCCATGTCTACGTTCGCGGCCCGCATGGCTGGCGTCTCGCCAGCCGGCATGCCTCGGCTGCCGACGACGGTCATCAGGCGATGGCCGAGGCCGTGCCGCACACGCTGCATTGAAACAGCCGAAGCCTTATCACGCCCCCGGCTGGCTACCCGGCGGCCAGGCCCAGACCCTCTGGCCGCTGCTCATCAAGCCGCGCCCGATCAAACTACGCCGCGAACGCTGGACAACGCCTGATGGTGATTTCATCGACGTCGACCACCTTGACGGCCGCCCCGATTCGCCGCTTCTCGTCCTCTTCCACGGCCTTGAAGGCAGCGCCCGCAGCCATTACGCCATCTCGACGGCCCGTGCCTGCAAGGCCGCCGGCTGGCGCCTCGCTCTGCCCCATTTCCGCGGCTGTTCGGGCGAACTGAACCAGCGGCCGCGCGCCTACCACTCGGGCGACTCCGAAGAAATCGACTGGATCCTGCGCCGCCTGCACGCTGCCAACGACAGCCGCCTGCTCCACGCCGCCGGCGTTTCGCTCGGCGGCAACGCCCTGCTCAAATGGGCCGGCGAGCGCGGCACCGCGGCCGGCGAACTGGTCACCGGCGTCGCCGCCTTCTGCGCCCCGCTCGATCTCGCGGCTTGCGGCCACCATCTGGCCAACGGTTTCAACCGAATCTACACCCGCCATTTCCTGACCACGCTGAAAGCCGTTTCGGCCAGCCGCCTGAGCCAGTTCCCCGGCCTCTTCGACGAAACCCGCATGCGCCGGGCAATCAACCTCTACGAATTCGACGACGCCGTGACCGCCCCCATTCACGGCTTCGCGGGTGCAGACGACTACTGGCGGCGCGCCTCGGCCAAACCGTGGCTGAAATCGATCACGGTGCCGACGCTTGCGGTCAACCCCAAAAATGACCCGTTTTTGCCCTCCCGCTATCTGCCGACGACGGCCGACGTCAGTCCCTGCGTCCGTCTCGAACAGCCCGACAGCGGCGGACATGTGGGATTTGTCAGCGGGGCGTTTCCGGGAAATCTGGACTGGCTGCCGCAAAGGCTTTTACACTTCTTTCTTTTCGAAACGTCATAAAATTTATGACATCCGGGAAACAGGGTGCTAGCGCACAGAGCTTGCAACAATCGCCATGCACCATACACACCTTCCCGCAGAAACCTTAATGACAGGACAACCATGAGCCAACTCCCCGCTGAAATCTTCAAGGCCTACGACATTCGAGGCATCGTCAATAAATCGCTGACCGCCGACGTCGTTCGCCAAGTGGGTCATGCGCTCGGTTCGCTGGCCGTCGAACAAGGCCAGAAAGCCATCGCCGTCGGCCGCGACGGTCGTCTGTCCGGCCCGGAATTGGCCGGGGCGCTGATGGACGGCATCTGCGCCGCCGGTTGCGATGCCATCGACGTCGGCTGTGTGCCGACCCCGGTCACCTACTTCGCCGCCTACGAACTGGGCTGCCACTCCTGCGTCTCGGTCACCGGCAGCCACAACCCGCCCGACTACAACGGCCTCAAGATGGTCATCGGCGGCAACACGCTGGCCCTCGACGCCATCCAGGATCTGAAAAAGCGCATCGAAGCCGGCAACCTCAAGCACGGCCAGGGCAAGCGCACTTCGGCCAATGTCCTCGGGGCCTACGTCGAAAAAATCGTCGGCGACGTCAAGCTGGCCCGCCCGATGAAGATCGTCATGGATTGCGGCAACGGGGTCGCTGGCGCGATCGCCCCGGAACTCTTCAAGCGTCTTGGCTGCGAGCTCGTGCCCCTGTTCTGCGAAGTCGATGGCAATTTTCCGAACCATCATCCGGACCCGTCCAAGCCGGAAAACCTGGCCGACGTCGTCAAGGCCCTCAAGGAAACCGACGCTGAAATCGGCATCGCCTTCGACGGCGACGGCGACCGCCTCGGGGTGGTCACCAAGGACGGCGAAATCATCTTCCCGGATCGCCAGCTCATGCTCTTCGCCGCCGACGTACTGTCGCGCGTACCGGGTGGCACGGTGATCTACGACGTCAAATGTACGCGCCTGCTCGCGCCGTGGATCAAGCAACATGGCGGCGTGCCGCTGATGTGGAACACCGGCCACGCGCTGGTCAAGGCCAAGCTGCGCGAAACCGGCGCCCCGCTGGCTGGCGAGATGTCTGGCCACACCTTCTTCAAGGAGCGCTGGTACGGCTTCGACGACGGCCTGTACACGGGGGCACGCCTGCTCGAAATCCTTTCCCGCTCGGCCGATGCCAACGCCCCGCTCAAGTCGCTGCCGAACTCGCCGTCGACGCCGGAACTCAACATCAAGATGGCCGAGGGCGAACCTTTCGCGCTAATCGACAAATTGAAAGCCGACGGCAAGTTCGCCGGCGCCGACGAAATCATCACCATCGACGGCGTGCGCGTAGAATACGCTGATGGCTTCGGTCTGGCCCGCCCGTCGAACACGACACCGGTGGTTGTCCTGCGTTTCGAGGCCGACAATGCCGTCGCGCTCGAACGCATCCAGGCCGATTTCCGTCAGGCCCTCAATGCAGTCTGGCCGGGGATTCAACTACCGTTTTAAGGGACAACGTGAGCGAAAAAGCCGCCGACCAGCTATTTCTCGGGCGCCAGCCCATCCTGGACCGCAATCAGCAACTTTTCGCCTACGAACTGCTTTTCCGCAGCGGTAGCCGCAACTTCGCCGATGTCACCTGCGGCGTTCAGGCTACCGCCACGGTCATCGCCAATGCCTTCACCGAACTCGGCGTCGAGGCCGCGCTGGGCAATTGCCGCGGCTTCATCAACGTCGACGAAGCTTTCCTGTTCAGCGACCTGCTCGAATTGCTGCCGCGCCACGCCGTCGTTCTCGAAATCCTCGAGACCGTCCCGCCGACCCCCGCCGTCATCGAACGCTGCAGAGCCCTGAAAGCCGCCGGCTTCACGCTGGCCCTCGATGACGTCATCCAGCTTGAGCCGGAATACGCCGAACTGCTCGCCTTGGTCGACATCGTCAAGGTCGATATCCTGCCGCTGTCGCGCGTTCAGCTCATGCAACTGGTCATGAAACTGAAGCCCATGGGCAAGCAGCTACTGGCCGAAAAAGTCGATTCACGCGAGCAGATGGAGCAATGCCTGAAGCTTGGCTTCACGCTGTTCCAGGGCTACTACTTCGCCAAGCCGACGATCATTTCCGGCAAGAAGCTTGATCACTCGCAGATTTCGCTCATGAAACTCATGGGCCTGCTGCTCGGCGATGCGCCGACCTCGGAAATCGAAACGGCGCTCAAACCAGAACCCGGCCTGACCATCAACCTGCTGCGCATGACCAATTCGGTCGGCTCGGGCAGCAGCGAAAAAATCACCTCGCTCGGCCACGCCATCACCGTCCTGGGCCGTCGCCAGTTGCAACGCTGGCTGCAACTGCTGGTATTCTCGGCCGGCAACCCAAGCGGCCCGAGCAACCCCTTGCTGCTCCTGGCCGCCACGCGCGGCCGGCTCATGGAGCTGCTCGCCGCCGAATTGCAGCCGGGCAACATCAGCTTTGCCGACCAGGCCTTCATGGCCGGCATCATGTCGCTGATGCCGGCGCTGGTCGGCCAGCCCATCGCCGACATCGTCCCTCCCCTTGGCCTCACCGCCAATGTGCGTGACGCCTTGTGCGAGGGGAGCGGCCAGCTTGGCGCCCTGCTCCGCCTGGCGGAAAGCAGCGAATCGGGCGATATTGCCAGGTTGACCGTAGGGCTCGGCGAACTGCCCGGCCTCAGCCCGAAAGCACTCAACCGCGCCCAGACACAAGCGCTGCACTGGTCCAACAGCATCGTCCAGGAACAGCCGGACTAACCTACCGATGGTTACAAAAAGGCGACAGCACCGGCACAAAACAGCGAGCGCCGTCGTCTACAATCGCCTCATTTTCACAATGAGAGCCAGACCATGGAACAGTTCCGCAACCCTCAGTTTCGACAAGGCACGCCGCCCGGCCCTCTCGCCAAGCTGGTCGCTTTTGTCCTGAGCGCGGGCTTTCTGGTCCTCGCCTTCATGTTTTCACTGGTCGCCCTGGCCGTCGTTGCCGTGCTCGGCATCGTTCTCGGTGGCTGGCTGTGGTGGAAGACGCGGGCCATGCGCAAGCAGATGCAGGAAATGCGCGAGGCTGCTGCCGAACAGATGGGAGGCGAACAAGCCATGCGCAGCGATCGGGTGATCGAGGGCGAGTTCATCCGCGAAGTGCCGATCGACCGTACCCCGCGCTGACTAGCGCAACTTGGGATTGAGCGAACCGCGGTTGTAATCCTTGTCGCCGGGCATGACGACCCGGCCAAACCCGAAAACACCGCCTTGCGCTTCGGCCGGGCGGGTCTTGTTTTCGGGATATTCAGCGGCCCGCTTCTGCGCCTCCGCCGCCAGCGCCGAATCGACGTACTCCCAGCGGCCATTCGGGAAAAGACGCACTTTTTCCCCGTCGACCGTAGCGGCGTCGAGCGGCGTCCGATCCAGTTCGGCGGCGAAGCCCTGCCCCGCCGCCAGCGCCAGGATCAGCGCAAGAACAACTTTCACAGCTTGCCTTCGACCCAGGCCGACACCGAAGCCAGCGCAGCCGGCAGATTTTCCGGCTGCGTACCGCCAGCCTGCGCCATGTCCGGACGACCACCGCCCTTGCCGCCGACCTGCTGGGCGACCATGTTCACCAGCTCCCCGGCCTTGACCTTGCCGGTCAGGTCGGCCGTCACACCGGCAATCAGCGTCACCTTGCCGTCAACCACCGAGGCGAGCAGGATGGCGGCCGATTTGAGCTTGTCCTTGAGCTTGTCCATGGTCTCGCGCAGAGTTGCGACGTCGGCGCCGTCGAGCGTTGCGGCGAGCACCTTGGCGCCCTTGATGTCGGCCGCCTGATTGACGAGGTCGTCGCCTTGCGAAGCGGCCAGCTTCGATTTGAGGCGAGCCAGCTCCTTCTCCAGCGAACGAACGTTGTCGAGGATGCTGACGACACGCTCGGCCAGATCGTCCGGCTGCGTCTTGAGCAAGGCGGCGACGCCGGCAACGCGATTCGCCTGGGCCTGAACCCAGGTCAGGGCATTGGTGCCGGTGATCGCCTCGACGCGACGCACGCCAGCCGCCACGCCGCCCTCGGAAACAATCTTGAACAAACCGATGTCACCGCTCCGCGCAACGTGGGTGCCGCCGCACAATTCCTTGGAGGAACCGATGGCCACGACGCGCACCTCTTCACCATATTTTTCGCCGAAGAGCATCATGGCCCCCGACTTCTGGGCATCGTCGATGCCCATGACGCGGCTGTCGGTCGCGGCGTTGGCAAGAATCTCGGCGTTGACGATCTCTTCGACCTCGCGGATTTCCTCGGCGGTCATCGGGGTGTTTTGCGCAAAGTCGAAACGGGTCTTGTCCGGATCGACCTGCGAGCCTTTCTGCTGCACGTGCTGGCCAAGAACCTGGCGCAGCGCCTTGTGCATGAGGTGGGTGACCGAGTGGTTACGCTGCGTGGCAGCCCGGGCGACGGCGTCGACCCTGGCTCCGACTTCCTGGCCAAGCACGAGTTTGCCGGTCTTCAGGATGCCGTGGTGGCCGAAAACGGCGGCCTGGATCTTCAGGGTATCTTCGACGGCAAAAATGCCGCCGACACCCTTGAGTTCGCCGCGGTCGCCGCACTGGCCGCCGGATTCGGCGTAGAACGGGGTGTGGTCGAGGACGACGACACCGAAGTCGCCTTCGTTGAGTTCGTTGACGGCGGCGCCGTCCTTGTACAGCGCCAGGACCTTGCCCTTGGCGTCGAGCGACTCATAGCCGTGGAAGACAGTCTCCTGGCCGGCGTAATCGAGGTTGAGCGTCATCTTGAACTTGCCGGCGGCGCGCGCCTGTTCCTTCTGGCGGGCCATCGCGGCGTCGAAGGCAGCGCCGTCGACAGTGACATTGCGCTCGCGGCAGATGTCAGCCGTCAGGTCGAGCGGGAAGCCGTAGGTGTCGTGCAGCTTGAAGGCGGTTTCACCGTTGAACACGGTAACGCCCTTGTCAGCCATGGCGGCGAGTTCGCCTTCGAGGATTTCCATGCCGTGTTCGATGGTGGCAAAGAAGCGGTCTTCTTCCTGCTTGAGCGTGGCAACGACCTTGGCCTGGTTTTCCTTGAGCTCCGGATAGGCGTCGCCCATTTCGGCGACGAGGTCGGGGACCATCTTGTTGAAGAAGGCGGCACGGGCGCCGAGCTTGTAACCGTGGCGGATGGCGCGGCGGATGATGCGACGCAGGACGTAGCCGCGGCCTTCGTTGCCGGGAATGACGCCGTCGGCAATGAGGAAGGAGCAGGCGCGGATGTGGTCAGCCAGCACTTTGAGCGACGGCGAATCCATGTCGGCATCGGAGGTCTCGCGGGCGGCGGCCTTGATCAGGCTCTGGAAGAGGTCGATCTCGTAGTTGGCGTGCACGCCCTGCAGCACGGCCGAGATGCGCTCCAGGCCCATGCCGGTGTCGACCGAGGGCTTGGGCAACGGATGCATGACGCCGGCTTCATCGCGGTTGAACTGCATGAAGACGTTGTTCCAGATTTCGATGAAACGATCACCGTCTTCTTCCGGCGATCCCGGAGGGCCGCCCCAGTGCTTTTCGCCATGGTCGTAGAAGATTTCGGTGCACGGACCGCAAGGGCCGGTGTCGCCCATCATCCAGAAGTTGTCGGAGGCATAGCGGGCGCCCTTGTTGTCGCCGATGCGCACGATCCGCTCGGCCGGGACGCCGACTTCCTTGTGCCAGATGTCGTATGCCTCGTCGTCCTCGGCATAGACGGTGACGGTCAGCTTGTCCTTGGGCAGCTTGTAGACGTCGGTGAGCAGTTCCCAGGCATACTTGATGGCATCGCGCTTGAAGTAGTCGCCGAAGCTGAAGTTGCCGAGCATTTCAAAGAAGGTGTGATGGCGTGCCGTGTAGCCGACGTTTTCGAGGTCGTTATGTTTGCCGCCGGCGCGCACGCATTTCTGCGACGTCGTCGCCCGCGTGTAGGGACGCTTGTCGAAACCAAGGAAAACGTCCTTGAATTGGTTCATCCCGGCGTTGGTAAACAGCAGCGTCGGATCCTCGTGCGGCACCAGCGAGCTGGAGGAAACGATCTGGTGGCCCTTGGAGGCGAAGAAGTCGAGGAACTGCTGGCGGATTTCGGCGCTTTTCATAAGCTGTCTGCCCTAAATGGCGTTGAATTCGGAATCCGTGATTTTAACGCAGGAGCAGCGGGAACTTGATCCCCGGAAGCGCTTTCAATTTTGGCCTTTTTTTCCGGTTGACCGCAGGAATGAAAAACCCGCCGATCGGCGGGTCTCATGGCGGCCAGGAATGCTTAACGGCGGCGCGGACGATCGACCCGGCCGTTGTGGTTGTAATCGTGCTGGCGGTCGTGCTTTTGCGCGTAAATGCGGCGGCTCTGGACTTCCTGCGCCTGATGCAGGCGGACACGCTCGCGCCGGGTCACCACGCCATCGGCCTTGGCGCGGTTTTCCATATTGTCGACATGCTGCTGGCCGCGATCCAGACGGTTGGCTTCGCGTTGGGTCAGGCTGCCGGAAGCGACTCCCTGATCGATGCGTCGTTCCTGATTGGCCTGACGCTGATCAACGCGCGGCGTATTGGCCTGGGCAAAAGCCAGGGCGGGCAGAACGAGGGAAAGTACGGCGATGGTCTTGACGATTTTCATGATTTTCTCCTGATGGCTAGGGCGAACTCCCTGAGCAACATTAGAAGGTAAAGCGGGGCAAAAATCAGCCGCCCAAATGCAAGCCTTTGTAAGCACTTGTTTCGCTCGCAAAAAGATCGAGACGATCGGTAAAAACCCCGCTGACGCCACGCGAGAACAGCGATTTCGCGGCTTTTTCGGTGTTGACCGTGTAACACAGCACCGGGATGTCATTGGCCTTTGCCTCGGCCAGTATGTCGTCGCTCAAATGCCTGGCGGCGCAATGCAGGGTGACTGCCTGCAGACGCCGCACCGTGCTCAGCCAGTCAGCCGGCACCTGCTCGAAGAGCACGCCGCGCTGAGTCTGCGGTGCCAGATCGCGGGCAATTTCCAGCGCCTCAAGTGAAAACGACGAGATCAGCGGCTTCACCCTGGCCCCCAGCCAAAGCGCTGCGCTCTGGCAGGCCACCACTTCCGCCGTCTGGCGCTCGAACCCCGCCGCCGGCTTGATCTCGACATTGGCCAGCAGGCCATATTGACGGCAGACCGCCACCGCATCGGCATAGCGCGGAATCCGCTCGCCATCGCCGGCATCCAGCGCAAAGAGCCGCGCATCCGGCGTTTCACAAACCAGGCCCAGGCCGTTCGTCGTCCGCTCCAGCGTTTCATCATGGATGAGTACGGGCGTGCCATCGCCGGACAGCATCACGTCGAACTCCACCGCCGCGAACCCCATCCGCGCCGCCAGCCGGATGCCGGCCAGCGTGTTTTCGGGGGCCAGCGCCCCGCCACCGCGATGGGCAAACCAGCGCGGCAGCGGCAAGCTCATCAGAAGGGCTGCGCCCTTTTCAGCTGCGGTTTGGCGGCGAGCAGCGCATTGCCGCGCAGGACCGATGTATCGAGTGCCTCCTTGGCTGGCTTCTCGTCGGCCCAGACCGCCTCCAGTTCCTCGTCGGCAATGAGCCGGACCTGATCGATATTGGCCACGCGCACGGACGGCTTGCTGCCATTTCCGTTGAGTGAGGCATAGGCGATTTCGATCGTCCTGTCGTCATCCTTCAGCAATTTGCTGCGCGCCGCAGAACGGGCGGCGGCGGTCATCGGCAGACCGCCGTAGACACGCACCATTTCCAGCTGCATTTCCGGAGAAAGCAGGAAGTTGACGAATTTCGCAGCCTGTTTGTACTGCGCCCGAGTGCGCCCGGCACCAAACCACAGCGACGCCCCGTCGGCCAGCGACGACTTCCGACCGCCATAAACGTCATCGTGATGCGGCAACGGCGCCACGCCCAGCTCGACGCCCTTGGCGTCATGGAAATCCACGTTTTCGCGCGAATCAGTCGTGATCATCGCGCATTCACCTTCGTGGAATTTGGCGCTGGCCTCGTTGCCGCGGCCAAACAGCTTGAAATAATTGGCCTTGCTCCACGTCGCCATCATTGCCAGATGCTTGACCTGGGGCAGACCGTTGAACGTCAGCAAGCCCTTTTCGGTCGCCGCCGGCACGCCGGAGATGGCGCTTACATTATCGACGTGCACCCAGACCGGCCACGACGAGGTGTACGGACAGGCGTAGCCCGCATCCTGCAGCTTGTCGAGCATGCCCTGCATCTCGAACCAGGTCTTTGGCGGCTGCTCGGGGTCCAGCCCGGCCTTGCGGAAGGCGTTCTTGTTGTAGAACAGAACCGGGGTGGAATAAAGCACGGGCAAGGCAACCAGGCGGCCCCTGGCATCGACGACGCCAGCCTTCAGATCGCCCGACAACTGGCCAAACTTCAGTGGCTGGCCAGCTTGGGCCATCACGCGGTAGAGCGGCGCAAAGGTATTCGACTGGCTGAGTACATCGCTCATGTCGTAGCGACGGACCAGGTTGAGGATCGCCGGCTTGTCACCCTTTTCCAGACGAACCAGTTTGAGCGTGCTGCCGGACTCCTTGTTGAAGCGATCGACGATCACCTGCAAACGGTCGGCCCCCGCCGGGCCAAGATTGTGAGCCAACTCGAGCTGGGCCGATACGGCCGGCGCGGGCGCCGCCTTGGCGGGCTTGGCCGGTTTGGCTTGCACCACGGAACAAGCCAGGGCGAGCGTCATGGCGACAATCAAGGGACGAAGGCAATACGACATGGATGCTCCAGCATTTTTCGAGAAGATAGATTATAAAGCTGAGCGACGAGACGCAACCCCCACACTTTTCGCAAATATGCGAAAATCCGCCGCATGATCAAGCGAATTTTTCTGATTCTCGCCGTCCTCGGACTGACCGCCTGCGACCAGATAAGCCACAAACTTGGCCTTGAAGATCCAGCCAAAAAGGAAGCGCGAGCCGAGGAGGAAGCCAAGGCTGTCGGTGGCGCGTGCCGCCAGTCCGGGCGAGCCATCGAGGACTGCTACGCGATCTACAGCTGGCTGCCCAAGGCCGGGGTTTACGCCGGCTGGCGCGACATGGATGAATACATGCGCGAGAACAAGCTGGAAACGATAGAACCCCAGTTGCCACCACCGGAAGGCCCGGCCAGTAAGAAACGGAAGAAGGCTCAGGAAGCTGCCGCCGAAAGCGAGACCAAGGCAGCCTCTGAAAAGAAGGCTGAAAAACACTAATCCGCTGCCGTGACAAACAGGCCAAACACGACCGGAAGACAGGAAAAATGAGACTTCCAGCATTCATGGGCGGCATTCGCGGCAAGCTGATCGGCATTTTCGTGCTGATCAAGGTTGTTCCCCTTCTCCTGCTCGCCGGATTCGCCTGGCATGCCACCAGCCAGCTTGGCGCCGACGTCTCCGTCAAGGCCGGCAGCATGGCCGAAGCCATGCTGCCGACGATCAGGAGCGTCGGCCAAACGGTGACCGACGACTCCATCCGCGCCCTTGACCTGCGTTCACGCGAGGCCATCGAGTCCCTGACCACGGACGCAGCCAAGGAAATTGCCGACTTTCTCCATGATCGCGATACCGACATCCGGCAGGCGGCCAGCCTGGAACCGTCCGAAGCCGCTTTTCGCCGTTTCCTGAGCCAGCGCACTCGGCCTGTCTACCTGCATGGCCCCTGGAAACTCGCTGCAGATGGTCAATCCTGGGAGCCGGAACAGCAGGTCAAGCGCGAAGCCAAGATCACCCGCCCCGTGCTGGAGGACAATGCCAAGGAGTTCCACGCCCGCCCGCCGGAATACTTAGGCGAAGCCGAGCAACGGCCGCTGTTCGTCGAAATGACTTTTGTCGATCCCGACGGCAACGAAAAGATCAAGGTCACGACCGGCCAGTTAACCGAAAAGAGCCGCAAAAACATCGTTGACCGTAGCAATACCTTCGTCAAGGCGGAAACGTATTTTGCCGAGCTGAAAAAGCTCAAGCCTGGTGACATCTACGTCTCGGACGTCATCGGCGCCTACGTGCCGACGCACGCCATCGGCCCTTACCTGCCGGCCCGTCTCGAAAAAGCCGGCAAGCCCTTCAAACCGGAGGAGTCGGCCTATGCCGGCACGGAAAACCCGGTTGGCAAACGCTTTCGCGGCATTGTCCGCTGGGCCATGCCGGTGATCAGGGGCGGCCAGACCTTAGGTTACGTCACGCTGGCCCTCGATCACGACCATATTCGCCAGTTCTCCGATCGCCTGATGCCGACTGACGAGCGCTACACCCCGATCGCCGACGCCATCAAAGGCAACTACGCCTTCATCTGGGATTACAAGAGCCGCTCGATCTCCCATCCACGCGACTATTTCATCGTCGGCTACGACCCGCAGACGGGCCTGCCGGCGACACCCTGGATGGATGCCGACCTCTATGCCGAATGGCAGGCCAGCGGCAAGCCCTCGCATGAATTCCTGGGCGGCGTTCCCCCATTCCGCAACCAGAGTCTGAAACTCAAGCCAGCCAAGGAGCAGGTCAAGGCCGGCACGGTTGGCCTCGATTGCCGCTACCTGAATTTTTCTCCGCAATGCGACGGGTGGAATGCGCTGACCGAGCACGGCGGCTCCGGTTCCTTCGTCATCTATTTCTCCGGCCTGTGGAAGCTGACCACCGCTGCTGCCATCCCCTACTACACCGGCCAGTACGGCAAATCGCCGCAAGGCTTCGGTTTCGTCACCATCGGCGCCAACGTCGACGAATTCCACAAGGCTGCCACCGAGACGGCGACCAAAATCAGCCAGCTGGTCGAGGAAAAAGATACCAGCCTGACTGCCCAACGCGGGGAACTGCTCGACCATATCGCCGAGAGCCTGACCTCGACCGGCATCGGCCTGTGGACCTCGACCCTGCTCATGGTGGCCATCGTCATCGCCATTGCCATCTGGATGGCCGGGCTGCTGACCCGGCGCATCACGGCGATGATCTCGGGCATCCACGCCTTCCAGGAAGGAGACCGCAAACACCGGCTGGAGGTTGACTCCGCCGATGAAATGGGCGAGCTATCGCGTTCATTCAACCGTATGGCCGACTCGGTCGAAGAATCCTTCAAGCGCCTCGAAGAGGCCAAGGAAAAAGCCGAGGAAGCCAGCCGGCAGAAATCCGCGTTCCTGGCCACCATGTCGCACGAACTACGCACCCCGCTCAACGGCATCCTTGGCTTTGCCGAGTTGCTCGGCAACGAACTGGACAACCCTGAGCAACGCGGCTACGTGGAAATCATCCAGCAGAGCGGCGGGCACCTGCTCAACCTGGTCAATGAAATCCTCGATCTCGCCAAGATCGAAGCCGGCGAGATGCGCTTCGCCCGGGTTGCTGTTCCGCTCACCGACCTGCTGCTCGAAGTCGCGGCCGTACATCGCGTCACCGCCGAGGCGAAGGGCTTGAAGTTCCAGACGATTCTGGCCGACGACTTGCCCGCCGAACTCATCACCGACCCCACCCGCCTGCGCCAGATTCTCAACAATTTGCTGAGCAATGCCGTCAAGTTCACTGACGTCGGCAGCGTTGTCTTCAGCGCCGGCCCGATCGATGGTGAAGTCGCCTTTGCCGTTCGCGACACCGGCCCTGGTATTCCACCGGAAAGCCGCGAAACGATTTTCGAGAAATTCAAGCAACTCGAAAACTTCCTGACCCGCGAACACGGCGGCACGGGTCTCGGACTGGCTCTCGTCCAGCAACTGGTCGACCACATGGGTGGCAGGATTACGCTCGAAACCGATATGGGCGTAGGATCCACCTTTACCGTTCACCTGCCGATCGACATCAGCCATGACAGAACCCCGTAACGCCCTGGTCGTTGACGACCACCCGACCAACCGTCTGCTCGCCTCGGCCCTGCTCAGAAAGCTCGGCTGGACGGTCGTCGAAGCCGAGTCCGGCGATGCGGCACTCACCCTGGCCTCTGAGCACTCGTTCCGCCTTGTCATGCTCGACATCAGCATGCCGGGCCTTTCCGGCGAAGACACCTGCACCCGGCTGCGGGCGGCCGAAAACGGTCGCCCCCTGTACATCCTGGCCTATACCGCCCACGCCTTCCCGGAAGACCGGGAGCGGCTGCTCGCCGCCGGTTTTGACGATGTGCTCGTCAAGCCGATCAGCCGCCAGCGACTCGAAGAACTGCTCGAAAAACTGTAACCGCCGACGCTTCAAGCCGCCGATCAATGCGCCGTCTGAAATCAATACCTTAGCTGGCGACAACGCCATAGTCATCGCTGCCGACGCAGTGCCCGAAATCACCTTTGCCGACCTCGGCCTGGCGCCCGAACTGCTGCGCGCCGTGCTCGACGAGGGCTACACCAAGCCGACGCCTATCCAGGCCCAGGCTATCCCCCTCGTCATCAGCGGCAAGGACATCATGGGCGGTGCCCAGACCGGCACCGGCAAGACGGCCGCCTTCACGCTGCCCATCCTGCAGCGCATTCTGCCCTTTGCCAGCAGCAGCCCATCGCCGGCCAAGCACCCGGTGCGTGCCCTGATCCTCGCCCCGACCCGCGAACTGGCCATGCAGGTCTATGAATCGGTCAAGACCTACAGCAAGCACACGCCGATCCGTGCCATGTGCGCCTTCGGCGGCGTCGATATCCGGCCGCAGATCGCCGAACTCAAAAAAGGTGTCGAGATTCTCGTCGCCACCCCCGGCCGCCTGCTTGATCACGTTGAAAACAAAAGCGTCAGCTTCAATTCAGTCCAGGCCCTGGTCCTCGACGAAGCCGATCGCATGCTCGACATGGGCTTTGTCCCCGACGTCACACGCATCCTCAACATGCTGCCGGTCCAGCGTCAGAGCCTGCTGTTCTCCGCCACTTTCTCGGATGAAATCAAGAAGCTGGCCGACACCATGCTCAAGTCGCCGATCCTGATCGAGGTCGCCCGCCGTAACCAGGTCTCCGACACCATCACCCACCGCGTCCATCCGGTTTCCGAATACGGCAAGCGCGGCCTGCTGACCAAGCTCCTCAAATCCGGCGAAATCCGCCAGTGCATCGTCTTCATGCGCACCAAACAGGGCTGTTCGCGCCTGACCCGCGAATTGCAGCGGGCCGGCATCAAGGCCGATGCCATCCACGGCGACAAGAGCCAGCTGGAGCGCATCAAGGCACTCGAAGCCTTCAAGGGCGGCGAAACGCACGCCCTCATCGCCACCGACGTCGCGGCGCGCGGCCTCGACGTTGACGACCTGCCCTACGTCATCAACTACGAACTGCCGCATACGCCGGAAGACTACGTGCACCGCATCGGCCGCACCGGCCGCGCCGGCAAGATGGGCAACGCCATTTCGTTAGTCAGCGCCCGCGAAGTCGTCTATCTGGTCGATATCGAGAAGCTCATCAAGCGGCCGATCGAACAGGTCGAAGTCGCCGGTTTCGAGCCTGAGCCGGAATACGAATACCCTCCGGGCAACAAGCGCAAGCGCAGCGCTCCGGTCGTCGCTCCAGTTGCCCAGCGGCCGGAACGTAGCGAACGCCACGAGCGCAGTGACCGTTCAGGTCGCCCCGAACGGGAACGAAGCGATCGCCAGGACCGCCGGCCACCGCGCCGCAACCCGATGATCGCCGCCGACGGTTTCGACTTCAGCAAACCCTATGAAGACAACTCGCCACGCGGCGATGTGCCCGATTCAGCAACTGCAGTTGCCAAGGCCGATCCGCACAAGCCTAAAAAGGTGGTCGCCGCCTTGCTGGGTGGGCTTGGGCGCAAATAGGAACGATGCATTGGCGTCTTCCGGGCGCTGGTTTTTTTCCGTTTAACTGGCTTGGGGTTCCGCCCTTGCGGGGCGTCTCACTTTTTCGCTGCGCGGAAGCTGCGCTTTCTTGTTCGCCAAGAAAATCTGGCCCTTCAGGCCAGATTTCGGCGGAGCCAAAAAGCAAGCAAAAAGAAGGCGACCCTGGGTCTGTGCCGGCTGCGCCGGTTCCCTGCGCTACTCGGATGGGGCGGGGGCTGCGGAACTCAGGCTGCGCCCTCGGACAGTCCTCACCCTTTTTCCACCAGACCCTGCGTTGCTCGGCACCTTCCAAGGGGCCCGGTGAAACGACCCGTGTTTGAGCTGGGGTGCCTGAATGACCGATTTCTTTTTTGGCCGTTTTCCCCGGTTGACCGTAGGAATGCCAATTCAGGTCGTGCAGGTGAAAAGTGGACGCCTTTTGGGTCCCCGTGGAAGGCGCTGAGCAACGCAGGCGAGCCGGGGGCAGTCGGCGAGGACTGTCTGAGGGCGCAGCCCGAGTTCCGCAGCCGCCCGGCTCGCCGAGTAGCGCAAGGAACCCGCAGGGCGCCGACCTTGGGGTCGCCTTCTTTTTGGCTACTTTTTCTTGGCGAAGCAAGAAAAAGTACGCCCGCCAACAGGGCGGAACCCCAAGCCAACAAACCGGAAAAGCCCAATTTCGCACATGGGCAATGGCACAACGCGTAAACTCAGCCCCGCGCCACCGCCCCTTTCGCCGGCAACGCCTCAACCAACTTGACGATCGCCAGCGACAGATTGTCGCCACTTCCTTTGGCCCGTCGCCTGGCCTTGTCGATGAGGATCTCGCAGGCCTGCCGGGCTGAATTCTGGGCGACCAGCGTGCCGAGCTCTTCGTCATCGAAATAGGCCCAGAGGCCGTCCGAACAGAGCACGAAGGCGTCGCCGGCGACCAGGTCGACCGTTTCGGAGAGGGTGATTTTGGGTTCTTCCTGCCCGCCGAGCGAGGCGAGCAGAACGTTACGGTTGGGATGGGTCAGTGCCTGTTCGGCGGTGATTTTCCCAGCCGAAAGAAGGTATTCGACGTAAGAATGGTCGATAGAGCGCTCGACCAGCGCGTTGCCGCGAAAATGGTAGAGGCGGCTGTCTCCGCAGTGGCCCCAGGTGATTTTCCCCGGTTGCAGCAGCAGCATGACGGCCGTGCTGTGCGGGTCCATTTCGTTCATGAAACGTGATGCCTTGACCATCGTGTGCGCCTCGCGCATGGCGTTTTCGAGCATGCGCTGCGGGCTTTCGTCGGTAGACGAAAACTGGTCGAGATTGGTTTTGGCGGTATGCACGACCTGCTCGGCGGCCAGCGCCCCTCCGGTGTGCCCCCCCATGCCGTCGGCGACGACGGCCAGGGCAACGCCCCGTTTCCGGGCGTGTGGAAGGATCGCCACGCGATCCTGTTGTTCCTTGCGATCCCCTTGGTGCTGCGCCGCGCAGGCGTCGACTGCTATTGCCATCCATCCCCCTTTTGTCGGGAAAGCTTACCATGGAAGGCTTTAGCTATCCTTAACACGGTATCAGGTGCGGCCACGGTTCGGCGGTTCATCCTTCGACGGTGCCGTTGTAGCGCTCAAGCACGATATCGACGAATTCGAGCAGGGCCTCCTCGCTGAACCCCAGCTCAGGCAGCACCTCGGCCTTCACCCGCTCCCATTCTGGGCTGGCGATGCGTTGATCGCGGTAGTAGATGTCGACGGCAAGCTGGACAATGGCGACCATGCTGCGCGCTTCGTGCTGCCCGAGCTCGCCGATGGTGTGGTGGTAGCGGATGGCATCGCAGATGAATTCGGGCAGGTGCCAGTGGCGGGCGACGAGGTAGCCGACAACGCAATGGTCGGCGTTGAATTTCCGGTCTTCTTCGGCCAGATCGATCCAGATGCCGGGCGTACCGAGTCTCATCTCGGCGCAGTAGGTCGGAAAGCGCTGCATGAGCAGCGGGACGCCGCAATCATGAAAAATTCCGGCCAGGTAAGCCTGATCGGGAAAGATGTTGCAAACGGCGACCCGTTCGTCGGCAATCAGCATGGCCAACTGGCCGATGGCATGGGAACGCGCCCAGAAAGCCTCGTAAAGATGCCGGTTTTTCTTGATCTCGCCCATCCCCGACAGGGCAATGGCCTGGACCAGGTTGAAAGTCTGGCGGACGCCAACGGCATGGAGGACCGCTTCGACGGAATCGAAGGGCTGATGCTGCCGGTAGGCTGAATTGCCGACGACCTTGAAGAGCATCGCCGTCAACCCCGGGTCCTTGTTGATGATGGCGGCCAGCAGCCGGACATCGAGCTCGTCGCGGTCGATGTACTTGCGCAGTTCTTCGAGAACGCGCGGCTGGACGGGAAGCTTGACCCCATTCTCGAGCAGCCGCTTGATGCGGGCGGCATCGTCGGCGCCGAGTGTTTTGGTAATTTCGAATACGGAGTTGGTTGTGCGGCTCATGCCATTGCCTCGTCGATCAATTCAATCCAGTGCCGGACGGGCAGCGTACTGCCCGCCTGCAAGTGGGTCAGGCAGCCGATATTGGCCGTTGCCGCCAACGCTGGGCCACCGGCATTCAGGGCGGCCAGCTTGTTGGCGCGCAGTTTGTTCGCCAGCGCGGGCTGCAGTACGGAATAGGTGCCGGCCGAGCCGCAGCACAAATGGCTGTCGGCGACCGGGGTCAGTTCATAGCCGGCCGCCTGCAGCAAAAGCTCGATGCTGCCGCGAATCTGCAGGCCATGTTGGAAGGTGCACGGCGAATGGAAAGCCAGCTTGCCGCGCTTTTCCGGATGGCGCGCCAGCAAGGGCAATAAAGCGGCGTTCTCGCCGGCCAGAACTTCTGACGGGTCGCGGCACAGGGCGCTGATTTTTGCCGCTTTTTCGGCGTAGACCGCATCATCGGCCAGAATATGGGCGTAATCCCTGACCTGCACGCCACAGCCCGATGCCGTCACGACGATGGCTTCGACACCGGATTCGACGTGCGGCCACCAGGCATCGATGTTCCGCCGCATGTCTTTTTTGGCCGCTTCATGGTCATTGAGATGGAAGCGCACGGCGCCGCAGCAGCCGGCTTTGGCTTCTTCAAACAGGTCGATACCCAGCCGGTAGAAAACCCGTGCCGTCGCCGCATTGATGTTGGGGGCCAGCGCAGGTTGAACGCAACCGGCCAGGACCAGCATGCGACGCACGTGGCCGGCCGCTTGCGGCCACGGCTGGCCGGCCGGCTGGGCGGGCGGCAACTTGTCAGCCAGGCTGGTTGGCAACAGGGGACGGACGGCGCGGCCCAGGGCAACTGCCGCGCCAAACAGCGCCGGGCGCGGCAGGACCGCTTTGAGCAAGCCGCGGGTCAATGAATCGGCCAACGAACGCGGCAACTTTGCTTCGACGACCTCGCGCCCAACATCGAGCAGATGGCTGTACTTGACGCCCGACGGGCAGGTTGTTTCGCAGGATCGACAGGTCAGACAGCGGTCGAGGTGGGTGCGCGTCTTCTCGGTGACCGGCTTGCCTTCGAGCACCTGCTTGATCAGGTAGATGCGGCCGCGCGGGCCGTCGAGTTCGTCGCCGAGGAGTTGATAGGTCGGGCAGGTCGCTGTGCAGAAGCCGCAATGCACGCACTTGCGCAGGATTTCCTCGGCGACCTGGCCGGCGTAGGTGGCGCGCAGTTCGGCGGTGATTTTGGTATCCATCAGCCTAAAACTCCGCGTACAGTCGGCCGGGGTTGAGAATGCCCTGCGGGTCGAACGCTTTTTTGAGGCGCCGATGCAGGGCAAACAAGGCTGGCGGCAGCGGCGTAAACGCCCCCTCCAGGCAGCGCAGCGATTCCGGGGCGCGGTAGAGGACGGCGTGGCCGCCGAGGCGGGCGGCGACGGCACGCATGGCCTCGTGATCGCCAGCGACTTCACCGGCATACCAGCGCACAGCCCCACCCCACTCGATGGCACGCAGACCGTCCAGCTCGGGAGACGGCGCGGTAGAAGGCACGGCCAATCGCCACAGCGGGCTGGCGACGAAAGCCGTATGCGTTTGCTCGCGTATCGAATTCCAGTGTTTTTCCGGGTTGACCGTGGGATTCCCCCCCAGCCTGCCGGTAGCGGCCTCAACCGCCGCCCGCGCGCCGGAGAGGCGCAGCCAGAGCTGGCCGTCGTGCCAGAAGGATGCGGAAACCGGCAACGGCTGGCCGCCCCAATCGTTGAGCCGGCGAATGGCCTCCGCTGCATCGCAGTCGAATACCAGTGTGCTTTCGGCCACCGGTTTGGGCAGCACCTTGAGCGTCACTTCGGCAATGACGCCGAGGGTGCCGAGACTGCCGGCAATGAGGCGCGACACGTCGTAGCCGGCCACGTTCTTCATGACCTGCCCACCGAAATTGAGGACCTGGCCGGTGCCATCGACCAGTTTGACGCCGAGCACGAAGTCGCGCACCGCCCCGGCCTGTTGCCGACGCGGCCCGGACAGCCCGGCGGCAACGCAGCCGCCAACCGTAGCCCCGGCGGAGCCGGCATTCGCACCGCCAAAATGGGGTGGCTCGAAGGCCAGCATCTGGCCTTTTTCAGCCAGCGTGGCCTCTATGTCGGCGAGCGGCGTGCCGCATTTGGCGGTGATGTAAAGCTCGGTTGGCTCGTAGGCGACGATACCGCGATGGGCCGAGACATCGAGCACCTCACCGGCCAGCAGGCCGCCGTAGAAATCCTTGCTGCCGGCACCGCGAACGCGTAGCGGTGCGCGCTCGGCGTCGGCATTGCGGACGGCGGCGACGATGTCGTCGAGCGAGTGGGCCGTCAGCATCAGAAGCGCTCCAGTTCGGGGAATTTCACATCGCCGTGATGCACGTGCATGCGGCCGTATTCGGCGCAGCGGTGCAGGCTGGGCACCGCCTTGCCGGGATTGAGCAGGCCGCTTTCGTCGAAGGCCGCCTTGACGCGATGGAAGGCTTCGATTTCGGGCGTCGCGTACTGCACGCACATCTGGTTGATTTTCTCGATGCCGACGCCGTGTTCGCCGGTGATCGAACCACCGAGCGCCACCGACAATTCGAGAATTTCGGCGCCGAAGGCTTCGGCCCGTTCCCAGTCGCCGGGCTGCGAGGCGTCGTACATGATCAGCGGATGCAGGTTGCCGTCGCCGGCGTGGAAAACGTTGGCGCAGCGCAGGCCGTATTTGGTTTCCATGGCGGCGATGGCCGAGAGCATTTCGGCCAGCCGCTTGCGCGGGATGGTGCCGTCCATGCAGTAATAGTCGGGCGTGATGCGGCCGACGGCGGGGAACGCCGCCTTGCGCCCGGCCCAGAAGCGCAGGCGCTCGGCTTCGG
Organism: Betaproteobacteria bacterium HGW-Betaproteobacteria-6; assembly: GCA_002842145.1. Lineage (GTDB taxonomy): Bacteria > Pseudomonadota > Gammaproteobacteria > Burkholderiales > Rhodocyclaceae > Azonexus. Next base: position 28,897 of record PHCF01000062.1, on the reverse strand, counting down.
ACTGCGAGACGCGGATGTCGCTGGCGCCGGCCGCGTTCAACACCTCGGTGACGCGGGCGATTTCCTCGGCGACTTCTTCCGGCGTGCCGTCCGATTCGCAGAGCAGAATCGCCTCGGCACTCATGTCGTAGCCGGCTTTGACGAAGGGTTCGACGGCGGCGGTGGCGGCCTTGTCCATCATCTCCAGCCCGGCCGGGATGATGCCGGCGGCGATGATCGCGGCGACAGCGTCGCCGGCCTTGGCGACATCGGCGAAGGAGGCCATGACGACCTGCGCCAGCTCGGGCTTGGGCACGAGCTTGACGGTGACTTCGGTAACCACGCCGAGCATCCCTTCGGAGCCGATCATCAGTGCCAGCAAATCGTAACCGGCGGCATCGGGCGCGGCGGAGCCGATTTCGAAGACCTCGCCCTCGATGCTGACGACGCGAATGCGCAGGACGTTATGGACGGTCAGCCCGTATTTCAGGCAATGCACGCCACCCGAGTTTTCGGCGACGTTGCCGCCCAGTGTGCAGGCGATCTGCGACGACGGGTCCGGCGCGTAATACAGGCCGTGCGGAGCGGCCGCTTCCGACACGGCCAGGTTGCGCACGCCGGGTTGGACGACGGCCAGCCGGGCGGCGGGATCAACGCGCAAAATCCGGTTGAAACGGGCCAACGACAGGACGATACCGTGGGCGTGCGGCATGGCGCCACCGGACAACCCGGTGCCAGCACCACGGGCGACAACCGGCACGCCAAGCTGGTGGCAGGTACGCAGGATGTCGATGACCTGCGCTTCGGTTTCCGGCAGGCAGACGGCGAGCGGCAGTTCGCGGTAGGCGGTGAGCCCGTCGCATTCGTAGGGGCGCAGATCCTCTTCGCCGAGCAGCAGGCAGTGGGCCGGCAGGAACAGGCGGAGCCGGCGCTCCAAGGTTGCCAGATCAATGCAAATGTCGTTGTTGCCGTTTTGCGCCATATTTGCCATTTTAGCCTATAAGAATAGCCCGAAAATCGTTAACGTTGGTGCGCGTCGGGCCGGTGACCAGCAGGTCGCCGAGCTCGGAAAAACAGGTCCAGGCGTCATTGTTGGCCAGTCGAGCGCGCAGGTCGAGGCCCGCCGCCCTGGCTCGGGCCAGCGTATCGGGCGTCACGAAGGCGCCGGCGTTGTCTTCGCTGCCGTCGATGCCATCGGTGTCGGCGGCCAGGGCGTGGATGCCCGGCGCACCGTCAAGCGCCAGCGCCAGGCTGAGCAGGAATTCGGTGTTGCGCCCGCCCCGACCATCGCCGTGCAGGGTCACCGTCGTTTCGCCGCCGGAGAGCAGGACGCAAGGCTTTCTGGCCGGGAATCCGTGTAGACCGCAGGATTTCGCCATGCCCGCCATGACCTTGCCGACCTCCCGCGCCTCGCCCTCGATGGCGTCGCCGAGAATGAGCGGCGTGATGCCGAGCTGTTGCGCCTCGGCGGCGGCCGCTTCGAGCATCTGGCGCGGACTGGCGATGAGGCGGAATTCGCTGTTGGCCAGATGCGGATCGCCCGGCTTGGGCGTTTCCAGTTCGCCGGATTCGAGGCGGCGGCGCAGTTCGGGCGGGATGGCGATGGCGTAGAAATCGAGCACGCCGAGGGCATCGGCACAGGTCGTCGGGTCGCCGACCGTCGGGCCGGAGGCGATGACCGCCGGGTCGTCGCCGGGCACGTCGGAAATGGCCAGGGTCAGCACCGAGGCCGGCCAGGCGGCAGCGGCAAGGCGACCGCCCTTGAGGGCTGACAGGTGTTTGCGCACGCAGTTGATCTCGCCGATGCTCGCCCCCGAGCGGAGCAGCGCCGAGGTGAGCGCCCGCTTTTCGGCCAGCGTGACGCCGGGGGCCGGCGCCGCGAGCAGGGCCGAGCCGCCGCCGGAAATGAGCGCCAGAACGCGGTCTTCCACGGTCAACCCGGAAATTTGCGCAAAAATGGAAAGTGCGGCCGCCTCGCCAGCGGCGTCCGGGACCGGGTGCGATGCTTCGATGATTTTGATTCGCTCGCACGGCACGCCGTGGCCGTAGCGCGTCACCACCGTTCCTTCGAGCGGCCCCGACCAGTGTTGCTCGACGGCCCGCGCCATCGCCGCCGAAGCCTTGCCGGCGCCGATAACGATGAGCCGCCCGCCGTCGTCCGCCGGCAGATGCGCCGGCACACACCGCGCCGGGTCGGCCGCCGCGATGGCGGCGTCGAACAGACGACGCAGGAGGTCACGAGGATGCGCGTGCGTGCTCACTTGGCCATCCAGACTAGGCCGGCTTCAGTTGTGGTCAGCGGCTTGTATTCGCAGCCGACCCAGCCGGCGTAACCGAGCCGGTCGAGCAGTCCGAACAGGAACGGGTAGTTGATTTCGCCGGTACCCGGTTCGTGGCGGCCGGGATTGTCGGCGATCTGGACATGGCCGATGCGGCCGAGATGGGCCTCGATGGTTCGCGCCAGGTCGCCCTGGATGATCTGGGCGTGATAGAGGTCGAGCTGCAGTTTGACGTTGGGACGGGCGATGGCGTCGAGCAGGCGCAGCGCCTTGTTCACGTCGTCGAGCCAGTAGTCCGGCATGTCGAGGCGGCTGTTGATCGGCTCGATCATCACCGTGACGCCGACGGTGGCGAAGCGGTCGGCGGCGAATTGCAGGTTGGCGATGTAGGTCGCTTCCAGCTCGGCCTCGGCGACGCCATCGGGACGCAGCCCGGCCATGCAATGCACGCGTTCGCAGTCGAGGACCATGGCGTAGTTCAACGCCAGTTCGACGCTTTCGGCAAATTCGCCCTGGCGGTACGGCAAACAGGCCAGGCCGCGCTCGCCGGCCGCCCAGTCGCCGGGCGGCAGATTGAACAGCACCTGCTCGACAGCGGCCGCCTTGAGCCATTCGGCGACGTCATGGGCCGGCCAGTCGTAGGGAAAAAGGTATTCGACGCCGCGAAATCCGGTTTCAGCCGCCCGCTGGAAACGGGCCGGGAACGGTAGGTCGGCAAATAAAAAACTCAGATTGGCAGCGAACTGGGGCATAAGGATGGCTGTCTGTAGTGCGGAGCAAAAGTATAATCTGCACTGACTCTGGAGAAAGCACCGTGAACGACACCGAACATGAACGCAAGGGCAACCGCCTGTCGAAGATCGTCACCCGCACCGGCGACGCTGGTACGACCGGCCTTGGCGACGGCAGCCGGACAACCAAGGACAGTCTGCGCATCGACGCCATCGGCGAAGTCGACGAGCTGAACTCCGGCCTCGGCGTGCTGCTCTGCGAAGACATGCCGGACGCCATGCGCGCCGCCCTGCTCGATGTCCAGAACGACCTCTTCGACCTCGGCGGCGAACTCTGCCTGCCCGGCATGGAAGTCATGAAGGACGCCCAGGTGGCCCGCCTCGAAGCCCAGGCCGAGGCCTTCAACGCCGACCTGCCGATGCTCAAGGAATTCATCCTGCCGGGCGGCACCCGCGCCGCCTCGCTGGCCCACCTGAGCCGCACCGTCTGCCGCCGCGCCGAACGGTCCATGGTTCGCCTGCATGGCGTCGAACCGCTTTCCGAGGCCGCCCGCCGCTACATCAACCGCCTATCCGACCTGCTTTTCATCCTCGGCCGCGCCCTCAACCGGGCCGGCGGCCGCGGCGATGTGCTGTGGCAAAAGGGCAAGAATGCCGCGTAACACGCCCTGGCCGGCCATCCACACCCCCTCGGGTTAAGCCGTGTACCGCGTCAAGACAACCTATCGCTCCGGCACCGACCGCCCGATCATCGAGCGCGGCCCTTGGCACGACTCGCGCAAGGTCGCCGAGCACTGGGCCGAGCAGTTGCGCATCGCCGGCTACGCGGTCAGCATCGAGAGCCAGAACATCCAGACCGGCGGCAGCGGCGACGATGACGACAATGCCGACCTCGCTGCGGCTCTGGCCGGGATGGCCTGAACGGGCGGCCTGCGCAAGACAGGCTTACCATCGGCAATAAATCCAGGCCCCCGGAGACAAGGCCATGAACACGCCAGAATTCAGCACCCTCGTCGTCACCCTCGTCGAGCACGTCGCCGAAGTCCGCCTCAACCGGCCGGACAAGTCGAACGCGATGAACGAGGCGATGTGGCAGGAAATCCGTCGCGCCTTCGAATGGGTCGATGCCACGCCGGAAGTCCGCGTCGCCATTCTGAGCGGCGAAGGGAAAAGCTTTTGCGCCGGCATCGATCTCGCCATGCTTGGCAACATCCAGCAACAGATTGCCCACACCGACGGTGCCCGTAGCCGCGAGACGTTACGCCGGCTGATCCTCGATTTGCAGGACTGCCTGAGCAGCATCGAGCGCTGCCGCAAGCCCGTGCTCGCCGCCATCCACGGCGCTTGCGTGGGTGGCGCGCTCGATCTCGTGACCTGTTGCGACATGCGCTACGCGGCAGCCGACGCGGTCTTTTCGATCAAGGAAATCGATCTCGGCATGGTCGCCGACGTCGGCACCCTGCAACGCCTGCCGCACCTGATAGGCGAAGGCATGGCGCGCGAACTGGCGTACACCGGCCGCAACGTGGACGCTGATGAAGCGAAATCGCTCGGCCTGATCAATTTCAATTTTGGCGATTTTTCCCGGTTGACCGTGGAAGTCCGCAAAATCGCCCAAACCATCGCCACCAAGTCGCCGCTGGCCGTTCGCGGGACAAAAGAGGTGCTCAACTTCAGCCGCGATCACTCAGTAGCCGACGGCCTCAACTACGTCGCCGGCTGGAACGCCGCGATGCTGCTCTCGGCCGATCTCGGCGAGTGCATCGCCGCCCAGCGCGAGAAGCGCCGGCCGAATTTCGCCGACTGAGCCGAAAACAAAAAGGCCCGACTGGCTTGCACCAATCGGGCCTGAACCCAAGGCTGGATAACGCCTATTCGGCGGCCTCAGCCACCCGCCGGGCGCGCACGGCGGCAGCGAGCTGATCAAGCACCTTGACGCTGTCTTCCCAGTTGATACAGGCGTCGGTGACGCTCTGGCCGTAGGTCAGCGGCTTGTCCGGGACGATGTCCTGGCGGCCTTCGACAAGGTGCGATTCGACCATGACGCCGACGATGCGGTCCTCCCCGGCGGTCAACTGGGCAGCAACGCTGTCGCAGACTTCCATTTGCAGCTTGAATTGTTTGCGGCTGTTGCCGTGCGAGAAATCGACCATGAGCCTGGCGGCAAGGCCGGACTTGGCTATTTCGGTACACGCGGCATCGACGCTGGCGGCGTCGTAATTCGGTTCCTTGCCGCCGCGCAGGATGACGTGGCAGTCCTCGTTGCCGGTTGTCGACACGATGGCGGTGTGGCCCGACTTGGTGACCGACAGGAAATGGTGCGGCGAATTGGCCGAGCGAATGGCGTCGACAGCGATGCGCATGTTGCCGTCGGTACCATTCTTGAAACCGACCGGGCAGGACAAGCCGGAGGCCAGCTCGCGATGCACCTGCGACTCCGTGGTACGGGCGCCGATGGCCCCCCACGAGATGAGGTCGGCGGTGTATTGCGGTGTAATGGTGTCGAGGAATTCGGTAGCGCACGGCAGGTCGAGCTCGTTGATCTCGAGCAGGATGCGGCGGGCCAGACGCAGGCCTTCGTTGATGCGGAAGGTGTTGTCGAGGCGCGGATCGTTGATCAGCCCTTTCCAGCCGACAGTGGTACGCGGCTTTTCGAAATAGACACGCATGACCACGATGAGGTCGTCGGCGTATTTCTCGGCTTCCTTGGCCAGTTTCCTGGCGTAATCGATGGCCAGGTCGTGGTCATGGATCGAGCAGGGGCCGATGACGACAAGCAGGCGGTCGTCGGCGCCATGCAGGACGCGGTGAATGGCCTGGCGCGCGGCATAGGTTGTCTGGGCGGCGCGGGTGGACACCGGGTATTCCCGGAAAACGTGGGCCGGCGGCACCAGTTCCTTGATTTCCTTGATGCGCAGGTCGTCGGTATTGGGTTTGCTCGTTTGCGTGCTGTGCGGCGTCATGGCCAGTCTCGTCCAGAAATTCGGAAAGCCAGCATTCTAACGGATGGCCGCCGAAGATTCCGAGCCTGGCTCCCTTGGCCAGCCAGGCCCCGACGGCAAATCTGTTACTTCGGCAGCTTTTCGTAGAGGCCGACTGCCGATTCCATTTCTTCGAGAATACGTTCGCTGGTCGTCGCCACGGCCAGTTGCGCCCGTTTGTCGCGGCCGACTTTCTGGTTGAGGGCACTCTCGAAGAAAATCCATTGCTGCTTGACGAGATCCAGGCTGTCCTTGATCTGCGCGGTGTTTGCCGGAGCGGCTGCCAATTCCTGCAAGGCATCGGAGAACTCCTTGCGCGCCTTGCCCATGCTTGCCGTCCCGCCATTGTCTGCAATGCCCCATGACGCAGCCTGGTAGTACTTGGCCAGACGTTGCGACAACATGCGCTGGCGCCCCGATACATTGACCAGGCGGCCGGCGTTCGAGCCAGATTTCTTTTCGAGCAGGACCGTTGCCTGATGCGCCAGGACCAGCACCTCTTCGGAAATCGCCAGGACTTTTGGCCCGTTTTCCGGAGAGGGCATCGCCCCAACCAGCACGTCCTTGTAGGCCAGCCAGGATTTTTCGAGCCTGAGGTAGGTTTCCTTGATTTCCGGTGTCGGTGCGTAGTTCTTCAACTCGACGAGTTGCCGGTCGAAGACGGCAATCGAGGCATCGAGAATCTTCCTGCTACGGTCGACATCGATTTGTTGCCCAATCTGGAAATAGGCCTTGGCCATGCGCTGCGACAGCATCCGCTGTCGGCCGGCCTTGTTGATCGCCGAATTGATGTCACTGATCTGGGCCAGCGCGTCATGGCCGGCCAGGCAAAGGAAAAATGCAAGCAGCGTCGACAGTACGGTCTTCACGAGGCCTCCCCGGATGGCTTTTTTCAAGCCAAGAGGATAGCCGCGGCATTTACCGCAAGACCATGATACGAATCAACAATGTTAGGCGACGGTAAACCCGTCGCTCACGGCATCTGTGTCAGGTAGTTGGCGATGGCCGTGATGTCGTCGTTTTTGAGCGGAGCTGTGGCAATGGCCATGAGCTGATTGTTGCGCACGCCGGTCATGTCGCGATAGCGGGTGATCGACGTCTTCAGGTAAGGCACCTTTTGCCCGGCAAGACGAGGGAAAAGCTCGTTGCCGCGAGCCTGCTCGCCGTGGCAGCGGACGCAAAGCTTGGCAAACAGTTCCTTGCCGTGTGGTACCTGGCTGCTGTCGGCGGCGGATGGGGGAACCTTCATGCTGGCGTAGTAGGTGGCCACCTGCACCCGCTCCTCTTCCTTGAGTACCTTGATCAGGCCTTGCATGAACGGATCCTTGCGCTCGCCAGCGCCGAACTTGCGAATCTGTTCGAGCAGGTAGGCCGGATTCTGGCCGGCCAGGTTCGGCACATCCGGCGTCTTGCTGATACCGTCTTCACCGTGGCAATTGGCACAGAAGAAGGTGGCCTTCTTGCCCGCATCGATCGCCGCCCGCAAGGCAACCGGGTCGGCGCTGAGCGCTTTCAGTCGTTCCTGCGCGGCGCTTGCCAGAGGCGTCGATTGAGCCCAAACCGAAGCAGACAGCAAACAGCCAGCGAGAAAAATCAGTGCGCGCATCAATAGCCCCCTCAACAATGTGACTAGTTATTATGCAGTACCCCCAACCGTCAGTCCATCGATACGCAGGGTTGGCTGACCAACACCGACCGGTACGCTTTGGCCATCCTTGCCGCAGGTGCCGACACCGGGGTCGAGTTTGAGGTCGTTGCCGATCATCGAGACACGGGTCATCGCCTCCGGCCCGTTGCCGATCAGCGTGGCGCCCTTGATCGGGCGGGTCACCTTGCCGTCTTCGATGAGGTAGGCCTCGCTCATCGAGAAAACGAACTTGCCGCTCGTGATATCGACCTGGCCGCCACCGAAATTGGCGGCGTAGATGCCCTTCTTGACGGACTGGATGATCTCCGCCGGGTCGTGTTCGCCGGCCAGCATCATGGTATTGGTCATGCGCGGGATGGGCAGGTGGGCGAAGGATTCGCGGCGACCGTTGCCGGTCGGGGCGACGCCCATGAGGCGGGCATTCAGGCTGTCCTGCAGGTAGCCCTTGAGAATACCGTCCTCGATCAGCACCGTGCGTTGCGTCGCGTTGCCTTCGTCGTCTATGTTGAGCGAGCCGCGGCGGTCGGCAATCGTGCCGTCGTCGATGACCGTGACGCCTTCGGCGGCAACGCGCTGACCAACCCGGCCGGAGAAAGTCGAACTGCCCTTGCGGTTGAAATCGCCCTCCAGGCCGTGTCCGACAGCTTCATGGAGGAGTATGCCGGGCCAGCCGGCACCGAGCACGACCGTCATCTGGCCGGCCGGCGCAGGCTCGGCATGGAGATTGGTGACGGCTTGATGAACGGCCTCCTTGGCGTAGCGCCGGAGGATTTCGTCGTCGAAATAGCCGAAGTCGAAACGACCGCCGCCCCCCGACGAGCCCTGCTCGCGCTTGCCGTTTTCCTCGACGATAACCGAGATCGAACAACGGACCAACGGCCGGATATCGGCGGCCAGACGACCGTCGGAACCGGCGACGAGGATCACTTCGTACTCGCCGGCAAGCGAGGCCATGACCTGTTTGATACGCGGGTCGAGCGCCCGGGCGAAGCCTTCGAGACGTTCGAGCAATTTGACCTTGGCATCGGCCGGCAGCGAGGCGATGGGATCATTCGGCACGTACAACGACCTTGCAACGGTCGACCGGAAAAATTGGCCAAAATGGGAATCCTGCCCGGCGGCGCCAATCGCCCGCACCGCGTTGGCGGCATCGCCGAGCGCCTGCGAACTGATGTCGTCGGAGTAGGCGAAGGCTGTTTTCTCGCCGGACAGGGCGCGTACGCCGACGCCCTGGTCGATGCTGAAACTGCCCGACTTGACGATGCCCTCGTCGAGGCTCCACAGGATCTGGCCGAAGGTTCGCGACAGGTCGCCTTCGCTGAGCGAGAAGGGGGCCAGCAGCAGGGATTCGGCCTGGGCCAAGGCGCTGTTCTGAGTCATGAAAGCTTCCTTAAAGTTTACGATGGGCAAGGGCCGGCAGGCTCTCGCGAATATCGGCAATGCGCTGGTGATCGAGGTCGGCGATGACGATGCCCGGCCCCTTTTGCTTGCGGTCGAGAATCTCGCCCCACGGATCGATGATCATGCTGTTGCCGTGGGTCATGCGGCCGTTCTCATGGCGCCCGCCCTGTCCGACAGCGAGAAGATAGCACTGGTTCTCGATGGCCCGGGCGCGCAGCAAGATTTCCCAGTGCGCCTTGCCCGTGGTTTCGGTGAAGGCGGCCGGCACGAGAATCAGATCGACCGGCGCCAGCGCCCGGTAGAGCTCGGGAAAACGCAGGTCGTAGCAGATCGACAGGGCGATCTTGCCGAACGGCGTGGCGACCGCCACCGGCATTTCACCCGGCTCGATGAAGCTGGCCTCGTCGTAGGACTCGTCGCCCTTGTGGAAGCCGAACAGATGGATCTTGTCGTACCGTGCGACACATTCGCCGGCCGGGTTGAAGACCAGGCTGGCATTGCGCATCTTGTCGGGCTTGCTCGCGGTCAACGGCAGGGAACCGGCAAAAATCCAGATGCCATGGCGCTGCGCCGTTTCGGCCAGCCAGGACTGGATAGGCCCGGCGCCGAAATCCTCGCGGGCCCGCACGCGGTCGGCATCGACCGCGCCGATGATGGGAAAATACTCGGGCAAGACAACCAGTTGGGCGCCCTGCCCGACGGCCTCGGCGACAAGCCGGCCGGCCGTGGCCAGATTGTCCCCGACGCGCGGCCCGGAAATCATCTGCACGGCGGCGATACGGCAATTCTGCTTGGTCATGGCTTGCTCTCCACGGGTTGGCTGTCCGTTTCCGGCGGCAACTTTGTCTCGGGCGCCGATTCGCCGGTCTTGTCGACCAGCGGATCGGCCCAGGTGCCGGTGACATGATAGCGATAGCTGAACAGGCGATTAAGCGGCTTTTGCAGCACCGTATTGGCAACCAGCGCCGCCGCGCCGACCACCGGATTGACCAGCGCCGCCGCCCCCACCGCTGCCAAACCGCCCAGTTCGGGACGGACAACCACCTGCATGTCCTGCGTTTCAGCCTTGAGGTCGGTTTCACCCTGCATTTCGATCTGCGCCGACGGCCCGTAAATGCGCAAAGGATCGACGGTCCGCATGACGCCCTGGCGGATGGACAGCTTGCCTTCGATGCTGTCGAAAGCCAGGCCGTCGCTGAAAATATCCCGAAAATCCAGGGTCAGCCGACGCGGCAGCGACTGCAGGGAAATCAACCCGAGGAGCTTGCCGACACCCGGTTCCAGCTTGTTGAACTGGCCCTTTTCCGCTTCGACGTTGAGCTGCCCCGTCAACGACGGATAGTGAAGAGAGGTGAGAGGGCCGTTCCACTTCAGATCGCCGGTCATTTTGGCCTTGCCGCGCCGCACCGAGTCGGCGTAGCCGAGCCGGTCGAGCAATTTGCCCATGTCCCTGGCGTTGAGTTCGAAATCAAGCCGGGTATGGTTGGATCCCGTATTGTTCCAGACCGCCTTGCCCTTCAGGCCGCCGTCCGGGTTTTCCAGGTTCAGGTTATCGAGGTGCCACGCCCCCTTGTCGTTGCGCGCCTTGAGTTCGAGCCGGCCAAGTGCCTTTTCGCCAACGAAAAAGTCGTCGACCGTCAGGCTCATGCCGGGCAGCGTATTGATCAGCGACGAAGTGCCCTCGGCGGCCTCGGCCGCCGGCTGTATCACGAGACGCTTGAAATTACCCTCGACCCAGCCTTCGCCCGCACTCATCCAGAAAACATTGCCGACCGCCTCGCGGGTATTGAGGCCGATCTGCCAGCCGCTGTCGCGCGGCCGCAGGCTGACCTCGACCTGATTGTAATCGCGATCGAAGAGATGCAACTGCGGCGTCTTCAGCGTAACCACGCTAAGCGCCAGGCCGCTGCCCTCGCCTCCAGCCGCCCCCTCGGGCAGGAAATTCCGCCAGGCATCGGCGTCAATGCGCGGGCTTGCCACGCGCACCGCCAGCCCTTTTTCCGGCAGGCGCAACTCGCCCTCGCCAACCGTCAAGACGCCCCGCTCCCAGTTTCCCTGGCGGCGAACGACCAGCCCTTGGCCAAGCTTGCCAAGCGTGATCCGGTACTGCTCGCGCTCGGCATCCGGCGCTGTGCGCTCGATGCGCAGGGGCAGCGCCGTCATGGCATTCTTGTTGAGCGGATCGGGCAACGGCGAACTGATCCCCAGCAGGTCGGACTCGACCACCACGTCGGCATTGCGTCGGCGGATGCTGATGTCGGCGTTCCAGGCTGCATTGCCGCCCAGATGGTTGATCAAGGGCCAGCCAAAATGCCGGCTTACCTCGCCGATGGCAGCTGTGCCGGTGGCCAGCACGGCCACCTTTTCAGCAGCACTCCTGACCTGCACCCTGAGCGGCCCGCCGAAGACCTGGCCAGCAATATCCTGCGAAGCCACGGTATTTTCGGTGAGCAGCAGGCGGCCATTGACCTGGGTCAGCGGCGGCAGACCGGCGAGCGGCTGCAACTGGTTGTTGAGGAAACGATAGTCACCGCGCATTCTGGTATCGAGCGCATGGCGCAGGGGAATATCGAGCTCGAGTTTGAGACTGCCGTTACCGACGGCCTTCATGCCTTCGGTGAAGCGATCGATTTTTTCCGTCACCGGGCTTTCCTCGATGAAACGCAGGAATTCGCCGGTCGGCCCACGAGCCGTGCCGCGCACGAGCAGCATTTCTTCATGCGACTCAAAATCGGGAATAACGACCTTGACGTCGGCCAGCGTGGCGCCGAGGATGCGCCCCTTGCTGGCCTGGATGCGCATGCCGGTGTCGAAACTCATGTCGGCGTCGATGTCGTCGATGACCGGCCAGCCGTCGGCATAATCGACCTTGGCGCCGGTCGCCTTGGCGGTGACGATGAACTTGCCGCCCTTGCCGTCGCGGAAGGGGAAATCCTTGAGATTGCCCTTGAGAATGAGCTTGCCGTCGTAACCGCGACCGCCGACGATGCCGCGCCGGATCCAGTTCCGGGCCGTGGCATTGACGGCGTGCGGCATGTAACGCCAGACGGCGCGTCCCTCGCCGCGCTCGATGCTCGCCGTCAGGTCGATTTCGCCAGGTCCTTCGCCTGTGTAGCGGTACGTTCCCTGGGCCGAACCGGCCGCATCCGGCCCGGCGAATTCGAGTTTATCGAGTTTGATGTCGGTCCCTTGCGGCGTATTTTTCCAGCTCGCCTTGACCTTGAGCGCATCGAGCGCGATATCCGGCTCGGGAAAAATGGCCGGCAACGACAGGCTCGAAACGCCGGAATCGAGCCGCAGATCGCCGCCTTTTTCGGTCAGATCGATTGACCCGGAAACGCCACCGGCCCCGGGGAAATAGCGATCAGCCTCGATCCCCATGTCGCGGAAACCGGCCCTCAGGCTGTAGTGACGGAGCTTTTCGCCATCGAGCGTCCAGCTCGCCCGCAATTCGGCAATCCGCCCCTGCGGCCGGTGGCGGAGGAGCAGACCCCGGCTTTGTGCGTCGAGCGGCAAATAGGCGGCCAGGCGGCCGAGCACGGCGAGATCGAGAAAACTGGCACTGGAATTGCCGTTGACCGTAGCAGTCACCGGATCCCGCCGCCATTCGACCTTGAAATCGCTCGGCGCAATGCGGATGCCATCCTCCGTCTGCAATTCGACCTTGTGCCCGGCGACCATCCAGGTATCAGCCTTGTATTGCCCCTCGATCCGGCCGCGCATGCTGGCCAGTTCGAGTTCGGGCAGCTTGCGGCCAAGACGCATGCGCACCTCTTCGAGCGCCACGTCGGCCGTCAGTTTGCCGGTTCCGTCGCCGAGATCGCCCCACAGGCGTAGCGCCCCGCGGCCCCGTGGCAGATGCACGGGATAATCGACCCAGGCCCGCCAGCCGGCCAGATCGGCGTAATCAAGTTCGACAAAAAGCTGCCCGGACAAATGCTCCAGCGCCTCGCCCAGATCGCCCTTGACCTCACCCCGGATGTCGACACGGGCGGCCAGCTCGTCGGGCGGCGCAGCCGACAGGCCAAAGCGATGGCGGCGCCCGTTGTTGTCGAGGGCAAACTGCAGGTCTTCGAGAACGAGCGGCGGCGCCTTGCGCAGGCGGTCGTCCCAGACGATCGTCGCATCATGGATGCGAATGCGCTTTTGTTCGAGAACCCACTCGCCGAAGGCCGGATCGCTCTCGCCTTCGGTATCGACACCGGCCACCGTGATCTTGCCGTTGGTTTCCCGTCGGATGTGGAGCACCGGGCCATCGAAAGCGAGCAGGGCCAGCGTCGGTCGCAGGCGCCACAGGGTGTGCCAGGAAAGGACGCCTTCGATGCGCGCCAGCGAAAAGGCCGGGGCGCCCTGGCGGTCGGCAATCGTCACTTCGTCGAGCACCAGATCAGGATTCAGCCCCTGCCAGCGCGCCTTGATGCGGCCGATCTTGACCGGCAGCCCGACAGCCTGCGTTGCCGCCCGCTCGATCTCGGTCTGGTAGTCGCCTATCCTCGGAAGAACCGCGTAGCGCAGGGCCAGAATCAGAACGACAAAGGCCAGCCAGGCAGCAAACAGCCCCCAGCCGAGCAGACGGATGCCACGACTGGCGAGCACCGGCCACAGCCAATGCAGGCGGTGATACAGCGCGATGCGCACATCTGTCGGGATAGCCGGGGGATTCGGCTACAATCGGATACTGGATAAAAACGACATTCTACCTTTTCGGCCAAGCTGCCGAAGGACCATCATGGACACCACCCTCGATCCCCGCTGGCAGGCGGCCATGCACCACAGCCGTTACCTGGCCAATCTGCTCCAGGCCCACCCGGAACTGATCCCCGAACTGCATGCCACCTGGCTGCAGCCGCTCAACGAAGCCATGCTGCGGGCGCCGCTGCAAGAGGCCTTCGCCGACGACGACGCCGTTCGTCGCGCCTTGCGCCGCCTGCGCCATCGCACCATGGCCCATCTGGTGTTGCGCGACCTGGGCGGACTGGCACCACTGGCCGAGATCGTCGAATGCATGACGCTGCTCGCCGACGTGACGACCAATTTCGCGCTCGACCACTATCACCGCCAGCTCGTCGCCAGCTACGGCGAACCGCTCGACAAGGCCGGCCAGCCGCAGCGCCTGCTGGTCATCGGCATGGGCAAGCTGGGCGGCCGCGAATTGAACGTGTCGTCCGACGTCGACTACATCTTCGTTTACCCTGAAGACGGCGACACGGCCGGCCCGAAAAGCATCGAGAATTTTGATTTCTTCACCCGTCTCGGCAAGCGCATCATCGGCGCGCTCGGCGACCTGACGGCCGACGGCCAGGTTTTTCGCGTCGACATGCGGTTGCGTCCGAACGGGGACTCCGGGCCGCTGGTCTGCTCGCTCGACGCCCTGGAAAATTATTTCATCACCCAGGGTCGCGAATGGGAGCGCTACGCCTGGATCAAGGGCCGCACCATGAATGCCGGCGACAACCTGCAGGCGGGCTGGGTGACGGCCATGCAGAAAATCGCCCGGCGCACGCCCAGATCAGCCGCGAAGTGGCGCGCAAGGACATGGCCGACCACGTCAAGCTCGGCCCCGGCGGCATCCGCGAAATCGAGTTCATGGCCCAGGTGTTCCAGCTCATTCGCGGCGGCCGCGACCTTGGGCTCCAAATTCGGCCGACCCTGTCCGTTCTCGCCTTGCTCGTCGACCGCAAGCTCATTCCGGCCGAAACCGAGCAGGAGCTTCGCGAGGCCTACATCTTCCTGCGCCGCCTCGAACACCGGTTGCAATACGTTGAGGACAAGCAGACGCACATGTTGCCGGTCGACGCCGAAAATCGGCAAAACATCGCCATCAGCATGGGCTTCCCGGACTGGCCATCGATGCTGGCCGTGCTTGACCAGCATCGTGAAAAGGTCAGCCAGCACTTCGGTGCCATCTTTTCCGACCCGGAAGCCGGCGAACATCCGCTGACCGGCCTGTGGCAAGGCCAGCTCGACGACGACACGGCGATCGAAGCCTTCGGCAATCTCGGTTTTCGTCACCCCAAGGAGGCCATCGCCCGTCTGGCCGAATTGCGCGCCGCCAGCCGCTACCTGCAACTGCCGGCGACCAACCGGGCCAGGCTCGATGCCGTCGGCCCGCGCCTGATCGAGGCGGCCGGTGCCACCTCAGCCCCCGACACGACGCTGGCCCGCGGCCTGAGCTTCCTCGAAGGCATCGCCCGGCGCGGCGCCTATCTCGCCCTGCTCCAGCAATATCCAATGGCGCTGCGCCGGGTCGCCGACATGATGTGCGCCTCGAACTGGGCGGCCGATTACCTGAACCGCCATCCGCTGCTCCTCGATGAACTGCTCGACCCCCGCCTCTACGAAATTGCCACCGACTGGACCGGTTTCCGCCAGATCCTGCGCGACAACCTGGCGCAATACGCCGACGACACCGAGCGCGAAATGGACATCCTGCGCGAAATGCACCATGGCCAGGTTTTCCGGCTGCTGGCGCAGGACCTGGCCGGCCTGCAGACCATCGAGAGCCTCTCCGACCACCTGACCGAACTGGCCGATACCATCGTCCAGGAAACCCTTCCGCTGGTGTGGGGCAAAATCAAGAACCGCCATTGCGCCACGCCGAAATTCGCCGTCATCGGCTACGGCAAAATGGGCGGCAAGGAACTCGGCTACGCCTCCGACCTCGACCTTGTTTACCTCTACGACGACGACGATCAGGACGCCCCGGAGAATTACACCCGTCTCGGCCAGCGCCTCAACTCCTGGCTGTCCAGCCAGACGCCGGCCGGCATCCTGTTCGAAACCGACCTGCGTCTGCGTCCGAATGGCGACGCCGGCCTGCTCGCTGTGTCGGTCGACTCTTTCCGCGATTACGAACTCAAGAACGCCTGGACCTGGGAGCACCAGGCCCTGACCCGGGCTCGATTCTGTGCCGGCGATCCGGCCGTCGGCCAGCGTTTCGAGGCAATCCGCTGCGAAATCCTGCGCCTGCCGCGCGACCTCGCCAAGCTCAAGGAAGAAGTCGTCGCCATGCGCCAGAAAATGGTCGACGCGCACGGTTCGAAGAGTGACACCCTGTTCGGCCTCAAGCATGATCCGGGCGGCATCATCGACGTCGAATTCATCGTCCAGACGCTGATCCTCGGCTATTCGCACGAGCACGCCAGCCTGACCGGCAACCTTGGCAACATCGCGCTGCTGCGCATGGCCGGCGAACTCGGCTTGATCGACCCGCAGCAGGCCGAAGCGGCGGGCAACGCTTATCGCGAATACCGCCGCCTGCAGCACGCCCGACGGCTGTCGGCGACCCCCAAGGCGCCGATTCCGCGCGACGAGGTGGAAAAGCACATCACCGCCGTCCGCCAGCTCTGGGTGGCGGTTTTCGGTAACTGACGGGCAGTCGCGGCGGGTTTTGGGCACAACTACCCGCCGCTGCCCATGTCGATTTTGGCCGTTTTTCCCGGTTGACCGTAGGAATGGCCCACCACCATGAAAAAAGGCCGCACACGGCGGCCTGATCGGGGTGAAAGGCGATTACTTTTTCAGCGAATCGCGGATCTCGCGCAGCAGCATGACATCTTCCGGCGTCACCGGCGCTTCCGGTTCCGGTTCCGGGGCCGGCGCTTCGTTGCGCAGGCGGTTGAGCTGTTTGACCATCATGAAGATGATGAAGGCGAGAATGACGAAGTTAACCAGGATGGTCAGGAAGGAGCCGTAGGCAAAAACGGGAATGCCTGCCTTCTTGATTTCGGCGAGGGCGACGAGGTTGTTCGGGTTGTCGCCAAGCACGACGAACAGGTTGGAAAAATCGAGTTTGCCGACAACGCGGCTGACCAGCGGCATGATCAGGTCTCCGACGATGGAATCGACGATCTTGCCGAACGCGCCACCGATGATGACACCGACGGCGAGATCCATCGCGTTGCCCTTGACGGCGAATTCCTTGAACTCCTGAACAATACTCATGTTTTCTCCTTGGGTTTGTTTTTGATCGGCCGATTATTTGTCTTGCGGCGCGAGACGGTCAAGCAGTTTTCATAAATTCATATTTCATTACAAAGCTTTACAGAGGCGCTCCGCGGCGGCCATCAGCGTACTTTCCTGCTTGGCGAAACAGAAGCGGACCACCTTGTCGTCGCGCCCGTCGGCATAAAACACCGAGACCGGAATGACGGCAACGCCGACTTCGCGGGTCATCCATTCGGCGAAGGCGCGGTCAGGCAAATCCGAGATGCGGTCGTACCGCGCCAGCTGGAAATAGGTGCCGCGGCAGGGCAGCAGCTCGAACGGCGTGGCGGCCAGCAAATGGCGGAAGAAATCCCTTTTATCCTGGTAAAAAGCGGCCAGCCGGAGATGCCGTTCGGCATCCTCCATGTACTCGGCAAGTGCCAGTTGCGACGGCGCGTGCACAGTGAAGACGTTGAACTGGTGAACCTTGCGGAACTCGGCCATGAGCGCCGCCGGGCCGACGACGTAACCGATTTTCCAGCCCGTGATGTGATAGGTCTTGCCGAAACTCGAGACGACGATGCTGCGCGCCGCCAGTTCGGGATGGGCGCAGATGCTGGCATGCTGTTCGCCGTCGAACAGGATGTGCTCGTAGACCTCGTCGGAGAGCACGACGATGTCGGTGCCGGAAATCAATTTGGCGAGTTTTTCCCGGTCGACCGTAGACAACAGGCTGCCCGTCGGGTTGTGCGGTGAATTGACGATGATCATCCGCGTTTTCGGCGTGATCAGGCTGGCCACCTGGGCCCAGTCCGGCACGTAGTCCGGGAAGCTCAGCTGGGCGTAGACCGCCTTGCCGCCGACCGTTTCGATGGAGGGGACGTAAGAGTCATAGACCGGCTCGAAGACGATGACCTCGTCGCCCGGCCGGACAAAGGCAGCGATGGCGGTAAAGATGGCCTGCGTCGCCCCGGCCGTCACGGTGACTTCCGACTCGACGTCGTAGCGCGCGCCGTAAAGCGCCGCCACCTTGTCGACGATGGCCTGCCGCAACGCCGGCATGCCGGCCATCGGCGCATACTGGTTGCGCCCGGCCAGCATGTGGCGATGCACGGCATCGAACAAGGCCGGCTCGGCCTGGAAATCGGGGAAACCCTGCGACAGGTTGACCGCCCCGCATTCGGCGGCGAGACGACTCATGACGGTGAAGATGGTGGTCCCCATGTCCGGGAAGCGGGAGTCGATGCGAACGGGAGTTTCCATGGTGCAGGCGGGTGTTTTGGAAGAAGGCACTATGCCACAATGCGGCCCATGAACATCGACGGCATCCCCACCCGCACCCTGCGCGCCCGCCCCGAGCAGCGCGCCATCGACATCATCGACCAGACCCGGTTGCCGCACGCGCTGCACTGGGTTCGCGTCGCCACTCTGGACGAAGCCGCCCACGCCATCCGCGCCATGCAGGTGCGCGGCGCGCCGCTGATCGGCGCGACGGCGGCCTACGGGCTAGCCATCGCGCTCGATTTCGAGGCTTCCGACCGACGGCTGACCGAAGCCGTCACCGTGCTCGGTGCGACGCGGCCGACCGCGGTCAACTTGCACTGGGCGCTGGCCCGCATGGAAAACGTGCTCCGCCCGCTGCCGGCGGACGAGCGCTGCGCCGCCGCCTGGCTCGAGGCCGCCGCCATCGCCGAGGAAGACGTCGCGCAGAACGCGGCCATCGGCCAGCACGGCCTAAAGCTATGGAACGAGCTGATCGTCGCCGACGGCCAGACGCTCAACATCATGACCCATTGCAACGCCGGCTGGCTGGCCACGGTCGACCATGGCACGGCGCTGTCGCCGGTCTATGCCGCACACGACGCCGGCGTGCCCGTGCATGTCTGGGTCTCCGAAACCCGGCCGCGCAACCAGGGCCTGCTCACCGCCTGGGAACTCGAACAGCACGGTGTGCCGCATACGCTCATTGCCGACAACGCCGCCGGCCTGCTCATGCGTACCGGCAAGGTCGATGCGGTGATCGTCGGTGCCGACCGCATCGCGGCCAATGGCGACGTCGCCAACAAGATCGGCACCTACCTCAAGGCCCTGGCCTGCGCCGACAACGGCATTCCCTTCTACGTCGCGGCGCCGCGCTCGACGCTCGACTTTGCCTGCGCCGACGGGGCCGACATCCCGATCGAGGAACGCGACGGCGACGAATTCCGTTATGTCCATGGTCTCGACAATCACGCCCAGCCCTCGGCGCTGCGCCAGTTGCCGGCCGGCGAGGATGTTGCCAACCCTGCCTTCGACGTGACGCCGAACTGGCTGGTCAAGGCCATCATCACCGAACGCGGCGTCTGCCCGGCCAGCCGCGACGGCCTGCTGGCGCTCTATCCGGAGGAAAGCCGTGGCTGACCTGCGCGCCGAACTGATCGCCACGGCCCGCGCCATGCAACCGGCCGGCCTCAACCGCAGCACCGCCGGCAACGTCAGCGTGCGCAGCGGCGACGGCTTTTACATCACGCCGACCGGCATGGCCTACGCCAACCTGATCGAAGACGACATCCCACTCATGGCGCTCGACGGTTCGCACGTCGGCCCCCGCAAGCCCTCGTCCGAATGGCGCTTCCACCGCGACCTCTACGCCAGCCGGCCGGAAGTCGGCGCCGTCCTGCACGCCCACTCGCCCTTCGCCGTCAGCCTGGCCTGCCTGCGCCTCGACATTCCGCCGTTTCACTACATGATCGCCCGCTTCGGCGGCGACACCATCCGCTGCGCCGACTATTCCATTTTTGGCTCGGAATCCCTGTCGACCGTAGCAATGGCCGCCATGGCCGGACGTCAGGCCTGCCTGCTGGCCAATCACGGCATGCTGGTCGCCGGACGCGACCTGAGCGAAGCCCTTGCGCTGGCCATCGAACTCGAAGAACTCTGCGAGCAATACTGGCGCGCCTGCCAGCTCGGCCAGCCGGTCCTGCTCTCGGCCAAGGAAATGGCCGCCGTGCTGGAAAAGTTTGCGGGATACGGCCAGCAATGAGCAATCACGACCTGACGCGCTGGGCGCACACCCATCGCTACTCGACCGGCAATGCCTCAGCCGAACGCGGCACCCGCCTGGTCATGTGGATCACCATCGCCACCATGCTCGTCGAGATCGTCGCCGGCTGGTGGTTCAACTCGATGGCCGTCCTTGCCGACGGCTGGCACATGAGCTCGCACGCCCTGGCCATCGGCCTTTCAGCCTTCGCCTACGGCGCAGCGCGCAAATATGCCGCCGATCCGAGCTTCGCCTTCGGCACCTGGAAAATCGAGGTACTGGCCAGCTACACCAGTGCCATTTTCCTGCTTGGCGTCGCCGCCGCGATGATTTTCGGCTCACTCGAACGACTCCTGGCGCCGCAGGAAATTCACTACCAGGAAGCCATGGCCGTCGCCATTCTCGGCCTCGTGGTCAATCTCGTCTGCGCGCTGATTCTCGGCCAGGCCCACGATCACGACCATCACCATGGACATGGCCACGATCACGCCCATCACGGCCATGACCATGGGCATGACGACCTCAACCTCAAGGCCGCCTACATCCACGTCGTCACCGATGCGGCCACCTCGGTCCTCGCCATCGCCGCACTGGGTGGCGGCTGGTTCTACGGCTGGGCCTGGCTCGACCCGGCCACCGGCGTCATCGGCGCCGTGCTCGTTGCGGTGTGGGCCAAGAATCTCATCGTGCAGAGCGGCCGCGTCCTGCTCGACCGCGAAATGGATCACCCGGTCGTCGCCGAAATCCGCGATGTCATCGCCCAGCTACCAGCCGATGGCCAGACCGAGTTGACCGACCTCCACGTCTGGCGCGTCGGCACCGGCGCCTACGCCTGCGCGCTGAGCCTGCTCACCCACGATCAGGCACTGACCCCGCTGAACATCCGCGACGCGCTCGCCGCGCATGAAGAAATCGTCCATGCCACGGTCGAAATTCACCGCTGCGACATCTGCTAGGCCCTCCGCTATTCGCTAGCGGAAATCACTTGGCCAGCAATTCGTGCCGCTCGCGCTCGACCTTGGCGATGTAGCGCTGGATCCGATTTTCCTCGAGCGTCGGCATGTTCTCGAAGTGCAGGCCGATGCGCCACTGCTGCTGCCCGGTTCGCCCGACCAGCGGTGTGATGTGGCGCAAGGTCGCGCTGAAGAATAATTCGTGTTCGTCTTCGGGCAGGGCGAAATGGCAGTTTTCCAGGCGATCTCCGGGGGCCAGCCCATCGGGCAGGCTGAGTGCCGTCACGCCCAGGCCAGCCACGGAAATATCGTGCGCCGGGCAATTGAGCAGCTCCCCACCGGCCAAACGGCCAAAGAACTGCAGGGGTTTGCCGCGCGGCGTTTCGATCCGGAAAGTGTCCCGGCGCTGCAGGCGGACGATGTGTTTGGGCAAAGGCACGGCAAACGCCTTGCTGCCCTCGAAATTCAACTCCGTTGCCTGCCCGGTGGTGAATTGGACGTGGATCCCGCCAGGCCGTCCGGCAAAGACATTGTGGCGGCTGTCGAGAAAGCGACGGTTGATGTCAGCGCTACCGCTGCAGTCGAGGATCAAGCGGTCGCCGGCCGGCTGGGCATCGAGCAGCGTCGTCAGCATCATGTGCTCGCCGCCGAAGGACACCGTGAATTGATCCTTGGTCCGGGCATAGCCGACGAGCATGAAGGCTATCGGCAGCATACCGGTGACGTGAAAGCGCGCTTCGATTTCCGCTTCGGAAAGCTGGGCGATCTGACTCATGCCAGCTCCAGCACGCGCAGCAGCGAAGACGTATCGTCCCGCCCCCAGCCCTGCGCCATCAGTGCATTCAGTTGCTGCGCGACCACTGCCGTCAGCGGTACCGGCACCCCGCTCTGCCGCGCCGCCTCCAGGACCAGCCCGAAATCCTTGTGATGCAGCCGGGCTTCGATGCCAGCCGAAAAATCGCGGCCAACCATGCGCTCACCCATCACGTCGAGCACCCGCGAGGCGGCCGAACCACCTGCCAGCGCCTGCCTGACCTTGCCGCAATCGACGCCGGCAGCGGCCGCCAGCCGCATCGCCTCGGCCACCGCTTCGATGGCGGCGACCATGATCATCTGGTTGCAGGCCTTGGCAACCTGCCCGGCACCGTTCGGTCCGACATGGACGATGCGCTGGCCCAGACATTCAAGCAACGGCCGCACGCGGTCGAGCACCGCCGCATCGCCGCCGGCCATGATGGCCAGCGTCGCGGCGATGGCGCCCTGTTCGCCGCCGGAAACCGGCGCATCGAGAAAATGAATGCCTTTTCCCGCCAGCCTGGCTGCGATGTGCCGCGCCGCATCGGGCGCGATGGTCGAACAATCGACCAGCACCGAACCGGGCGCCATGCCTTCGATCAGGCCATCCTCGCCGAGCGCCACGCCTTCGACGTCGGTACTCGAGGTGATTACCGTGAACACCACTTCGCAGCAGCGCCCCAATTCGGCCGGCGTCGCACAGACACGGGCCGACAGGTCGCCAATGCGCTCCGGGCGACGCGCCCAGACGGCCAGCGCATGGCCGGCACGCTGCAAGTGCGAAGCCATCGGGCGCCCCATTGCGCCGAGGCCGATGAAACCGACGTTCATTCCTGCCCCGACAGCCGCTCGAGCAATTTGAGCACGGCGATCGAATCGTCCTCGCCCATGCCGGATCCGACCATGGCGTTGAACATCTGCGCCGTCGCCGCCGAACCGGGCAGACAGAGGCCGAGTTCGTGCGCCGTCTGCATGACGATATTCAGATCCTTCTCGTGCATCCAGCTCTTGAAACCGGGCTTGAAATTGCGATCGAGCATGCGCTGGCCGTGGTTTTCGAGAATTTTCGAGTAGGCGAAGCCGCCGAGCAGCGCCTCGCGCACCTTGCTACGGTCAACCCCATTTTTGGCCGCAAATGCAAATGCCTCGGCCACGGCCAGCACGCCCATTCCGGTCACGATCTGGTTGGCCGCCTTGGTCACCTGCCCGGCGCCACTCGCGCCCACGTGCACGATGTTCTTGCCCATGCAGTCGAAAGCCGGCTTGGCTTTGGCAAAAGCCGCTTCGGAACCGCCCGCCATGATCGACAAGGTGCCGGCAATGGCGCCGACTTCCCCGCCGGAAACCGGCGCATCGACAAAATCGATGCCGGCGACAGCCAGATCTTCACCAATCTTGCGGGCGGCGGCTGGCGCGATGGTGCTCATATCGACCGCAACCAGTCCGGTCTGGCCGGTGCTGGCCACGCCCCGCATGACCTCGGCGACATCCGGCGCATCGGCCACCATGGAAATAACCAGTTCGTTGCCGCGGGCAGCATCGGCCGGTCCGGCGGCGCCTTTGGCGCCGGCCTCGAGCAGCGGCTGCATGGATTCGGCGCGGCGCGCCCAGACAGTAACATCATGGCCACCCTTGATCAGGTTAAGCGCCATCGGGCGCCCCATGATGCCAAGGCCGATAAATCCGATCTTCATACTGAACTCCGTCGCGAGAAGGCTTGAATTTTAGCCCTCAACCCCGCTCGCTCAAACAGCCTCAGGCCGGCAACGCGGCGTAGTCCTCACTTCGACTGAGGCCGATCACCTCATCGGCCGATACCGGCTGGTAAAAATGGAAGCCCTGCACGCGCTCGCATTCAAGCGTGCGCAGGAACTCTGCCTGGGCAAAGGTGACCAGCGAAGCGGCATCGGCGTCGGTATCGACATCGGCCAGGAAGGAGCGGTCGATCTTCAGGCGATCAAGCGGGAAGCGGCGCAGGTAGGAGAGGGACGAGTAGCCGGTGCCGAAATCGTCGATGGCCAACCGAACGCCCATGGCCTTGAGCTGAGCCAGGGTCTGAATGGCCGCATCGACACCGTGCATGACGGTGCTTTCGGTAATTTCCAGTTCCAGCCGATTGGCTGGCAGGCCGGTTTCGGCCAGCACACCTTGCACGGTCTGGACAAAACCGGGCTGGCGGAATTGATGGGCCGAAATGTTCACAGCCATCTCGCCTATGTCGATGCCGGCGTCGAGCCAACTGCGAACCTGCCGGCAGGCGGTCAGCAAAACCCAGTGGCCGAGCGGCAGGATGAGTCCGCACTCCTCGGCCACCGGAATGAACTCGGCCGGGGCGATCATTCCGCGCAGCGGGTGGGCCCAGCGAACCAGCGCCTCGACCCCGACGACCTTGCCGCTCAGCAGATCGATCTGCGGCTGATAGTGGAGGACCAACTGATTCTCGGCGAGCGCCCGCCACAACTCGCTTTCCAGATGCAGACGCCGGTTGGCGGCAGCGTTCATCGACTCGGCAAAGAACTGGTGGTTGTTGCGCCCGGCCGCCTTGGCGGCATACATCGCAGCATCGGCATTGCGAATCAGCGTCAGGCCGTCGCGGCCGTGCTCCGGGTAAAGGCTGATGCCGATTGACGGCGTACAGTGCAACGAGTGGTCGTCGATGTCACACGGCAGTCCGATGGACCGGACCAGGCGATCAATCAGCCCGGCGAGCGCCACGTTGCCGTCAAATTGATCCTGAACGACGACGAACTCGTCGCCACCCAGGCGGAAAAGGCGGGTCGTGCGGTCCATTTCGGCGCTCATCCGGCGGGCGATCTCGGCCAGCAGGCGGTCGCCGGCATGATGGCCGAGCGAGTCGTTGACCGTCTTGAAATTATCGAGATCGATGATGAGCAGGGCCAGACGGTTGATACCGGGCACGGCGCCATCGAGCAAAGCATCGAGATGGCCGTCGAGCGCCAGGCGGTTGGGCAGATTGGTCAGCTGGTCGTGATGGGCAAGGTAATCAAAACGTTCGAGCTGCGCCTTGGCTTCACTGACGTCGGCAAAGGTGGCAACAAAATGCGTCGTCTGCCCCGCCTCGTCGCAAATGGTCGCGATACGCATCTGCTTGGGATAGATCGCGCCATCCTTGCGCCGATCCCAGACTTCGCCCTCCCAGAAGCCGTTCTCGGCGACGAAGTCCCAGATGTTGCGATGGAAGTTGAGGCCCTGATACCCGGCGCTCAGGCGGGTTGGCGTCAGGCCAAGCACCTCGCTCGCGGCGTATCCGGTAATCTGCTCGAAAGCCGTGTTAACAGTCAGTATCCGCTGCGCCCCATCGGTCAGGACCATCGCCACCGAGGCATGGTCGATGATCCGCCGTTGCAGCGCGAGCTGGGTTCTGGCCTGATCGCGCAAGCTGAACAACTGGCGACAAGCTTCGACGATCAACAGGGTGACGACCAGGCCGATGGCAAACAGCAGAAAGCGCCACGACGGCGAGGTCGGACCCATGAACTCGCTTGAAGAAGTCCTCAGATCGGCCGAAAACTGTTGATTGAGGGACCACCAATCGAGGCCGAGGATGGCCCAGATCAGAAGGATCGCCATCAAGGCGAACAAAATGAATTTTCGGCCGGCAAACGCCGGAATCTGCTGCACGGGTCGAACTAGGCCTTTAGTTATACAAAGCCAGTTTAACCTAACAAAAACAATGTTTCACAAAGTTTTTCTAAAGCCGATTCAAGGGAA
The DNA here is from genome assembly GCA_002842145.1 of Betaproteobacteria bacterium HGW-Betaproteobacteria-6. GTDB lineage: Bacteria > Pseudomonadota > Gammaproteobacteria > Burkholderiales > Rhodocyclaceae > Azonexus. The sequence goes on along the minus strand of PHCF01000062.1, from coordinate 3,450 downwards.
AATCAGTCTTCATATCGAGCGACTTGTCGCATCGGCTTAGTCCCTGATCCAACAATGGATTTACCGCAATTAACCTAACCGCAGCACGACCCGTTGCCGCCCTTGACGCCCATTTTGGCCAGCAGCTTTTCCGGCGGGCAGAAGCCGGTAAACCCGCTCTGCAGCAAATTGAAGCCGACGAAAGCCCAGGGAAAGAAGAATGAAGAAACCCGCCATGATGCGGATGATGCGTTCGATGGTCATGCTTGATGCTCCTTGCGGAATGCCGAGAAATAGAGAACGGGAATGACGACCAGGGTGAGCAGCGTAGACACCATGATGCCGAAGATCAGGGCGAGGGCCAGCCCGTTGAAGATCGGGTCGTCGAGGATGAACATGGCGCCAAGCATGGCGGCCAGCGCGGTCAGGGCAATGGGCTTGGCGCGCACGGCAGCCGACTGGATGACGGCTTCGCGGAACGGCATGCCGGTCGCTACCTGCAACTTGATGAAATCGACGAGCAGGATGGAGTTGCGGACGATGATGCCGGCCAGCGCGATCATGCCGATCATCGAGGTCGCCGTGAATTGCGAGCCGAACAGCGCGTGGCCGGGCATGACGCCGATGATGGTCAGCGGAATCGGCGCCATGATGATGAGCGGCACGAGATAGCTGCCGAAGTGGGCGACGACCAGCAGGTAGATGAGGATCAGGCCGACGCCGTAGGCAATGCCCATGTCACGGAAGGTTTCGTAAGTCACCTTCCACTCACCGTCCCATTTCACACTGTAACCGGCGTAGGGATCGTTCGGCTGGCGGATGAACCATTCGCCCAGGGTGCCGCCTTCCTTGAGTTCCATGCCGTTGATCTTGCTGCGGATGTCGAACATGCCGTAGAGCGGCGAATCCAGCTTGCCGCCCATGTCGCCGACGACATACACCACCGGCAGCAGATCCTTGTGATAAATGGCCTTTTCACGGGCAGCGTCACGCACTTCGACCAGCTCCGAAACCGGCACCAGTTGGCCATCACGTGAGCGAACACGAAGCTTCAGAAGCGCATCGAGGCTCGATTGCTTTTCAGCCGGCAAGGTGACGCGCACCGGGATTTCGAATTTCGACTCGGTGTTGTGTGCTGGCGTGACATCCTGCCCGGCCAGCCCCATGCTGACCACCTCGACGATGTCGCTCTGCGCCACGCCGAGTTGCGCTGCCTTGCTCTGCAGCACGTGCAGGATGACCTTGCGCGAATCGGCCTCAATGTAGTCGTCGACCGCGACGATGTCTTTCGTTTCCTCGAAAACCTGGCGCACCTGCTTGCCGACGCTCATCTGGCCCTTCATGTCCGGGCCGTAGATTTCGGCCAGGATCGGCGACATGACCGGCGGCCCCGGCGGCACTTCGACCACCTTGGCGACGCCGCCATTGGCCTTGCCGATGGCCTCGATGCGGTCGCGCAGTGCACTGGCGATCTCGTGGCTCTGCCGCGAACGATGGTGCTTGTCGGCCAGATTTACCTGGATGTCGCCCTTTTCCGGCAAGGCGCGCAGGTAATACTGGCGGACCAGACCGTTGAAATTGATCGGGCTGGCCGTGCCGGCGTAGGCCTGATAGTTGGTGACGTCCTTTTCGAGCGCCAGTTCGGCGCCGATTTCGTGCAGCACGCGTGCCGTTTCCTCGACCGGGGTGCCGACCGGCATGTCGAGGATGACCTGGAACTCGCTCTTGTTGTCGAAGGGCAGCATCTTGAGCACGACGAGCTGGAAGTAGGCCAGCGACACCGAACCGAGAATGAGCAGGACGATGGCGATGGCCAGCCTGACGCGCATCGCACCGCCCTTGACCGGATCGAGGAAGGGTGTCAGCAGCTTGCGGAAGGTGCTGTCGAGCTTGGCGTCGAGCTTCGACGGCTGAGGTTCCCCGGCCCCGTCGCCATGGGCGTGGCCATGCGATTTCATCATCCTCGCCGCCAGCCAGGGCGTGACGACGAAGGCGACGGCCAGCGAAATGGCCATGCCCATCGACGAATTGATCGGGATCGGGCTCATGTACGGCCCCATCAGGCCGGTAACGAAAGCCATCGGCAACAGCGCGGCAATGACGGTCAAAGTGGCCAGGATGGTCGGCCCGCCGACTTCATCGACGGCCGGCGGGATGATCTCGAGCAGGCTTTTGTCCGGGTACAGCCCCTGCCAGCGGTGGATGTTCTCGACCACCACGATGGCATCGTCGACGAGGATGCCGATCGAGAAAATCAGCGCAAACAGCGAGACGCGGTTGAGCGTGAAGCCCCAGGCCCAGGAGGCGAACAGCGTTGCGGCTAGCGTCAGTGTCACGGCAACGCCGACGATGACCGCCTCGCGTTTGCCGAGCGCGAAAAAGACGAGCAGGACGACGAAGGCCGTGGCAAAAATCAGCTTGCCGATCAGCTTCTGCGCCTTTTCGGTCGCCGTTTCGCCGTAGTTGCGCGTCACGGTGACGTCGATACCTTCCGGAATGACGGTGTTTTTCAGGTCATTTATCCGGTTGACCGCAGCAGTCGCCACATCCGCCGCATTGACGCCCGGCTGCTTGGAAATCTGCATCGTGACGGCCGGGAACTCGCCGCTCTGATCGCCAAACCAGGCGTAGTGTTTCGGCTGGTCCGGCCCATCTTCGACGGTCGCCACATCGCTCATGTACACCGGCTTGCGCTCGCCAGCCTGGCCACGCACGGCGATGACCAGTTGCTTCACGTCGGCGGCGGATTCGAGATAGGTGCCGGTCTGGACCAGCACTTCGCGGTTGCCGGCGGTCAGGTTACCTGTGGACTGCAGTGCATTCGACACCTTGAGGGCGCCAGCGATGTCCTGCGGCGTGATGCCGAAGGCGTTCATCCGCTCGGCGTCCATCAGGACGCGAATGGCGTGATCGGGGCCGCCGATGGTCGAAATGTCGCGCGTCCCCTTGATCCGTTTCAGTTCGATTTCGACGGCGCGGGCGACCTGTTGCAGGTCGAAGGCAGAACGATTCGGGTCCTTGGTCCAGAACGTCAACGCGACGATCGGCACGTCATCGATGCCGCGTGGCTTGATGACCGGGGCCATGACGCCGAGGTTGGCCGGCAGCCAGTCGCTGTTCGAATGCACAGTGTCGTAGAGCCGGAGCACGGCGTCGTTGTATTTGACGCCGACGTCGAACTGCACGGTGATGATGGCCATGCCCGGGCGCGAGGCCGAGTACACATGCTCGACGCCATGCAGGCGCGACAGCACCTGTTCGCCGGGCCGCGCCACCAGATTTTCGACATCCTTGGCCGACGCGCCGGGGAAGGCAATCATCACGTCGGCCATGGTCACGTCAATCTGCGGCTCTTCCTCGCGCGGCGTGACGAGCGTGGCGAAGATGCCCATCAGGAAGGCGACCAGGGCCAGCAGCGGCGTCATCCGCGAATTCTGGAAGGCGGCGGCAATGCGCCCGGAGATTCCCATC
>PHCF01000061.1 GCA_002842145.1 Betaproteobacteria bacterium HGW-Betaproteobacteria-6 | reverse complement strand
CTTTGATCAATTGGCAAACAGGGCTCGATAGTCCAGTAAGAGGCTTTCCAGGAAGAGGCGCGCATTGAGCGGCTGCTCGGCCTCCTGGCGGCGTGTAATAAGGGCCCGATATGACTGGATCAGGCGTGCAGGCGGAATCATATCAGCCAAGCCTGAAATAATGGCCTGTTGCGGCAGAAAATATCGGACAGGCAAGCCATTCCTGGCCAGAGTCAGATCGACCATCCATTTCTGCAACGCCTCGGTAATGTGTTTCAAAGCCACCTTGCCCTTGCTGTCCTTGATGGCTTTTTCGAGTTCAGCCGCAATTGCCAGCGGATCGCCCTTGCGGCCGGCCCCCAGCCGCGCGGTCAGCAGTTCCAGCCAGGCCCCCTGCCCGGACTTCGCCAATTCCATCGCCAGCCCCGGCGAACCACCGGCCAGCGCCAACCACCGTCCAGCCTCGGTAACGCCATCGTCAGCCAGAACTTTTTCGGCAAGCTTCATCGAAGGCACCGGCACCGGCACCACCTGACAGCGGCTACGAATGGTCGGCAACAAGCGCATAGGCTCACTAGAAACCATTAAAAACAAGGTATCTGGCGCCGGTTCTTCAAGTGTTTTAAGAAGTGAGTTTGCCGTGCTGCGATTCATCGCCTCGGTCGGATTGACCAGAATGATGCGCAACCCACCACGGTGGGTACCGACATTGAAAAACTCGTCGAGCCCACGCACCTGATCGATGGTGATCTGCTGACTGGGCTTTTTCTTACCGTCTTCCAGCTCCGCCTCTTCACTGAGCGCATCCGGCTGCAGCAAGCGGAAATCGGGATGGTTTCCCTGCTCAAACCAGTTGCAGGCCAGGCACTTGCCGCAAGCCAGCCCATCGATCGAGGGTGACTCGCAGAGCAAACTGGCGGCAAAACGCCTGGCCAGCTCATATTTCCCCAAGCCTTTCTGGCCGACGAACAACAGCGAATGCGGCAACTGCTGTCGCCTTGCCTGCAATCCGGCCCAGACCTTCGAATGAAGATCAACAACGTTCATAAACAAGTTACTGCGATTATTTGTTCAAGTTCTTTACGAATATTTTCAATCGTATTGTCGGCGTTGACAACGCGCATTCTGCTCGGGCTGCCATGCGCTCTTTCCAGGTAAGCCTGACGGACACGCTCATGAAAATCGACGCGTTCCTGTTCAAACTTGTCGAGCACCCGATTGGCCAGCACGATACGCTCGCGAGCAATGTCGAGCGGCAGGTCGAACAATAGCGTCAGATCCGGTTGCAGGTGTTCATGCACCCAATGCTCGAGAATCAGGAACTTGGCGCGGTCCAGTCCGCGGCCACCGCCTTGATAAGCGTAAGTGGCGTCGCTGAAGCGGTCGCAGATCACCCATTCGCCGCGGGCCAGCGCCGGCTCGATCAATTTGGCCAAGTGTTCGCGCCGAGCGGCGAACATGAGCAGGGTTTCGGTTTCCAGATGCATGGGGTCGTTGAGCAGCAATTCCCGCAACTTTTCACCCAGCGCGGTCCCGCCCGGCTCCCGTGTCACTTGCACGACAATGCCGCGCGCTCGCAGCAATTCAGCCAGCCACTCGACATGACTGCTCTTTCCGGCGCCGTCTATGCCTTCAAAAGTGATGAATTTTCCGTTCACTTCCCACCCCTTTGAAATTTATTGACTGCATTGTTGTGTTCATCCAGCGTCTGCGAAAACTGGCTGCTGCCATCGCCGCGGGCAACAAAATAGAACACGTCGCTCTGCGCCGGATTGAGCGCCGCGCGTAGCGAAGACTGGCCCGGCATGGCAATCGGTGTCGGCGGCAGGCCGCGTCTCGTATAGGTATTGTACGGTGTGTCAGTCAGCAGATCGCGCTTTCGCAAATTCCCGTCAAAGCGATCACCCAGGCCGTAAATCACCGTCGGATCCGTTTGCAGCGGCATACCCACGCGCAAGCGGTTGACGAATACCGTCGCGACTAGGATCCGATCTGCTTCTCGACCGGTTTCCTTTTCGACTATCGAGGCCATGATCAGTGCCTCTTCCGGCGACTTGTAAGGTAATCCGTCAGCCCGCTGTGCCCATTCGGCATCCAGTTTGCGCGACATGGCCCGATGCGCCCGGGCCAACAGGTCCAGATCACTGGAGTGCTTGTCGAAAAGATAGGTATCAGGGAATAACCAGCCTTCCAGGCTACCGACATCGAGACCCAGTTGCGCGATGATCTGCGCCTCGGACAAATCGCGCGTCTCGTGACTCAGGTCCGGATGATTATCCATCCGGGCCCGCCACTGACGAAAGGTCCAGCCTTCGACCAAGGTCAATTCCCCTTGCGTCACCTTGCCTTTGAGAAGTTTGTTGAGTAACTGCAGGGGGGTAACCCCCGTTTTGACCGCATAGCTCCCGGCTTTGATGGCCGTGTCGGCCCGGTTGAGACGGGCCAGCATGGCGAGCAATGTTGGGTCGACAGCGATACCGGCCTCGCGCATCTGGACAATGGCTGAACGCAGGCTGCTGCCGGCGGTGACCCGGAAATCGAGCGGTGAATTGCGCAGTTGCAGAGGCTGACTGGCCCACCAGAACAAACCGCCGACAGCGGTCGTCAAGCACGTTATAACGAGCGATATAATATCCGAAACCCCCTCAGGAGCCTTCATGAATCCCCATTGGCGCAGCTTTCTGGAATCGACCGAAGCCATCTTCGATAATGATTCGACCGAGCTTCTCAACTTCGGCGATGCCGCCGGCGAATTGCTTGCCGCAACACAGCAGACCGTCGTTGTTCCGCTGACCCACCTCGGCCTTATCGAAGCCACGGGAGAAGAAGCCAAGGCCTTCCTGCACAGCCAGTTCACCAGCGATATCAACCATTTGGCCGATGGCCAGGCCCAGCACGCCGGATGGTGTACGGCCAAGGGGCGCATGCAGGCGAGTTTTGTCGTCTGGCGCCAGGGCGAGCGCTATCTCCTGACGCTCGCCGCCGATCTCCAGGAAGCAACGCAAAAGCGCCTGCAAATGTTCGTCTTGCGGGCAAAAGTAGAGCTGGCCGCGCAAACCGACAGCACCGTCATGCTCGGCCTCGCCGGCCGGCAAGCCGAAGAGGCGCTGGCCGATGCCGGACTGCCCTGCCCGGCCGAAGCGATGGCGACGGCCACTGGCGACGGAACAACCGTCATTCGCCTTGATGCCAAGCGATTCATGATCGTCGCGCCGGAGTCGGCGATGGCTGCGCTGTGGCAAAAGCTTACCGTCAAGGCCCGCCCGGCGGGCGTCCCCGCCTGGCGCTGGCTTGATATTCAGGCGGCCTTCCCGCTCGTCACCCTGGCCACCAAGGAAGAGTTCGTGCCGCAAATGGCCGATTTCGAAAAGATCGGTGGCGTCAGCTTCCACAAGGGCTGCTACCCAGGGCAGGAAATTGTTGCCCGCACCCAGTACCTCGGCAAGGTCAAACGCCACTTGCATCGCCTGACCAGCGCGCAGGCGTTGAAGGCCGGCGATGTTCTGCATTCACCCGACAACCCGGATCAGTCCTGCGGGACGGTGATGACTGTCGCACCCTCACCGGCGGGCGGTTACGAAGCCCTGGCCGTCATCCAGAGCAATTTCGCCGGCAATGTGCGGCTTGGTTCACTGGAAGACCCGTAAAAACGGCCAAAAATGAAATGTGCCTGATCGTCGTCGGCTGGCGGGTTCATCCGGATTACCCGCTGGTCGTCGCGGCCAATCGTGACGAGTTCTACGCCCGCCCGACGGCGCCACTGGGGCGCTGGCCCGATGCGCCGGCAGTCATCGGCGGGCTTGATCTCGAAGCCGGAGGCACCTGGCTGGGCATCAGTGAAGCCGGTCGTTTCGCCGCGGTCACCAATGTGCGCGAACCCGGCATGGACAAAAGCGCCCGCTCTCGCGGCGCACTGACCCGCGGTTTCCTGACGGCCCGATCATCCGCGCGCGACTACGCAGCGGGGATCGATGGCTCGCATTATTCCGGCTTCAACCTGTTGCTGAGCGACGGCGAAACGCTGGTCTATTGCTCCAATCGCGATGGCAATCCGCGCCCACTGGCGCCGGGCATTTACGGGTTATCGAACCACCTGCTGGACAGCCCGTGGCCCAAACTGATTGCCGCCCGCCAGCGTTTTGGCGAAGCGCTGCCCCGTCTGCCCGATGAGTCGGCATTTTTCGAACTGCTGGCCGACCAATCCATCGTCGCCGATCAAAATCTGCCGAATACCGGTGTTCCGATCGAATGGGAACGCTTGTTGTCGGCCATATTCGTCAAATCGGAAAGCTATGGCACGCGGGCCTCAACGGTGCTCTGGCAGGACACCGGAGGCAAGATCGCGGTTCACGAAAACAGTTTCGGCCCGAATGGGCAGCCGCTTCAATCCTCGGTTATCTCGACTTCCGAATAGCAAGGCACCAGGTCGAACAATTCGACGATGTCGGCGTTGCGCATACGCACGCAACCGTGCGAGCCGGGCAGGCCCATTTCCGCGCTATCCGGACTGCCGTGAATGTAGATGTAGCGACGCATGGTATCGACACAACCCAGCCGATTGCAGCCGGCCTCGCACCCCGACAACCAGAGAATCCGCGTCAAGATCCAGTCGCGGCCGGGGAACTCTTCGCCCAGCGCCGGCGACCAGCGTTCGCCGGTCGGGCGACGACGAACGAAAACCGTGTTTTCCGGCTGGCCTGCACCGATTTTTGCCCGAATGATGTGTCGACCGCGTGGTGTCTGGTAGCTGCCCGAGACCTCGCCAACCCCGGCCTTGGCGGTCGAAACCGGGTACTCGCGCAGAATCTCGCCGCGCTCGTCGAAGACCGTCATCGCCTGACGCGCCACGGAAATATGCAGTTTCATGATGATTTCTTGCGCCGGCCGGCGAAAAAGGCGGACAGCATGGCGCTGCATTCATCGGCCAACACGCCGCCCTCGATGGTTGCGTGATGATTCAAGCGCTCGACGCCGAACAGATCGACGACGCTGCCATGCACGCCGGTCTTGGCGTCACGCGCACCGTAAATGACGCGGCTGATCCGCGCATGCATGATGGCGCCGGCACACATCGCGCACGGTTCCAGCGTGACAAACAGTTCGCATCCCGGCAGACGATAGTTGCCAAGCACCCGCGCCGCATCGCGCAAGGCGGCAATTTCGGCATGGGCCGTCGGATCGCTCTCACCAATCGGCGAGTTGAAGCCGCGGCCGACAATCGCGCCGTTGAGGACCACGACGGCACCGACCGGCACTTCACCGAGGCACTCGGCAGCACGCGCCAGCGACATCGCTTCGCGCATGAAGAACTCGTCGCTGAGACCGAGTGCTGCTTCGTCGCTCATGCCGATTCGCCCGCAAAAAGGGGAATCATCGGCGGGCGAAAAATCGGATCCATCATAAAAACGTCGCCAGAAAATTGGTTGTCGGAAGGGCGGCAAGTATAGCGCCGCCGGACCGGCCCGCCCTAGTTGCCTTGCAGCAACAGACGGATATCGGTAGTGATGTCCTCGACACTGCTCGTATCCTTGACATAAAGCCGCAGGCGCCCAACCGGATCGAACACATAGGCCCCCGTCGAATGATCGATGACATAGCCCAGTTCTCCTTCGACCGGCTTACGCGCCGCGAAGACGCGGAATTCCTCGGTTGCCACCCTGGTTTGTTCTGCATCGCCACGCAGGCCGAGAAATGCCGGGCTGAACCACGGCACGAAAGCCTTCAGCCGCTCGGCACTATCCCGCTCGGGATCGACCGTGACGAACAGCACCTGCACCCGCGCCGCGTCACCGCCGAGTGCCTTCATGACGTCAGCCAGCTTGGCCAGCATGGTCGGGCAAATATCCGGACAGAAGGTGTAGCCGAAGAACACGACCGTCGCCTTGCCCTGAAAATCGGTCAGCGATCGCGGCTGGCCATGGTGATCGGTCAACGCCAACTGACGGCCAAAAGTGGCGCCGGTCAGATCGGTGTTGCGAAATGTCACGGGTGGGCGCTTGCAGGAGAGCAAGGCGGCCATGGACAGGGCAAGAAAGACGCGGCGATTGATCATGAAAAATTTTTCTGAACTATTTCTCGAACATTGATTCTCAGCCCTAGAGGTCGGTTCTCACAAGGGGAGGGAACGGAATGGCGAGTTGCACGCTTGAGACTCAGACTGCGCGAAACGCAGATGTAAATCTTGTTGCCTGGCTGCTGCGCAGCCTCTTCCCTCCTTCAGCCCTGCTCCTGCCAGGTGCCGCCAGTGCGGCCTACAGTTTCAATTTCCCCGAGCCGGTCACGCCCATCGCCCGGGAAACGCTGCACATCCACAACGAGTTCATGCTGATTATCACCGTGCTGTTCGTGGTGGTGTTCGCCATCATGATCTACTCGATGATCAAGCACAGGAAGAGCAGCGGCCACGCACCGGCCACGTTTGCCGGGCCTACCGGTGCGCTGCAATGGTTCTGGGCACTGGTTCCCTTCGCCATCCTGCTCTTCATCGACTTCGTGCTGATGGGCATTCCGGCAGTCAAAGCCATCATCAACATGGAAGACACCCAGACCAAGGCGGACATGGTGCTCAAGGTCACCGGCATGCAGTGGAAGTGGCAATACGAATACCCAGAGGCAGGGGTCAAATTCATCAGTACCCTGGCCACGCCGCGCGACCAGATCAGCAATGCCGAAGCCAAAGGCGAGCATTACCTGCTCGAAGTCGACAAGCCGGTCGTGCTCCCCGTCGGGAAGAAGGTGCGCGTCCTGCTCACCTCGACCGATGTCATCCATACCTGGTGGGTGCCGCAATTCGGGGTCAAGCGCGACGCCATTCCCGGCTTCCTGCGCGAAACCTGGGTGCTGATCGAAAAGCCCGGCATCTACCGCGGCCAATGCGCCGAGTTGTGCGGCAAGGACCACGGTTTCATGCCGGTGGTCGTCCATGCCGTACCGGAGCCCGAATATCTGGCATGGGTTGAGACGCAAAAAGCCGAGGCCAAGGCAGTGGCGGGCGGAGCCGAGCGGACCTGGAGCAAGGATGAATTGCTCGTTGAAGGCAAGGCAGTCTATGAGAAAGTCTGCGCCGCCTGCCACCAGCCGGACGGCAAGGGCTTGCCGCCCGCCTTCCCGGCCTTGGCGGGCAGCAAGGTGGTGAACGGGCCGTTGCTCGACATGAACGGCAAGGTAATCAAGGACAGCCACGTAGACCGAGTCATGCATGGCAAGGCCGGCACGGCGATGCAGGCGTTTAGCGCCAGCTTGTCGGATGTCGAGTTGGCAGCCGTCATCACTTACGAACGCAACAGTTTCGGCAACCAGATGGGCGACATGATCCAGCCAGCCCAGATCAAGTCCCTGCGTTAGGAGACGAGCGATGAGCACAGCCACCACCCACGCTGCCGAACACCCGGCCGAACATTATCCCGGCGGCCTGATGCGCTGGCTGACGACGACGAATCACAAGGACATCGGCACGATGTACCTGACTTTTTCGTTGATCATGTTCTTCGTCGGCGGCCTGATGATCCTTGCCGTCCGGGCCGAACTCTTCCAGCCCGGGCTGCAATTGATGCAGCCGGAGTTCTTCAACCAGCTGATCGGTGTGCACGCGCTGGTGATGATCTTCGCGGCGCTGATGCCGGCTGCCACCGGTTTCGCCAACTGGATGCTGCCGCTGATGATCGGCGCCCCGGACATGGCGCTGCCCCGCCTCAACAACTGGGGTTTCTGGCTGCTGCCGCCGGCCGCCATCCTGCTTACGCTGCCCTTCACGCTGGCCCTGTTCGGCATCGGCGACGGCGCCATCGCCACCGGCTGGACCTTCTACGCGCCGCTTTCGGTGCAGGGCGGCATGGGCGTCGATTTCGCCATCCTCGCCGTGCATATCCTCGGCATCTCGTCGATCATGGGCTCGATCAACATCATCGTCACCATCTTCAACATGCGCGCCCCCGGCATGACGATGATGAAGCTGCCGCTGTTCGCCTGGGGCTGGCTGATCACCGCCTTCCTGCTCATCGCCACCCTGCCGGTGCTGGCCGGCGCCGTGACCATGCTGCTCACCGACCGCCATTTCGGCACGCATTTCTTCGATGCGGCCGGCGGTGGCGACCCGATTCTCTTCCAGCACCTGTTCTGGTTCTTCGGCCATCCCGAGGTATACATCCTGCTGCTGCCGGTCTGGGGCCTGATGCCACACGTACTGTCCACTTTCTCGCGCAAGCCGGCCTACGGCTACAAGGCTCAGGTGTACAGCTTCATCGCCATCGGCCTGCTCTCGGTCATGGTCTGGGCGCACCACTTCTTCACCGCCGGCATGCCGGTGCCGGCGCTGATCTACTTCATGTTCAGCACCATGGCCATTTCGTTGCCGCTGGCCGTGCTCTTTTTCTGCTGGATCGCCACCATGTGGAAGGGCGCGATGACCTTCGAGACGCCGATGCTGTTTGCCGTCGGCTTCATCGTGCTGTTCGGCATTGCCGGGCTGACCGGGCTGATCCTCGCCGACGTCGCCGCCGACGCCCAGTACCACCACAGCTATTTCGTCGTCGCCCACTTCCACTATGCGCTGTTCGCCGGCGGCATCATGGGCGTAATGACCGGCGTCTATTACTGGCTGCCGAAATGGACCGGCCACATGTACAGCGAAAAACTCGGCAAGCTGCATTTCTGGCTGACCGTGATTTCCTTCAACCTGACCTTCCTGCCGCAGTTCTTCCTCGGCCTGGCCGGCATGCCGCGGCGCATTCCCGACTACGCACTGCAGTTCGCCGAGTTCAACGCCATCTCGACCTTGGGTGCCTTTATCCTCGGACTCAGCCAGTTGCTCTTTGCCTGGAACATCTGGTGTTGCGTGCGCGGTGGCCAAAAGGTCGACAATCAGGTCTGGGAGGGGGCAGAGGGGCTGGAATGGGAGCTTTCCTCGCCGCCACCGCACCATAGCTGGGAAATCCAGCCGGTCATCAAATGAGCGAGGAGCACATGACCCCGGCCTTCACCGATGCCGATCTCGCCCGCCGCCGTGCCGCGTCGCGGCGTCTCGGCTGGCTGCTCGGCGCCGTCGTGCTGGTCATTTACCTCATCGGCCTGTTCATCAAGCGTTAGCGCCATGGATCAAGCCCAGCCCACCCCAGCTCGCCATAATCGCCTGATCGGCAAGCTGTTGCTGATGGTGGCCGGGGCTTTCGTTTTCGCCTTCGCGCTGGTGCCGCTTTATGACGTTCTCTGCGCCGCCACCGGCTTCAATGGCAAGACAGCGGGCCCGGGTGTGATTCGCGACGGATTTGGCATTGGCGGCCTGCAAACCGCTGCTGCCCCCGCCTCGAAGGTGGATACCGGGCGTACCGTCCGCGTCGAATTCACCGGCACCGTAATGCCCGGACTGCCTTGGGACATGCGGCCGTTGACCATCAGCCTGGACATTCACCCCGGTGAGATGCAGCAAGTCAGCTATCTGGTTCGCAACACGTCGAACCGGACGATAGTCGGGCAGGCCGTGCCCAGCGTGACGCCCGGCCAGGCGGCGCAGCATTTCGAGAAGATCGAGTGCTTCTGTTTTTCTCAGCAAACGCTGGGACCGGGCGAGGCGCGCGAAATGCCGCTGGCTTTTATCGTCAAACCCGAGGTCGACCGTAGCATTCGCCACATTACCCTGTCCTACGCCTTTTTCAGCGTGGACGGACAGCGCCAGACACTGACCAGCAGCAGGGAGGCTCAATGAAATCCAGTCCAGCTCACAGCGCGCACGCGGAACACTATTTCGTTCCCCAGCCCAGCCTGTACCCGGTGATCCTGTCGGCCGGCATGTTCCTGCTCGCCCTCGGCTTCATCCAGCTGATCAACAATTTCGGCCCCGGCAAGTGGATCATGCTCGGCGGCACGGCGGTCATCCTTTATGTTCTGTTCGGCTGGTTCGGCAAGGTCATTGGCGAATCGCAGGGCGGATCCTACCGCGACTGGGAAGATCGCTCCTTCCGCTACGGCATGATCTGGTTCATCGCCACCGAAGTGATGTTCTTCGCCGCCTTCTTCGGCGCGCTGTTTTATGTGCGGGTGATTTCGGTACCGACTCTGGGCGGCATGGAAGGCGCCCACGGTTTCAGCCTGTGGCCGGAATTCACCGGCTCGTGGCCGACCAGCGGGCCGAAAGGCGCCGCCTTCACCCCGATGGGCGCCTGGGGCATACCGGCGCTCAATACCGCCCTGCTCCTCAGTTCCGGCGCCACCGTGACCTGGGCGCACTGGGGCCTGTTGCGCAACAACCGCCGGCAGCTGGCGCTCGGGCTGGCGGCAACGGTTTTGCTCGGCAGCGTTTTCCTCGGCTTCCAGGCTTACGAATATCACCACGCCTATACCGAACTAGGCCTGACCATGGGGGCCGGCGCCTATGGGGCGACCTTCTTCATGCTGACCGGCTTCCACGGCTTCCACGTCACGCTCGGCACCATCATGCTGGCCGTCATCCTGCTGCGCAGCCTGAGCGGCCATTTCAGTGCCGACCGTCACTTCGCCTTCGAGGCGGTGGCCTGGTACTGGCACTTCGTCGACGTCGTCTGGCTGATCCTCTTCGTCTTCGTTTACTGGGTGTAGCCGGGAATGAGACCGAACCTGAAACCGGCCAGCAGGACCAGGAAGAGCGCAATGGACAGCCCGATGCGCAAGGTCAGCGCCCGCACCGTCCGCTCGCCTGCCCCGCGGTCGCGGTAGAGATAGAAGAGCCCGGAGAACAGGCTGCCGACTATGGCCAACAACAGCAAAACAACCAGCAGCTTGAGCATGGGCGACGCCTCCGCAGGAATTTCCGTGGCCCAGTATGCGCGCCGGCCGGCCGGCGCGGCAAGGGCCAGCCGCAAGCAGGCAGCCATCCTTGGCGCCTTGGTGCTGGCGGTGCTCCTCCCGACCTTCATCTCGCTCGGTCTCTGGCAGTGGCGCAAGGCCGAGATGAAAACCGCGTTGCAGATCGAACTCGACAGCCGCAGCCACGATGCCGCCATCGCCATGCCGACGACGCTGGCCGATATCGAAACCCTGCGCCATCACCGGGTCATCCTGCGCGGCACCTACGACGCCGCCCACCAGGTGCTGATCGACAACCGACTTCATCAGGAACAGGCCGGTTATCACGTCATCACGCCCCTGCAGTTGGCCGGATCGAACATGCACGTGCTGGTCAATCGCGGCTGGCTGGCCGCCCCGGCCGATCATCAGCAGCAGCCGGTGGCCGACGTGCCGGTCGGTGAAATCGAACTGAGCGGCATCGCCGTACTGCCTACCCAGCGCTTCTTCAACCTGGCGCCCCAACCGACCAGCGGCTGGTCGCCGGTCTGGCAGAACCTTGATATCGAACGCTTCCGCTCGGCCGTGCCCTATCCCCTGCAAGGCCTGATCATCCAGCTCGATCCGACGGCACCGGGCGGCTATGTGCGCGACTGGCCGCGCCCGGACGAGCGCGCCGACCGCCATCTCAGCTACGCCCTGCAATGGTTCGGTTTCGCCGCCGCCAGCCTCGGCATCTGGGCCTATTTCCTGATCCGCCGGCCATGAACGACATCGCCATCCAACCGCTTCCCAACCAGCGCCAGGGCCGGCTCATGCTAGCGCTGATCGTCGGCTTGCTGGCCTTGCCCTTCATCATCGGCGCCGGCCTTTACTTCGGTGGCTGGCATCCGTCCCGGATCGGGCATCACGGCCACCTGCTCAACCCGCCCCGGCCGCTGCCCGAGCCAATGCTACGGTCAACCGGAAAAAACAGCGAAAAATGGAAACTCGTGCTCCGGGTCAGCGGCCCCTGTACCGCCGAATGCGCGAGCCGTCTCGACGAAATGCGCCGTATCCACGTCGCCCTCTACAAGAACATGAGCCGCCTGAGCCGCGCGGTGCTCACCGACCAGCCGGACGACCCGGCCCTGCTCGCCTTGCGCGCCAGCCAACCCGACCTCATGGTGCTGCCCACCCGGCGCGGCGTCCTCAGCGAAATTACCGACCCCGTCCTGCTCGTTGATCCACAGGGGCTGGTGATCATGACCTACCCGCCCGACGCCAGCCCGCAAGGCCTGCGCGCCGATCTCGACCGTTTGCTCAAATACGCCTGGACCGGCTAGGAGAATCTCCATGCACACCGCGACAGCCCCCACCCTGAGCCTCAGCCAACGCCTGGCTGCTTTCAGCCACCTGTGCAAACCACGGGTCAACAGCCTGATCGTGTTCACGGCAATGATCGGCATGTGCCTGGCCACGCCGGACTTCCCGCCGCTGCTCCGTTTCACGGTCGCCTCGCTCGGCATCGCGCTGGTCTCCTTCGCCGCCGCTGCGCTGAACTGCCTGGTCGAGCGCACGGTCGACGCCAAGATGGCCCGCACCAGCTGGCGCGCCACGGCCCGCGGTGACATCTCGCCGCTCGAAACGATCACGCTGGCCACCGCCCTCGGCGCCATCGGCCTGTGGCTGCTTCACACCTATATCAACGATCTGACCATGTGGCTGACCTTGGCCACCTTCGTCGGCTACACCGTCATCTACACGCTGATCCTCAAACCGGCGACGCCCATGAACATCGTCATCGGCGGGGCTTCCGGCGCCATGCCGCCGCTCCTCGGGTGGGCCGCGATGACCGGCCAGGTGTCGGCCGAACCGCTGGTCCTCTTCCTCATCATCTTCCTGTGGACCCCGCCGCACTTCTGGGCGCTGGCCTGCTACCGGCGCGACGACTACGCCCGCTCCGGCCTGCCCATGCTGCCGGTCACCCACGGCGTCGCCTTCACCTGCCAGCACATCCTCTGGTACACCGTGATGCTCGCCGCGGCCAGCCTGATCCCGGTCTCGCTCGGCATGAGCGGTACGTTCTACCTGATCGCCATCAGCCTGCTCGACCTCGTTTTCCTCGGCTACGCCATCGCCCTCTGCCGCAACTACAGCGATACGCTGGCCCGCCGGACATTCCGCTACTCCATCCTCTACCTGACGCTGCTCTTCGCCGCCCTCTTCATCGACCGCCTGTTCTGACCTGCCGATGCGCCTCTACCGTCGCCTGCTCCTGATCGCCACGCTGCTCGCCTTCGCCGTCATCGCCCTTGGCGCCTACGTCCGCCTCTCCGACGCCGGCCTCGGCTGCCCCGACTGGCCCGGCTGCTACGGCCACTGGCTGGGCGTTCCCGAAGCGCACCATGAGCAGCAGGCCGCCGCGCAAGCCTACCCGGACCGGCCACTCGACACCGGCAAGGCGTGGAAGGAAATGCTCCACCGTTACCTCGCCGGCACCTTGGGCCTGCTCATCCTGGCCCTATGCATCCTCGCCTGGCGCAAGGAATCCCGCAGCCAGCAGTCGCCAGCCCTGCCGACCGCGCTGCTCGGCATCATCGGCTTGCAGGCCGCGCTCGGTATGTGGACCGTCACCCTCTTGCTCAAGCCGGTCATCGTCACCCTGCACCTGATCGGTGGCATGACGACACTCTCCATCCTTGTCGGCATGGCCGTCGCCGGACGCAACGCAAAGGCGGAAGACGCGGTTGGTCCCGGCACCCGCCTGCTGGCCTTCTCGGCCCTGCTCGCAGTCGTCATCCAGATCGCCCTCGGCGGCTGGGTCAGCAGCAACTACGCCGCTCTCGCCTGCCCCGACTTCCCCACCTGCCAAGGCCAATGGCAACCGGAAATGGATTTCGCCCACGCCTTCAGCCTGCACCGCGAACTGGGCGAGACTGCCGATGGACAGTTACTGCCGTTCGCTGCCCTGACGGCGATTCACTGGAGCCACCGCCTGGGCTCTGCACTGGTGACGCTGATCACCGGCTGGCTGGCACTCGCCCTGTTCAAAACCGGCAAGCGACGTTGGAAGACCTGGGGCGGGTTACTGGCGTTTCTGCTGCTGGCCCAACTCAGCCTGGGCATCGCCAACGTCCTGCTCGGCCTGCCGCTCGCCATCGCCGTCGCCCACAACCTCGGCGCCGCCCTGCTCCTCACCGCGACACTGGCTCTCAATATCGGGATGTATCGCCTGTGCTCCGGAAAAACTGCAGCATTACCAATCCACAGAGCACCAAGCCCGCAATCCTGAACAAACCCACGGCAGCGCTTTGGCCAGCGTATTGAATGCTGAAGTGGGGAATCCTGAGATCAGCCTTTGATTTTGGCTATTTTTTCCGGTTGACCGTAGCAACATCATGCCGGCGATATCATCGTCAAACCGGCCAGCCACTGCCCTTGCGCACGACCTGGCCAACCGCTTCCTTGACCGCCGCCGGCCAGTCATAGAGCCGCGAGGTGTGCGCTTGCAGCCAGATACCCGTGCCCTGGCCCCAGTTGATGGAGATGATGAGCCAGACGGCCAGCAGGAATCCAAAACTGGCGGGATTTCCTGTCGCATAGAACATATGCAAACTGGCGCCGAGTCCCGAAATAGCAATTACATGATAAAACGCTGTCAAAAACGCCTGATTCTTCCACCACCAGCCGTATCGGCTGCCGAATGGCCCGCCCTGGCCGCAGGCTTGCCACCAGGTGGGTTTCTCATCCAGGCGGCTATCCAGCGGTTCGCTCGGGTGCGGCAGCGTCGGGCCGTTTTCTTCCATGAAGCGGCGGATGTGTTCCCACATCGGCGCCACCATGTTTTCGGCTTGCGCCATGCCGTTGCCTATCTCGAAGTGGTCGATGATGGTCGGGTCGTCGGCGGACTTGCGGACGACGAAGGCCAGCCGATGCAGGCGCTGCGCTGTGGCGGCTGAACCCATGAGCTGAGCGTCGTGCTCGGCATCGATCAGATCCCAATCGTAAGCCACCGCCTTGACCGGCCATGGCTTGAGTAAGCCACTCAGCCCCGGCTGGGCGTCGAGCACCATGCGATAGACCTTGCGCTGTTTGCGGTCGAAGATGATCGGCAGGTCACGCGGGGCGCGGAAGACGCGGCGGATAGGGGTGACCATGATCCAGAGCGATACGGCAGATCCACCAATTAACCCGGGGATGCCGAGAAGATAGACGAACCAGTCATCCAGAGCCTGAGCCATTGTCAACGCGAGCGCAACGACACCGCCAAATACGAAAACCACTCCGAAGAACGCCCCGACCATGATCATGCCTTCGGTCTCTTGCTTCATCCCGCTGTATTCGATGGCGTCCTTGTAGATCGTCTTGATCCAGCCGAAGGCCTGGGGATGGTCGCTTTCGCTGCGGGTTTTGCGGAAGCGGCGCAGCGTGCCGCTTAGCCCACCTTCCGGGCGCTCTTCGTCGGTGCTTTGGCCCCATGCGCCGTCAGTGTACTCGGCACGGATGTGCTGGCCATGGTGGATAAGCGGTTCGAGGGGAATGATTGCGTCTCGCATGGGCATGAGATCAGGAGGCTTTCATGAGTTTTTCCAAGGCCTTGAATTCCTCGGTGTAGCTCTTGTAGTTATCGGGACCCGTGCCGAAGCGGCTGCGCCGGACATGCGTCTGCAATTCGTTGGGTGTGGCAACGAAAGCAATTACCTCGAAGAGTAGTCCGCCAGCAAGGAAGATCAGGCCCCAACCGGTCAGGCCGATTGCCGTACCGGCCACCACACGGGCACCAATTCGCGCAGCGCCCGCTGCCCCGGCTCGCCAGATGGCCGCTTTGGCACCGCGGGCAATCATGAATTCAGAAAAGGCGCCAACGAATTGGACGCCGGAGGTTGCTGTTAGACCTATAAAAGACATGCCAGAAGCAAAATACGCTCGGAATGCAGCTTGATTGCCATCGCCCCGTGCTCTTCCCGCTTTAATAAACTGCCCCACCATCACGGCAAACCCCGATGCCGCACCAGCTCCCGAGGTTATCACTCGCAAACCGAGCATGGGCAAGGCGTTCTTTGCCGCTTCGGCGCCGACCCGGTTGAGCAGACTTGCACTTAGCGCGGCTTCAGCGATCTGGGCAGAGCCGGCGGCTAAGCCGAAGAAGGAGTCGATCGTATTGAACACATCCAAGCTATCGCCGGTTTCCGAGGCCTTACGATAATTCGCAATAAACCCCCACCCATTAATCCACGCCCCCAGCAAGCCAATATGCCCTTCCATCGACAGCGCCGCCCCCCGGCCGAGCAGGGCCACCTCGCGCATGGTGTCGGCAGCGAGCTTGATGCGGGTTGGCTGGGTACTTAACAGCCGCAAGAACTGCCCCTCCGTCACCGCCAACGTTCCCGTCGTGCTCGGCAGGCGGACCACGCTTTTGGCATCCAGAGCAATACTGCCGGCGCCAGCCGCTAGCGCGGTGCGCGGGTCATCGCCCAGGGCGGCGAGTTCGTGATTATCGGAGAGCAGGGTCAGGCGAATTCGCCCTTGTTTTCCGGCCAGTTGCTTGATTCGTCGGCTGCTCGGTACGTCGCTCGTTTTTCCGCCATGCGCCGCCTTGCGGTTGGCCAGCAGCGCCCTTGCCTCGACCACCGTCAGGTCGATACTGATCTGCACCGGGGTTTTCAGCCAACTGCCCTTGGCCGCGCTTTCCCGCGCCATGGCCAGGGTTTCCGAAACCATCATGGCACTACGCAGCAGGTTGATGCGTTCGAGCGAGGCTACGGCGCCGAGCGCGCCGAGCGCCGCCGACCAGGATTGCAGCAGAGTCAGGGAGGCCCCGCCAAATCCCGCGTGCAGCAACCAGCTGTATTTGACGTCCGCCGGGCCTAGCTTCTCTTTGAGGCTGGTGAACACGCCGGCCCCCAGATCGTGCATTTTGTCCTGGCGCTGGTTGGTCGTGTAGTCCTTGAAAAATGCCAGCAAGTCACTTTGGTTGGCGACCATGGCACGCATGATAATCGCGTCATCGGAATCAATCGGATAGTCGAGTTCCTTGAGGAACTCCGTGGCCACAGGCGATTCGGCCAGGGGTTGCGGGGTCATCGCGCAAACAGCTTCCTGCGCGTAGGTACAGCCCGCGCTGTGCATGGCTTGCGGGGTGTTGGGGTCGTTCTGGTCAAAATGCAACGCAAAATATTGACGGAACAGTTTGTCCTGACGCGCAGCCCACCAGTCGGCCTCGAAACGGGCCTGGGGTTCGCCGTGCTTTTTTCGCATGGCGCTGTCGAAGGCGGGTATCCATTTATCGATGGCGTCTTTGTCGATGTATTGGCGGTATTTTTTCCAGGTTTGCTCGATTGCCCAGGCCGCCCATTTGGCCTCTCGTTCGTCCTGATCAGGAAAGACCAGGCGCCCGATACCCCGCCCGTGCTTTTCAATCACTTCGGGCTCGGTCGCTGCTTCCCAGGTCGTGCCTTCGGGCCAGTGTCGCGGGTTGCCGTTCTTGTACATGATGGTCTCGAAAGCCCATTGGTTCATGTACTCGGTAACGCCCTCGGTCTTTTCCGCTTCGGCATTATCGATGACGCTTTTCTGCAAACCGTCCAGCATTTGCAGACTGGCTATCGGATAGGCGTTTTCCGGCTGGGCCAGGTCTGCCTTGGTGATCTCGTGGCGCAACAAGCGCAGCGCGTTAAGCTCTGTCGCCAGACCGGCCGGGTCGGCCAGGACCAGCGCCAGTTCCTTGTCCTTTGTTTTTGCATGTCCCGCCGCCGCACGCTTGAGATTTTCGGCCAGGGTTTGCTTGTCATTAACCAAGTTGCAAAAAGGGTAATCGTGCTCCAGCCAACCGTTGATATTGAGCAGACGGACCTTGCATTCCAGAACGTGCTTGCTCAACAAGTCAGCGGTCG
This sequence comes from Betaproteobacteria bacterium HGW-Betaproteobacteria-6, assembly GCA_002842145.1. Taxonomy (GTDB): domain Bacteria; phylum Pseudomonadota; class Gammaproteobacteria; order Burkholderiales; family Rhodocyclaceae; genus Azonexus. Next base: position 1,909 of record PHCF01000061.1, on the reverse strand, counting down.
GCTGAAAGGCATTGGCGTTCTCGCCGCCGATGACGAACGAACGCATCGCCCTGGGATTGGCACCATTCCGGCTGAGCAGCGTGTCGTTCCAGAGGTTGGCACTATAGGCGATCCACAGAGTCTTGCCGACAAGCAAATCGGCTTTGGGGATTTCGAGCAGTTTCATCCCGGCAGAATTGTGCCCATCTCGCGAACATGCCTTGTAAGGATTTTGATCGAATATCGGGTTGCCTTGCGGAATCAGGTCGCCGTTATTCATCACCCGGTAAATCAGCCAATTGCTTTTGAAGCCTTTCGGCACCTTGGGGATATAGATATAGACATAGCCTTCACGCAGCAGGCGCAAGGCGTAACGGCTTTCGGTGGGTTCCCGCGCCGGGACCAGCCCGGCAACCAAAGAATGATCGCTAATGATCCCGGGGGCACCAAGGGGAATCAGCCCGGACGCCTGCGATTTTGCAATGGGGCTGGGGCGAAGCAGCAGCAGGCTGAAGCAGCTCTTGTGGCAGTCAGCGCAGTTATCAGAAGAGTCAGTGCTCATTGTTGTTCCCGAGAGTTGCTTTTACCGGATCGGCTACAGCCGCCGATGTCAGAATTTCGTGCAGTTCCTGGCCGAGATCGGCCAGGGCGTATTCGTCGGCGTTTTCTGCCAGATGGCGTTTCACATCAACTTGGCTTGCCCAGCCCGGATGCAGCAGAGCCAGAGCCATAGCCGTGCAACGATCTTCCGGCGTCGTGCAGGCAAGTGATGGTTGCGGCAGAACGGAAAAGGCGTCAGCGGCGACCGCTGCGGCGGCGTATGGAATTTCGGCTGGAAAGGTAATTTCGCCCCCCCCATCTTTTCGCCGTTCTCCCCAGGCTTTGGCAATGGCACCATGAATGGCTGCGCCGTTCTGCATAATTTGCCATTGCCTTTTATCTAGACGGAGAAGCCCCGCAGACTCGTTCGCGGCATCGCCCGAGGCCTTGTTGTCGAGCGAATCCAGCCGGCCGTATGCGTCCATGAAAAACCATAGCCGCAAACCGCCCATCGCCCCAACAAACCGTTCGCGACCGAGGACAAATGCCAGTAGGGCGAGCACACGACTATCGGCCAGACGAAGGTATCTGGCTTCGGTTCTGACTTCCGTATCGAGTCGCATCCAGCATGCCAATTTGGCAGCCAGTGCTTGGGCCGGCATCGCCGACTGCAACCAGCCGCCTACTTTGGAAACGGCCCAGCCATCACCTGCCAAACCTGCCGCCCAAGCTTTTTCGTTTTGCGCCCCGGCTAACTCTTGGCTGGCGGCTATCCAGGGATCGTCGAACGAAGCCATTGCCACGAGGTATGGGTGAAGGGAAGGCGGCAGATTGATGTCGGGCGACAAATTAATTGGAAATACAGAACGGTCGAATGCCTTTTCCCGAGCACTACGAACAGATTTGGCATCGTCGGTCGGCGAGAAAGCAGGCTGCGGCAAAAAATCGCCGACGATTGGATCGATAAGCAAATAGAGCGGCTGGGTGCGATCGAATTGCTCCCGCAGTGTTGCCGCAAATTGATTGGTACTTGCCAAGAACATTTCTCTCTTAAATTGCGCTGGTGCCTTGTGCACACGCCTTCCCCAATTTGCTCGGGCAGGCACTCAACTCCCCAGCCTTCGGCAAACTCACCCCCGCCGCACTGGCACTCGCCGGCCCGGTCAAATTCTTCTGACTCGCCTTCAATTCCACCTTGCCCGGCGCATGCAGGCTGATATTCCCGCCTTCGATCTTCAGGCTGGCGCCCTGCGCCGTGGCGAGGATGTGGCTCTTGGCGCTGGCATTCAGTTTGCCGGTGGTGCTGGCGAGGGTGACTTTCTTGTCTGCCGCCGCCGTGGTTTTGCCGCTTTGGCTTTGCAGGCTGACCTGGCCGCTGGCGGCGTGGAGG
>PHCF01000211.1:1467-3704 GCA_002842145.1 Betaproteobacteria bacterium HGW-Betaproteobacteria-6 | reverse complement strand
CGTCTGCGCTTGTCTCAGAGTCCCCTCCGTTGCGCTTGTCGTCAATGTAATCACGCAGAAGCTTGACAGACCCACGCGTCAACTCCTGGGCCTCATCAGCAAGCCATTCACTCACATCAGCAGGGCTTTGCTTATAGGCAGTGGCCAGCTCGTTGATCACCGTCACATCGCTCGCACGCCCGGCGTTGAATGCGACGGCAATAGGTTCTGGCAGGTCCAGCAACGTGACGTGCTGAGAGATAAAACTGGCCGACTTCCCAATGTCTTTCGCGATCTGGTTTTTCTTCTTGCCCTTGGCCAGCTCGCGCCCGATGTAGTCGGCAATTTCACGGGCAGTCAGCGCATCGCGCTGTAGGTTCTCGATCACCTGGTCTGCGTTGTTGTAGTCGTTATCGACAAACGCTGGGATCGTCGTTTTTTCCGCCCACACCGAGCCCCGGTACCGGCGTGCGCCGTGGTTGATCAAATACCGTCCTGCACAGTCCGGGTTCTCGCGCACGGAAATTGGCGATTTGACACCGCGCAGCGCAATGGTCGCTCCAATTTCGGCGATGCTCTCCGAAGAGAATCCGGGGTTTTCAGACCCTCGCGGTTGATTCGGGTCTTCGTCGATCAGGTCGAGCGGCAACGCGAGCGGAAGCCCGGCCGCAGCCGACTTGACGGGCGTTTTCAGCAGATCGGACAAGGAGCCGCCGAGCCTATCAAGGCCAAGGCCCGCTCCGGTGGCCTTCGTTGTGCGTTTTGCGGACGGCTTGATTACAGTGTTCACGGGGCAATCTCCATTTGATCAATCACGTATTGCGCAACAGCGCGCACTTCTTTCGTCGCTTTGCGGGCGGCTGTTTTACGGTTGTGCCACACCGGCTCGCACGACGCTAGGGCATCAGCAATGCTGCTGCGCAGACCAATGCTGGTCGGCAGCACATCATCAGGGTATAGCTCACGCAGCTCTGCAAGATGGCGCAAGTGGCGCGGATTTCGCGAATCCACCTTGCTCGGCATCATGCCAAGAAAGCGCAAAGACGGATTCGCCTGACGCACGTTTGCAATCGCTGTCACCATGCGCCCGATGCCTTGGATGCTGTATGCTTCCAGCTCAATTGGCGATAACACGGCATCCGCCGCATAAAGCGCCGCAGCCATACCAACGCCCAGCGATGGTGCCGTATCAATCAGCACCACATCAAACCCGGCATCCGCAAGCACTGCAATATGGGCGCGAAACGCTGCACTCGCCGCCGCCATCCCCAAGCCCTCGATGTCGGCTAAATTAGCGTCAGACGCGACCAGGTGTAGCGCCGGCTCCGCCGGCAATGCCCCCAGCGCGGCCTTCAACGCCGCAGTTCCCGCCGTAAATAGGTCGCTGGCGCTGCAATCCATTTGGTACGCCTGTAGCGTGAATGATGCGTTCGCCTGGGTGTCGAGGTCGATCACCGCAACCCGCAGTCCGCGTTCAGCGAAGTCGAACGCCAAGTGAACAATCGTCGACGTCTTCCCTACCCCGCCCTTCTGATTGGCAATAACAATTGTCTTCATCATGGCCCCCTCCGCTTGGTGCCGTCCTTCTCCCATTGCCGGACGATGTAGGCCTGGTGCTCCGGCAGCACGACGTTGACCCGCTCGCAGCCGGCTGGCAGCTCCGGTTTCGCGGCTCCCCACACCCGATTGACCGCTTGTGACACCGCTCCCTTTGACAAGCCCAGCGCCTGCACAAACTCCACCTGTGGTTTTCCATCGACCAGCACGCCCCGTGCAATCTCGATGGTCTTCGCCCCCACGTTCAAGCCGGACAGTGCTCGCTGAAATTCGATTGCGGTGAGCCGTTTCTTCTTCATGATGAACACCCATTTACAGTTACTCCGATTGGTGAAAAAGTGGCGGCTGACACCGCCAAACCACGGATAGTTTAGCTAAACGCAATACGAATATCAACGGATATATGCTATTCAGCACACACACACGCTCGTCGCTCTCGTTACTGTCTGTGGCTGTCAGTTACTCCTACTCCGACGCGTACATAACATAGAAAGTACCGTCGTCACCGGAAGCCGCTTCGGCAACTAGCTGCGCGTCTTCCATAAGGTCGAGAGCGTCGGCAATCAGGGTGGCGCATTTGGTAGCGCTATTCACAGCATCCGGGTCGATGCGCCATGCGGCGAGCTTCTATTCTCGCTTTTGAACGCCGCCAAGGCAGCCGCCAACGTGTCTTCAACCGCATTGATTGCGAGTTTCATGTT
>PHCF01000211.1:0-1298 GCA_002842145.1 Betaproteobacteria bacterium HGW-Betaproteobacteria-6 | reverse complement strand
GTACATGGCACGCAGCATCTGCAAGAACACCTCAATGGAAATCACCCAGCGAAGAACAGGCCACAACAGTGCAGTGGTGATCCACAAGCCCTTTACCACCGTGTGCGCCACGCGAGAAAGCGTGCCCCCTGGCCGTCTGGCGGGCGTTGCAGAATTGAGAGTGGAACCCATGGAACGACGCAGGTCGGATGTGCTGGTCATGGCCGCTTTACTTCCTATAGTGCTAATGTACAATGCAGGGCATAACGTCCTAATTGTCAAGCGGTATAGCTAAACAACATATAAACACTTTAGCCGCTAAAATTGGCTTATCCATCGTCGTGCTGATCAAAAAACCTGCTTCGCAACATGACTGGGATGTGCGTAAGAACTTCGCGGGGGGCAAAAATGATATATTCGCCAGCGGACTTGATCGCAAGTCGCATTGCCTCCGCCGCTGCTGCCTCTGCTCCTCTCGCATGCACAGTCTTGAACGGAACCTTGCGGCCACATTCAGATGTGCTCTGATTCGCGCTGACGTGGAACGTGCCGTGTGGCTTCCAGACTGTCACAGTGATGATTGCTGTGTTCATCAAAACCTCCTGTATGCGCCATGATTTGGCTTTATAAACCCAGCCCCAGCATTGATGGGCCTTCGTACGGAATGATTGATCGTGCACGTACTGCTGCTGCACGCGCCGCCCGTTGACCCTCTGGCGTGGCCCAGGCCAGCCGTCCGGCACGAAATATCTGCTCAAGGCCCTCGGCACGAGGATTTACGAACTTCGCGCTTGCGCCTGAAAATCCAAGCGAATACACCCGTGCCTCGCGACCCGTAAGCCCGGCCGCCGCCGCCGACTCATCAGCGGCAATCTCGCGACCCCGCAAAGCACAGTCAGCATCGTATTGTTGACGCGCTTCCATCTCGCGATCGTCAAACACGCTGTTTATATCTCGCAGTACGTCCGTGAGCGTCTGCGGTTCGCGTTTGTGCTCACCCCACTTGACGCGATACATACCTGTTGTTGGCGTGTTTGCAATCATCGCAACGTATTCGTGATTCTCGACCTCCATCGCATCGAAAAAACGCTCTGCTTTGTCCTGGTCGTTAAAATCAACGTGCTGCATTTGGCAACGCATAGATCAATCCTCCTGTTGGTGTTCATTCTGCGCTCTCTAATGTGTAGAGTAGGGCATAAAGCCCTAATAGTCAAGCGGTTTAGCTAAACAATAGCTAAACACTTTAGCCGCTAAAATTGGCTTATCGCCAGATTCTCCCCAAGCTCGCCGCATCGCACAAGATTGCCCAGGCCGCATAT
>PHCF01000060.1 GCA_002842145.1 Betaproteobacteria bacterium HGW-Betaproteobacteria-6 | reverse complement strand
AGGTGGCGGTTGGCGCAAAGAGGGTACCGCACTTCAAGGCTGGGAAGGAACTCCGTGAGCGGATCGAAGCGTCGGCACCAAGGGAAGAACCGGAACCGACAAAGAAGGCGGCATGATGCCTGACTACCGCGCTGCCCTCGCCACCCGTCCTCATACGTCGAGAACGTGCTCACCCACTCTATGATCGCCGCACTCGCTGGAGAGCTTTGGCGGCGCGATCGCATGTATCGACCATCTTAATGCGATTAAGTTATTCAGTTCCGGCTCAAGAGACTATTGACGGAGTCGGCCACGGTCGCCAAAGAGATGACAACTCCGTTCAAAACAAAATCAAGTGCCCGTCCATAGCCTGCATTAACATTCGCAGTGTCGAAACCCATCATCTGTAGGGTCGTCAGGCACTCTCCCATCGTCTCGTGAGCATCGGCGATTCTTAGGTCGTTGTTTAAAAACAAAGGCGCCATAGCTTTATTACGATCATTCCAGCCCTCAGGTTCGTTGGCTGAGGCAAATGCATCACTTGCCTCTTCATCGGCATTCAGCCTTTCAATGACATTTAAAAGCGCCTGCATCAGCTTAAGGCTTCCGAGATCCCTGACAGCCGCTCGCGGACACCCAGCGTGTTCCAACAATGACTTGAGATAGCCATTTGGAACGCGCTGCCACACCTCGTGCAAGCTCTTGCAGCGAGCCAAGAACATCTGTTGTGTCATGTCCAATGGTGCGACCTGTGCTAACCGGCTAAGTGCTGGATAGGCCAACCAACCGTTTGCCGCCACCTCTGCGTGATCAAAGCCAGTTAGGTCTGCAGCCGACTTTGCCAGCCCCACCGTTGCACCGAGTGCGGACAGGGCGTCACCTAATCGTAGAAGCACGTCGAGCAGCCTCTGTACCTTAGCAACCACATGCTCTTCATTCAGGTCCACGTGTGCCAAGGCGGCCGGATCAACGGCGAATGATCGGGCACGCACAATCTCGCGATCCGGCTTCGGCTTGTACAGCTCACGCATCGGTACTTGGACCAGATTTCGTCCAACCCGCCGGCATTCAGTGAAACTCCACTGCCCCCTGTATGACGGGCTGCAGTACCACTGCCCCCATACATGAGTTGGGGTTGAGTCGTAGAAGGCGCTTTGTTCATACTTCTGGAGGAAACGGTCATCAAGATAGACCAGCGTTTGGTCTACCAGTGCGTTCGCACGCGCGTGTGTCATAGGCTGGTCATCGCCGGGCCACAGAATGCCTTCAGCAGTCTGCTCTGGACAGAGCTCTGGTATCACTGCCTCGACCGAAGCCCATAGCTGCAAAAGAAGCCCTCCCTTGTGCTCACGGATGTCCAGTTCATACCAAGCATTCCCTTCGGCAGGCTTGCGGACTGCATGAGACTCACCTCCCATGATCGCGCGGACTTCTGGCACATCTGGGAGCTGGGCCGAGTAGTAGAAGACTCGGATACCCCGAGCGCCACGCAGCCAAAGGTAGCGACGGAGGTATTCATTCGACATGCGCCAGCTAACGGACCTCTTCAAGTTCCATTGGTATTCACTGGACACCTCGCCCTCGGCCACACCAAATTCCGGAAGCCCCAAATCATCGTAGACCAGACGTTGTTGATCGTTGCCGACGCAGCGGGGAGTCAATCCGAGCATCATCCAAACCTTCTCGGCTAAATTGAATGTGTAGAACGAGCCGTCACCCCACGCCGCGACAACATAGTCATGGCCCGATATCGACGGAGAAAACTCGGCAGAGCAGCCACGTTTATCGCCGGCGGGAACTGAGTACTCGACTACGCCATTGCCTGCCTCAGATAGAACTTCGATGGGGTCACCCTCAAGCCCAGGAACGACCGCCATCAGCAAATGCAGGTGCTCCGCTTGCTCTCCATGCGGATCGGATTCCTGCATGGAAGCCACCTCTACGAATTGGCTTGGCGACAAACCGACGGGCTCCAGCAAGCCGCGCAGCCTTGGTGGCATGACATGAATCGGGATGGGGAAAGCTGCTAGATAGTCGAATGACATGATTCTTCTTGTGGTGCTATCAATGGTTATCAGGTGCTAAGCGCTTTGCTGCTGTGGTTGTTCGGGAGAAGGCAGCATGACATCGCGCCAGCAAATCGGAACAGCGGGCAGCAAATTGGTCTCGGCCGCTAACAAGCCAGTGTGTCCGGGATGGTTCTCCACTGCGAGCGCCACAACACCGCGGCATCCGTCCATATCGCCAGCACATCGAAGTCGTTCGGCCAACTCCAAGGCAATTGCGGCTTCAAACAGTCGAGGGAATCTCAAACCATTCGCAGCGGCGCGTCGACGCAAGTAGGTGTTCAGAGCCACTTGATGAACTTCCAAGGACCATTGCACGGTTTGTCCAACCAGTGCGTGAGCAATCAGCGCTTCCGAGGAGGGTTCTCCCAGTTCCTCCTGAATTAATATCTCGATTGCAGATGGCATCGCAGCCAAATCCTGCTTCGCCACATGCATATTGAACAGAGCGTGCAAAGCCAAGTAGGGCAACCTGAGGCGCTTCTCCAGCCGAGGGACAACCTCACAGGCGACTGCCAGCACGGGCCTCAAATCAGTCACGACCGCGTCAGGCTCCCTGAGGAGGCAAGATGCGAGCTGCTGCAGGAACCCTTCCAGTTTGTCACGACCAGCTTTCGTGATGTCACCCTCAGCGCGACCGACCCAGAATTGCGGCGCCATGCGCACTTGAACAACGCCGCTTCGCTCCAGGTGGTAGTTGTATGGCTCATGCAGCACAGTTGGCTGACGCACAACGAATTCGATGATGACACTACGCATCAAACGTGACAGTCCTTGAAGCGTCAGATGCGTGGCCCGGTCTTCGATGGCGGTCTCGCCGTGGCCGTGCCCCAATGTCACAGCATCCGGTAGCTGTCGGAGTTGGTGCACATATTTGGATCGCGATTGGTATGCCGTACCGAGCACTTCTGCGAGATCCGACCGCCCTAGCAAAGAGCCATTGGCAGAGTCGGAAGGCTGACGAAAGTATGTAGACGGGGTGTGGGCCACCGTAAACTCTCGGAAGCGACGTGCCAACGCGACATGTTCAACCCTTAGTAGCGCCTCCCTGACGCGCTGCGCAATCCCTTCGTCAGCCCCAGACAACGCCTCATCGACCGCAGTGCGCTTGCGTTCGTCAAACGAATCCCAGTCGCTCTCGTGTCCGTCAAAGTCCTGGGCGAGCGACTCCACGGAAGCAACGAGTAATGTGTAAGCCAGTTCCAGATCATCGGCAATGCGGTGCATTCCGTTGACGTAGGTTCGAAGTGCGCGCATAACGCCCAGAAAGGTGCGTCGTGGCAGTCCGATGAGCTTCTCAACAAACTCTTCCAGAAACTTCAGCTCATCTGGCTTGCACCAGACCTCCCCATCGAAGAATCGACGAACAAGGGTCTGCGGAGCGACCCTTGTTGCCAGTCCGCGCTGCCCGGTCGTCAGCCTCCTGACCAGATCAATATCGGGCGTACAAACGCAGTTCAGTGCGAAGCAAACCACCACCGAATAGTCTTGGAGATAAGGTTCGACACCGGAGGAGACAAGTACTCCAGGTCCGTGTTCTTCATCCTCAATTCGCTCACTGAACTCATAGACTAAAACACTTGGACGTATTGAATAGCTCGATGACGGAAATAGTCGCCCAAGGGCTGTTTCGACGGCATCCTCTCTTGTGAAGATGGCATTCGTATAAAGCATGCCGCGCAAGCGATTTTCCCTGCTGGCAGGTCTGGTGAACAGCTTACCAGTGGCAATCTGAAGCAAAAATATCTCCCAGCTTAATCGCGCTAATGTTCCGGCCTGATTGCCATCATTTCGAGATCATGCTCCTTCACCTCTGAAGCTTTCTTTACACTCAACTTCCGCTTCAGAATGGAAAGCTTCAAAAGAAACTCCGGCGATCCGCCTCCTCCCAAGACAGCCGGCACGAGCAAGTAAGCTTGAGACTGCTCATACGAGCGGAGAAAGCGCACAAGGTTAACGTCGGATTCCGCATGCATCGTCTGAATTCGTGAAGCAACCGTCAATATGCGATCGCCTAAACGCTCATCTTCGGAGTGCAACCGTGAGGTGATAAGTACGCGGTAGTGAGCTGGATGTTCAGTGGAGACACCACGCACGATTGCGATATAGATATCTTCCTCCCTGTCGATTTCCCCAAAACGTTCGCGCCAGCGCTCAAAGATCTTCCTTGCGGCATCCTCATCCGTAAACATCAGGGCAATCGCAGGCGGATAAGCCGGCCCCCAATCAGCAAATGCGGCCCCAGTCCACCCTGCGCGATTCCAAAGATGTAAATCGATGACTGATCGGACACCGAGGTCTCGATGATCTTTCGGCGGAAGCGGGCTACGCCTATCGGCTGCCTTACCATCGTCATCCTCCTCAGCAGAACCCAATGCGCGGCGACAGATACTCGGGCGTGTTGACTCCAGAGGGAATGACGTCGTCACCAACTGAGTCCAATCACTGAGCTTTGATACAGCCTTCTTGAAGATGCGTTGGCGACTGTTCCCGACAACAACAATCATCGAAACCCGATCAAGCACAGCCTCGTTCGTAAGGAAGCGTTCGAGCATTTGCTGCATATCCTTCACGAAACAAGTAGCAGCGAAGATCGTCGCAGCCAAACCAATCAATGTCCGCTGAACCTCATCTTGTCGCCCGTATGTTGCCGGCACCAAGCCGGCAGGCCAGTTGACAGTCGCAGCCATTCGCTCCTGGTCGACCGTGAAGTCAGGCTCAAGCACATCGGCGTTTTCTTGAATCCAGATACCGAAGTTTTCAGTGTGCGCAGTAGCGCCAACCTCTGGAGCCGTCGCAAAAAGCGTCTCGATGGCTCCAACAACCGACTCCGCTACAAGGATCGAGGTCTCCGAACTCTGGTGGTGAACCACGACCTGCATGCCAAGCACTCTCGACACATAAGCGTGCGGTTCTGACTCGTTAAAGACGACTGGCCCATGCAAATTGTCGGATACCGGTTGACTAGCGAGTAATGTGAAGAATTCTGCAATGCTCGCTGGAGTTTCCTCCTCCGGTAATGAGCCCTCCTCGCGGAGCACTGTCTCATGGCCGAGCGCGTAAAGCAGAGAATTTCGACTTTGATGCAGGCCGAGCCGCTCAAGAACATCGGGCAATTGAACAACTTGTTGAAGCTCCGCTGACGTGAAGTTCAGCACTTGGCTGCCTAGAATGAGATCGAACTCCATAAGGCGCTTCGCGACACGCTCTTTAGAGGCGTCGTCGAGCGGAAGCCCTTCCGCACAACCTCGAACCAACCGAATGGCTTCGAGGGAGTCCGGCAAATGTCGAAGTTCGACAGCGATCCAAGCAAGCATCATAACCGTGGGCACAACTGAGGCCGGAAGATCGCTGTCCTCTTCAGCCTCGATGAATATCGAAGCCATTGCAAAAATACAGGTTGCGCGTGCGGCCCATAGCAGACCGGCACTACGATAGGCAAGCGTGAGTAGTTGAAGTGCCTCGATCAGTGCATCGGCATACTCCTTCTTGGTGAGCTGTCGCGCGGCCTTGCCCAGCAATTTGATCATTTCGAAGTTGTCTTCGAAATCGAGTTGCTGAGCACGCCTAAGGAGCACTAGCGCCCCCTGAGCTTCGCCGGTGCGCTCCGACACGAACGCCGCCACATCGTCGACAAGGCGGGTATAGCCCTGATCCTTTCCCGCGACGTTGCCAAACACCTCAATCATCTTGGTCAAGCGCTCGGCAGCAAATTCGCCAAGACCATTTGCATGCTTGATTACCTCTGAAAACTGCGGCCAAAGTGAGCTGAGCCGCTGAGGATCTTTCATGAGCACCGCTTGATTGACCTCAAGAACGAGCAGGGAGGTTCGTGCCTCAAGAGCATTGTTCGGACGCTCATTGTCCGCCACTATTGCCTTCAACCTGTCGCTCAGTCGAGCGATGCGCTCCTCCAGCCTGGCCTCATCGGCAGTCAAATTCTGATGTATAACCGAGTTGAACAGCAGTTGAGCCAAGTTACACAGAAGCTCAAGATTCTTGGCGTGATCCGTGTCGATAACCAGCTTCTCGAAGGCATCATAGCTAGCGTTCAAGTGCGCGACATCGTCAAACCACCAGAAGGCGCTCCATATCCCTTCGTAGTTTGCTTCGAGCTTCTGACGGAAAGTGCCATCTCGTTCAGCCAATCGAACTGCGCGTGCAAACCGCCCGTCCGTTTCTGTTCGCGGACGCTCCAGTTTACGCGACAGCTTGGCGGCAACCAAAGCCTCTGTCGCGCGCTGCATTTCCATCCCGGCAAATGCATCCGGGTTGGCGATCAACTTCTCGATATCTTCGAGCTGCCGGAAGCGAGAATAGTCCGTCGGACCCAATCGGCGTGCGTCGGCAATCTCTTGTCCAACGCCAAGGTAGTTAAAAGCGAGATCTCTACGATCACCACCAACGACCTGCTCAACAATCCAGCTCCGGTCGAGAATGGTGACGGTCAGGCCATATTTATTGGTGAGTTCGTCCTCAACCCGAGCGCGGTCCTTCGCACGGGCGAACTGTGCGGTAACGCAATAGACCTTCTGATAGCCCCGTTGCGTCTCCACGATGCCTACCACGTCGTTGCGTGCTTTCTCCGCCCACGTTTTCTTAGCGCTGAAGGCGAAAGCCCAGCGCTCCTTACCGGAATTCGGTTCGCCCACATAGGTAAGAGTTGCGATCTCGTCAGCGACCGGAATAGTTTCGGTATCAGCCTTGCTGTCCCCACCCCCTTCAGGCCCGGAAGCAGGTTTCAGGTTTGGACAAATCGTGCGCTCACACAACTTGCGACAAAAGATCTCGAAATCGTGAGTCTGGTTGCGAGCAGTGATGGTGTCGAGGCAGTACTCAAGCGTCGTTGAGTCAAGCAGGTAGGTCGTACGATCGCTCGTATCTGAGTAGAGTTCAGGACGCAGTTGGCGCATAAACTCTGATGGCGACAGACTTCTTTCTTTTTCGGGCATTTTTGCCTCTCAAGAGATTAGGCAAAGATCATATCACCAGCAACATTTCTGCAACCAGAGCGATCCCAAACAAGTCCTGGGCTTCATCCTGCTGCGCAGCAATTCAGCTAAACCCAATGGCTTGAATACCCACACGTGCTGGTATCTGGCCATGGTGATACCAGTAGCCCTTTGGATGCAAAACTGAACCAGCTGGGGCATCAAAGAACCATTGGCTTGGTAGTTCCATCGTTTTTAACCGTACCCGCCGTCTTATTGGCTTCGGACTACATTTCCTTATTGCCTCGCCGATACCTGCCAGCCGATTGGGAAAAACGCATGCCGTTTTTGAGGCACCTTTGCCGGTGGATGGGTTTCCGTTGCACTTGGCGTGGCATAAGCGACGCTCAAAAGACCACGGGGTGCAATATATTGCGATGATGCTCCAGAAAGTTTTATCGGTGCGATAAGTGCTTTAACGTCAAAATCCCTTGGTTGCATGATCGAAATTCGCGATAGTCGGAATTCTGCCTAAACCCGTGAGTCCGGGAAAAATCAACAGCAGGTTCGACCGAGAAGATGAAATCTTTGCTGCATGTTTGACATTATTTCTCCTTAGGTCTGTAGATTGCGCCGAATAATTTCGGACGCAAAGAACGTTTGTGCTGGGTTTGAGGGGGCAAAGTAGTCAGGCACCTGATCCCATATTTTGTACGTCGGTTTTATTGCTTGTAACCTATCCAGTGACTTCTCGATTGTCTTGATGGTTCTCAGGAGGCTACTGCGTGCGCTACGTCTGACCACGGAGTCTTGACCAATGTAGTTCTCGCAGATGATTTCCGTTCCTAAGTTGGCCTGGGAAAAGGCCTTAGCAACAGCAGAAAATTCCTCAGCCAGTTGAAGTTCTGCCTGATACAGCCAATCCTCCCGCTCGGCATAAGCCGCTAGTTCGGACAGGCGCGCCGAAACATCTCGCACCTCAGTCATTGCGCTCTCCTCTCAGGGATGCGCAATTGATTGGAAAACGCTATTTCAATGGTTAGTTTTACAAGATGTTGGCACACAGCAATGCGAGGGAACTGTCTAGACAAAATAGTCGATTTTGGACTATTCGAATCAGGACTGCAACCTCCCGGCATTCCTCTCTGGTGTGCCGATGGAAAAATCTATTCATTCTTCCGAATACGAACGTTTTCTTGCTTTGCTACGGGAAACTCGAATGCAAAGTGGACAGACCCAAGAGGATATCGCGACCAAACTGAATGCCACCCAGTCATTCGTCAGCAAGTGCGAACGCGGGGAGCGCCGGCTGGATCTTGTGGAGCTTGCAGCATGGTGCTCTGCGCTCAACGTCTCGCTTACCTCATTTGTCGAACGCTTTGAGAAGCGATCCCAATAGCGTTGTCGTTTCCACGGCAATTGCTGTTTTAACGACAATGAACAGCAATGTCTAGTGGATAACCTGCTGGCCTCTTCCTTGGCCTTAAGTGTCGGGATCCATCCCATTTCGGGGTTTGACATTAGTCCTTCTAGTGACAACAACGCTAGTAGAACCGATGACATTCCGCTTCGCTTAATTGCCATCTAGCTTGATCACCCCCAACGATCCTAACTCAGGTTCAGTGCGATTTGAAAGCCATTAACGCAACGACAGTGCCGCTGCATCAATTGACACTTTGTAACTGTCGGTCGGGAAAATCCGAAGGGTGACGGGCAATGGTCAGCGTGTAGTCGCCAAAATGCGAACGGTCGAGGTCGGCAAGCTGCAGCTCAGCCTTGAAAATAGTCGATTTGAGCGCCATGGCAGCCCCGGAAAAAGGGGGGATTATCCCATGCGGACGGGAACCAGGCAGCCGCCGATGCGGTCCATTGGCCAAGGGAACATAAAGTCTATAATCAGCGTTTTCTGATAAACGAGATCGACATCGACAACGCCCAGCTCGACAAACTGCGCCAAAGCGGCGTCCCCGTCGTCGACATCCGCCTGCAATCGGAATGGGAAGAAACCGGCATCGTCAGCGGCAGCAAGCTGCTCACCTTCTTCGACGAAAAAGGCCGCGCCGATGCGGCCGGCTGGCTCGAAAAAGTAAACCCCATCGCCAAACCGAACGAGCCGGTCATCGTCATCTGTCGCAGCGGCAACCGGACCAAGGCCGTCAGCCGATTCCTCTCGCAACAAGCCGGCTACGCCACGGTTTACAACGTCAAGAGCGGCATCAAGGGCTGGATAGGCGCCGGCGGCCCGGTCGTCCCGGCAACGCAAACCATCGCCTCCTGCAAGGCCGCGAAGACTTGTTAAGCCAGGCAATAGAACGCAAACGCTGCGCCAGTTGCGAACGCTGGCGCGGTTGGCGCCAACCCGGCAACGAGCCGGGAACCGTCATCATCGAAGCCGAAACCTCGGAAGGCCTTTGCGTTGGAGGCGGCTGGGACAACTCCGAACGCCGCGCCCGCTCGGCCTGCGGGCATTGGCGAATCTGGCCAGCGCTGAATCAGACGGCGCCATAGCCGAGGATTTCCGGTTGCCACGGTCAACCGGAAAAAATGGCCAAAATTGAAATCGGATGCCCCAGGAATTTATACTCACTTATAAATTACGTGCGTATAATTTCGCCATGAAACGACTTTCTGAAACCTGCGCCACCTTGTACGCCGACCTCAAGGACCGTGCCTGCGGGGATACCGGCCGACTGCCACCGGGCGGCGCATTCACCAAAAAAACCGTCAATGGCCGAATCTACTGGTACTACCAGACACCCCAGGTCGACGGGCAACGGCGGCAAATCTCGCTGGGCAGGGAATCCGACGAACTGCTGGCAAAAATAGACCAGTGGCGGACAGCGCAGTCGGATGCCGCAGGCCTGAGCGACGCGCGCAAACGACTCGTTGCCATGTTGGGCGTAGGTGGTGCCCATCTCGAGCCAGGGCGCCCGGCAAAACTGTTGTCTCGCATGAGCCAGGCCGGCCTGTTTGACGCCGGCGGCGTCCTCGTTGGCTCCTTTGCCTTCGCTTGCTACGGAAACATGCTGGGAGTCTCCTTCGGATCGGCCCTGATGCGAACGAGCGACATGGACTTCTCCCTGGAGCGCGAACTCGACATCGGCCTCCAGCGCTCAATACCCGACGATCTTCGGCTAGCCGAGCCGGCCCTCAAGTGGCCGCCACAACTGCTGCCAAGCGCCCCCCCCTTCAACCTGATCGCCCCCGACGGCTTCAAGATCGAATTCTTGACCGCACAACACGCGGCGACAGAGCGAGCACCCGTGCTCATCGAGCGCTTCTCCGTTCACGCCATGCCGCTTCCTTACATGGACTACCTTCTCAACCAAACGCAGGACGCCGTGGTCCTCAACGGCGCAGGAATCCCGGTAAAAGTGCCGGACCCAGCGAGGTTCACACTTCACAAACTGGCCGTTTCCCAACTACGTCCAGTCGGTGAGAAAACCAAATCCGACAAGGACATCCGCCAGGCCGAGCAACTCCTGGAAGTCCTCCTGGCCGACAACCCGGGGTCCGCAATGCTCGCCGCCGACGCTGTCAACGAACGTGAAGACCTTCTCGGAAACTTGATCCTCAAGGGGGCAAGTCGCTTACCACCAGAGATGCGGGAGTCCTTGCGCAACTGGGTTCACGAGAAGGTTTGGGATGCTGAGCTTGGCAAAGCGAAAATAGGAGTCTGACCCTTATTATTGCTGATTGGCCGAATCTCACGGTCAACCGGAAAAATGGGCCGAAATTGAAATAGGGTAGAGGCGATGGAAAAGCCAAAGCAACCAGACCTCAGTAAAACCGCGTCCCTTATATTGCTGCGCCCTTTTGACCCAGTGTCCCACTATTATTTCTCATAAGCTAACTGTCGCTATTGCCATTTAATTCATATAGTCGGAGACTTTCCGTGTGACCTTAATTGCAGCTTTTAGCACTCAAAATTGTCCTGTTCTTTTCGGCGATCTGTTGCTTACGGGGGAAGCCACCCAAAATAACAAACGGAATATCGCGGTGCCTGCGCTAGGTAACGTAGGAGATTTTTTCGGGAATTCGGACTGGGCTATTACAGGGCTAGCCCAGAAAGTTGTCCTCATTAGTCCTTCTTGCGCCATAGCTTGGGCGGGTTCTTGGATAGGGGCCAAGTCACTAATATTTGATTTAAGAGAAATGTCTCAGCGGGAGGCATTAACTGCAGGCGCCATCCTTTCTTATCTCGAACAAAACACAGATCTTCAGCAGTATCCTGTAAGTGTTGTTGGATGGGTACTGGAAGGGCGCGAGAATTTCAAACAGTTTTGGTACGAAGCGGAATATACGTTCACTGGCGACAAGCTTGGCTTGGTGGCAGTTGCCGGAACAGGTCGCTCTGCTATGAAACAGTTCGTAGAAACAATTGGATCGATGCCACCTATTGCTACGACAGGAACTGTTGGTCCCGCTCAATTGGCGATAGGCACATCTTCGTTTCTTAACAGCGCTCTAATTCGAACTGAACTACATGGGGGAAATTCAACACCCACGCTATTGTCGATGTTTGGAGGAGGGTATGAGGCAGCCATTTATACAGATGGGGCCTTCCGCAAGATTGGCGATATTACCTATGTACTCTGGGAAGCATGTGTGATCAAAGGGAAAGTCATTTTTTCTTCCCCACAACTGATCCTAAAGCAACAATATGAATCGCCCCGGGTTTCGTGGAGGCCGGTTGGTTTAAGTCAGGCCACGATGGCGGCCTGATCGGCGAGTTGCCTGTAGTAGTTTGCCTCAGCTTCTGCGGGCGGGATATAGCCAATGGGTTCAAGTAGCCTGTGGTGGTTAAACCAAGATACCCATTCCAGGGTTGCCAACTCCACGGATTCCTTGGTTTTCCAGGGTGCCCGCCGGTGGATCATCTCGGCCTTGTACAAGCCGTTAATCGTCTCTGCCAAGGCGTTGTCGTAGCTGTCCCCCTTGCTGCCGACTGAAGGCTCAATCCCAGCCTCGGCCAGTCGCTCGCTGTAGCGGATCGAGACGTACTGAGAGCCCCTGTCCGAATGGTGGATCAAGGCTTCCTCGGGATTCGGCTGGCGGGCGTACAGCGCCTGTTCCAGTGCATCGAGCACGAAGTCCGTGTGCATGGAACTGCTGACGCGCCAGCCAACTATTCGTCGAGCAAAAACGTCGATAACGAAGGCGACGTACAACCAGCCTTGCCAGGTCGAGACATAGGTGAAGTCCGAGACCCACAATTGATTGGGACGCTCAGCCTTGAACTGTCGATTGACCCGATCCAGCGGGCAAGGCGCTTTGCTGTCGCTGATTGTGGTTCGCACCACCTTGCCGCGCATGACACCGCGCAAACCTTGACGTCGCATGAGTCGCTCGACCGTACAGCGGGCCACCACGATGCCTTCGCGGTTCAGTTGCCGCCAGACCTTGTCGGCACCATAGACCCGCAGGTTGGCCTGCCAGACGCGCTCGATCTCAGGCACCAACACCGCATCACGTCGCACTCGCTGGCTGCGCTGTTCAGGGTTTCGCCGCAGGGTGACATAGCGCCAGTAGCCGGACGGGGCAATCTGCAATTGCTTGCAGATCGGCTCGACCCCGAAGGCATCACGATGCTCGTCGACGAAGTACCTCAAGACTTGAATCGGCGGTCGAGCTCCGCCTGGGCGAAAAACGCGCTGGCAAGCTTGAGAATCTCGTTGGCCTTGCGGAGCTCTTTGACTTCGCGCTCCAGTTCCTTGACGCGCTTCTGGTCTGCCGTGCTCAGCCCTTCGCGCTGGCCGGCATCTCGTTCGTGCTGACGCACCCAGGTCAATAGCGTCTGCGGCGTACAACCAATCTTGGCGGCGATGGATTCAACGGCTGACCACAGCGACGGATGATCGGCACGGCTTTCGGCAACCATGCGCACGGCGCGATCACGGACTTCGGGGGAGAACTTAACTGACTTCTTCATGGCTCTATCTTCTCAAGAGTTAGAGCCTCCACCAAATCCGGGGCGATTCAATACCTAGAAGAAATTCTTTTACTCCGCAGTGTGCGCACGGCAGACAACAACGGTAATTTAGTAGTGGTAGATCAGCAATTTCACACTATCTTGCCAATGCACCCTGTATCAACGGTGTTAAATGCCAACATCCACGAAGAGGTCTCACTACAATCCAATCATTTCTGCCATATGTTCTTTGTCCGTTCAGGAAGCGATCTCATGATTTTTACCCACGTAGCGGGATCAACACCCGACAGCGAACCAATGACGACAATTAAGGACTCAGACGGAAAGATTACGATTGAAATTAGAGGCGGTTTAATGGAGCAAATGACTGCAGAAATCCAAAGGGGCGCAGCAGACTGGTAGAGCATGTAGGATCAATGGCATCGGAGTCATTTGCTTTTGTAAATCTTCCGGTTGACTGGAAAAAAGCTCGAAAAACGAAATATCTCTGATCACTTTGAACTACAGGCCGGCAACGGATCAGAGCCAAAGGGGGCAGAGTCATTTACGTATTTCACACAACTGCCTACAACCCTAGCAGCCAGAAAAGCAAAAAGCCCAGTCTTTTGAACTGGGCTTTTTTGCTTGTATTTTTGGCTCCCCGACCTGGGCTCGAACCAGGGACCTACGGATTAACAGTCCGGCGCTCTACCGACTGAGCTATCGAGGAACGGTACTGTCGGCCTTGCGGCTGACAGGGCGCGGATTATATACAAGTCCGCTGAGATGCCGCAATAGTCAGCGTCTTGAAGCGGCAAATAAATTGAAAATCAGTCTTTTCCGTCGTCGACCGCAAGATCCGGATTCACCGGCAGTTTGCCCGCGGCCTTCAACTCGGCTTGCCGGGAAGCACGGAGGGCAGGCGTTTCGAGGCTGATGCGGCCGAGGGCGCCGGAGCGGTAGTCGAGGATCAGGATGGCGGCGGCTCTTTCCATATCGATTTCGCCGCCCCGCCCCTTGATCACGCAGCCGCGCTTTTTGCCGATGGCTTCGATGATGCCGACGGCGTCCATGCCTTCGGTGGCGAAGCCGTAGCGGGCCATGAGCAGCTTGGGGTAAGCCTCAAGCAGGTAGTCGGCGAGCCAGATGCCGACTTCTTCGTCGATGTAGGCATTGACGCCGACGGCGTGGCTGGCGGCGAGCATGAGGCCGTCGATGGGGTGGTCGATCTTGGGCCAGAGCATGCCCGGGGTGTCGTAGAGGGTCAGGCGGTTGCTGATGTCGATGCGTTGCTGGCTCTTGGTCACCGCCGGCTGGTCGCCGACGGCGGCGACTTTTTTCTTGACCAGGGCGTTCATGAGCGTCGATTTGCCGACGTTGGGGATGCCCATGATCATCAGGCGCAGCGGCTTGACGGCGTCGTTGCGGTGCGGCGCCAGCTTCTGGGCGAGACCGGGGATGCGCGCCACGTCGCTAGCTTTCTTGCAGGAAATGGCGACGGCCTTGACGCCGGGCTGGGCGTCAAAATAGGCCAGCCAGGCCTTGGTGGCTTCGGGGTCGGCCAGGTCGGCCTTGTTGAGCAGCTTGAGGCACGGGCGCTGACGGAAGACGCGCAGCTCGTGGATCATCGGATTGCTGCTCGCCTGCGGCAGGCGGGCGTCGAGGACTTCGACGACGACGTCGGCCACGGCCAGCGTCTCGCCGGCTTTCTTGCGGGCCTGGGTCATGTGCCCCGGGAACCATTGGATGGACATTTATGTTCTTTCTATTTTCAGCCGCCGGTGACGGGCGGGAAGAAGGCGATTTCATCGCCGTCTTTTATTGTGGCATCAAGTTTCGCCATGTCCTGATTGACGGCGCAGCGCAGGTTTTTGGCGGTCGCCAGCTTGTCGCGCCCCTGGCCGACCAGCCAGTCACGCAGGCCGCCGACGGTGGCGATGCCGGCCGGCAATTCGACGGTTTCGCCGGGCAGGCCGAGGGCTTCCTTGAGGCCGGCGAAGTAGAGGATTCTGACGCTCACGACAGCAGCTCCGCGAAGGATACAAAGCGCACCGTGTCGCCGACGGCGATGGTATTGGCCGGTGGGTTGAGGACCAGCCCGTCGCTCCAGCACAGCGAGGTGACGACGGCCGAGCCCTGGTTCTTGTACAGCTCGACGGCGCCTTGGGCATTGAGCGAAGCGCGGAGGAACTCGAGGCGGGCGCCATCGGCCCTGCCCCACACCGAGGCGGACGGCAGGTTCAGGACGCGCGGCGAATCGTTAACCGCCCCCTGCAAACGCAGGATGAACGGTCGAACCATGGTCAGGAAGGTGACAAAGGCGGCGACCGGGTTGCCGGGCAGGCCGAGGAACCAGGCCTTGCCATCCGGCTTGCGGATTTCGCCGAAGGCGAGCGGCTTGCCGGGTTTGATGGCGATCTTCCACATGTTCAGGCTGCCTTCGGCTTCGACGGCGGGCTTGACGTGATCTTCCTCACCGACCGAGACGCCGCCGCTGGTCAGAACCAGATCGTTGTCGGCCGCGGCACGGCGAAGGGCGTCGCGGGTTGCTTCGAGCGAATCGGCGATGGCGCCGAGGTCGCGGACTTCGCAGCCCATGCCTTCGAGCAGCGCGCGCAGGGCGTAGCGGTTGGAGTTGTAGATGGCTCCCGGCGGCAGCGGCTCGCCGGGCTGGACGAGTTCGTCGCCGGTGAAGAAGACGCCGACGCGAACGCGACGATAGACCGGCAGTTCGGGCAGGCCGGCCGCGGCGGCCAGGGCGATTTCCTGCGGGCGCAACTTGACGCCGGCTTTGAGGATTTCGGCGCCGACTGAGATGTCTTCGCCGGCCCGGCGGATGTTCTCGCCATCGCGCGGGAGGTGGTTGATAACGACACCATTTTCACCATGCTCGCAGCGTTCCTGCATGATCACGGCGTCGGCGCCGGCCGGGATCGGGGCGCCAGTGAAGATGCGGGCGGCCGTGCCGGGTAGCAATGTGGTGCCGACCGTGCCGGCCGGAATGCGCTGGCTGACCGGCAGGCAGACGCCGGCGGCGGTGATGTCGGCGACACGCACGGCGTAACCGTCCATGGCCGAGTTGTCGAGCGGCGGCACCGCTACGGTCGACTGTTGAGAAACGGCCAAAACGCGGCCGGCAGCGGCGGTAATCGGCAGCGAGCGGATTTCCTCGACCGGCTGGGCGGCGGCCAGCAATTTTTCCAGGGCTTGTTCAAAACTCAGCATGGGCGGGCCTGCAAATGAAGGTGGTTCATGACGAAATCGGCCATCGCCGCGTAGTCGTTGAGCGGCAGCGTCGGCAGGGTGGTTTCGATGGCGGCGTCGGTGGCGACGGCGACGATGTCGCTGCGCTCGGGGAAGAGCGGCGGCTTGCCATTCTCCGGCCGGTAGACTTCGAGCTTGGGTACCGGTTCCTGCTTGAAGCCTTCGATCAGCACAAGGTCGCACGGCGAGAGATGGCCGATCAGTTCGTCGAGCGTCGGTTCCACCTCGTCGCGCCGCTCGTGCATCAGCGCCCAACGGTCGCCGCAGGAGAGCAGCACTTCGGTGGCGCCGGCTTCGCGATGGCGGTAGGAGTCCTTGCCCGGCCGGTCGATGTCGAAACCGTGGTGGGCATGCTTGATGACCGACACCTTGAGGCCACGCGCCGTCAGTTGGGGGATGAGCTTTTCCAGCAAGGTGGTCTTGCCGGAGCCGGAATAACCGGCGATGCCGAAAACTTTCATGGGCGGATTTTAACCGTTCAGGCCACGAAAACCGGCGCGAAACCGCCGCCCGGCGTTCTGAAGTTGGTGGTTTGCCCCTGGTACAGGCGGGCCGCGACGAACTGGATGTGGCCGGCGTAGACGTAGCAGCGGATGTCGGCTTTCATGGTCGTTTCAACCCCCTCGACCGGCACGACATGCTCGGATGGCGGCGCGATTTCCTGGGCGATGTAGCCGCCGTGCTGGATTTCCTCGAAGACCCGCTTGGTCAGCTTGTCGCCCCGGTAGGCGGCACGACCGCCGAAACCGGCCGGCGGCTTGAAGAACCAGCGCTTGCGCCCGGCCCAGAATTGTTCGCCCTGCTCCGGCGTCACGGCGACGGTTTTCGGGATGCCGGCGAGCAGGGTCCGGCGTGTGGCTTCATCGACGCCCAGCCCCTGCAAGGCGGCCTCGTCGGAGAGCTGCATGAGGTTGCGCTTGTCGGCATACAGGGCGTGGGCACGCGGATGCGGGGTGACGACGACGCCACCCGATTCGAAAATTGCCCGAATTTTCCGGTTGACCGTAGCATCGAAGGCAAAGTCGGTCAGGCGGTTGTAGATCAGGTCGACGGACTGGCCGGCGTGCAAAAGCTGCCGGCCGTCGCTCTCGAATTCGCCGGGGTCGGCGACCACGGCGGCGATGCCGTGCTGCTCGAAGAGCTCCTTGAAGAGCGCAAATTCGGGGGCGAGAAATTGCTCGGCCGGGTTTTCGTCGACGATGGCGATGCGGCGCAGCGGTGCGTCGCCACGTTCCAGGCGCCATTCTTCGCGGAACATGGCGACGAATTCCTCGCGAATCCGCGCCCCCGCCTCCGCGTGGCCATGCGAGGCGAGTAGGTAGGCGTTGAGCAGGCCGCCACCGGCGTTGGTGTTGATCTCGATGAGCTTCGGGCCGGTCTCGGTCAGGTGAAAGTCGTAGCCCATGAAGACGCTGCGCGACTTGACCGGCAGGCGGGCGATTTCCGGCGACTGGGCGAGCGCGTGCGCCTGGTAGGACGGCATGGCGATGACCGACTCGATGGCCGTGATGATGTCGGCCATGGCCTGCATCGGCCCGGCGGCGATGGTGATGTCAGCGCTGGAGAAGAATTGCGGCTGCTGTGCGCGCATTTGCTCGAAGATGGTTTTCATCCGCTTTACCGGTTGGCGAAGAAATCGAGGACGACCTGCAGTTCGCGGGTCCGTTTCATGGGTGGCAGACTTTGCCAGACGCGGCGCCCGTAGGGCTTTGATATGAGTCGTGGATCGCACATCATGAGCACGCCCTTGTCGTTCTCGTCGCGGATCAACCGGCCGGCGCCCTGCTTGACGTTGATGACGGCGCGCGGCAACTGGTATTCCATGAAGGCGTTGCGGCCTTCCTTCTTCATCTGCTCGATGCGCGCCGAGAGTACCGGGTCGTCGGGCGGCGCGAAGGGAATCTTGTCGATGACGACCAGCGACAGCGCCTCGCCGCGCACGTCGACACCTTCCCAGAAGCTCTGGCTGCCGACCAGGATGGAATTGCCGTGAAACCGGAAGCGTTGCAGCAGGTCGTTCTTGCTGCCCTCGCCCTGAACGAGCAGCGGCATGTCGATGTTTTCGTCCTCGAGCTTGGCCTTGAGCAGTTCGTGCGTGCGGCGCATGGCGCGCAGGCTGGTGCACAGGAAAAAGGCGCCGCCGTTGGCCGCCTTGACGGCCGGCCAGGCGGCCTCGACAACAGCATCGGTGTAGTTCCAGGCATTCGGGTCGGGCATGCCGAGCGGCGCGTAGAGGATGGCCTGCTTGTCGTACTCGAAGGGACTGTGCCAGCAAGCCGAATCCGGCTCGCCGAGGCCGAGTTCGGCGCAGTAGTGATGGAACTTGCCCTGCACGGCCAAGGTGGCCGAGGTGAAGATCCAGGCCCGCGGATGGCCGCCCATCTGCTTGCGGAAAATTTCCGCGACGTTGAGCGGCGTCGCGTTCAGCTGCAGCGAATGGGTGAAGGCTTCGGCCCAGCGCACGTAACCGGGCGTCGGGTTCTGCCACTGGGCGAGGTGCTGGACGAGTTCGGTGGCGCGCTGCCAGCATTTCTCGAGGCCTTCGGCGCGTTCGGCCTGGGTTTCGAGCAAGGCGGCGAAGGCGACCATCTCGGCTTCGAGCGTCTTCAGGGAGCTTTCAAAATCGGGCTTTTCTTCCAGTTGACCGTAGGAGAAGCGGCCGCTATCGACGCCAACGGCCAGGCGCAGATCCTTGGCGGCCTTTTCCACTTTCTTGCTGGTTTCCGGCAGCGCCAGGCAGTCGCGGGCGTTGGTCAGCGCTTCGGCGCGCACGTCGCGGGCCAGATCGAGCACCTGCGCCGTTGAAATGCTGTCGCCGAAGAACAGCGTCGCGACTTCCGGCAACTGGTGTGCTTCGTCGAAGATGACCGTGTTGCAGGCCGGGAGCAGTTCGGCCATGCCTTCGTCGCGGAGCATGACGTCGGCAAAGAACAGGTGGTGATTGACGACGACCAGATCGGCCGCCATCGCCTCGCGCCGGGCGAGCATGACGAAGCAGTCCTTGTAGTCCGGGCAGTCCTGGCCGAGGCAGTTGTCGCGCGTCGAGGTGGCGTGGCTCCACACCGGCGAGTTCTCCGAGACCTCGATGCATTCGGCCTTGTCGCCGCTCTGCGTGGTCTTGGCGAAGACAGCAATGCGACGGGCGTCGGCGGCATCCTCGCGGGTCAGGAAACGGCCGTCGGCGATGGCGTGTTGCAGGTGGTAGGGACAAACGTAGTTGGCCCGGCCTTTGAGCAGCGCGATCTTGACCGGCGCCTTGAGCGCGTCGCGGACCATTGGCAAATCTTTGTTGAAGAGCTGATCCTGCAGGGTTTTGGTGCCGGTCGACACGATCACCTTGCCGTTCGACTGCAGCGCCGGTACGAGGTAGGCGAAAGTCTTGCCCGTGCCGGTGCCGGCCTCGGCGATGAAGACCGAGCAGCCCTTGATGGCGGCGGCGATGCGCTCGGCCATGTCGAGCTGCTGTTCGCGGATGCGATAACCGCTGATGGCCCGGGCGAGCGGGCCTTCGGGAGAGAATATTTCCGGGAGGGAAGACAAGGGAAGATGCCTGAAAAATCAGGGCCGAATCTTAGCAGATGCGGGGTCTGCCAAGGAAAACGGCGGGCCTCGAGACTACCGAAAAATACTCATACCGTTTGGTCGCCAGCCGACGCCCGATACTCCGGTGACAGCGCCAACCCAGCCTTGAGCGCATCGACCAGCAGACGCACCTTGGGCAGCGAATAGCGCCGTTGCGGATAAACGGCCCAGACAGCGGTATTCGGCGGCTGGTTGATGTCGAGCAGGGAAACCAGCTCGCCCCGACGCAAGGGTTCGAGAACGTAATAATCCGGCAGCTGGCACAGGCCGAAACCGTGCAGCGCCGCGTCGAGCACGGCCTGGCCGCTATTGCAGCGCCAGTTGCCGCTTGGCCGGAACTGATATTCGCGCCCTTCGTGCTGAAAGCCCCAGATGTCGCTGGTACCGATCAGGCAGTTGTGCTGGCCGAGTTCGGACAGCGTGTGCGGCCGGCCGTATTTTTCCAGGTAGGCCGGCGCCGCGCACAGGTACATGGCGCGCGGCGCCAGGCGTGTCGCGACGAGGCTCGATTCGCTGAGCCGGCCAAGGCGGATGGCCAGGTCGAAGCCTTCGTGCACCATGTCGAGGGTGCGATTGGTCAGTTCGATCTCGACCTTGAGCGCCGGGTAGCCGGCCATGAATTCATTGACCAGCGGCACGATGAAACGCTCGCCGTAGGCCACCGCTGCCGTCATGCGCAGCAGGCCGGTCGGCGCACTGTGCAGGTCGCCGATGGTCAGGAAGGCTTCGTCGCGCTCCTCGATCAGGCGCTGGCAACGGGTGAGGAAAGTCTGGCCGGCTTCGGTCAGCGAAACGCGGCGCGTCGTCCGGTAGAGCAGCCGGGCCTGCAGGCGTTCTTCGAGCAAGGCGACCTGCCGGCTGACGTGCGACGACGACAGGCGCAGGCGCTCGGCGGCACGCGAGAAGTTGCCGCACTCGGCGACGGCGACGAATTCATCCAGCCCTTCCCAGCGACTCATTTTCGGCACCCTCCTCGGCGAAGTCGATTATCCCCGCTCAGCAACAATCATTCCTTGAATGGCAATTTATCCGCAATCAGGCGCTAATTATACTCAGCAGCATTGTCACCCTTCCGAGAGTTCCGCCATGTCGATCAAGTCCCGCGCCGCCGTTGCCTTTGCTGCCGGCCAGCCTCTGCAAATCGTCGAAGTCGATGTCGAAGCGCCCAAGGCCGGCGAAGTACTGGTCCGCATCATCGCTTCCGGCGTCTGCCACACCGATGCCTTCACGCTGTCCGGCGACGATCCGGAAGGCATCTTCCCGTCCATCCTCGGCCATGAAGGCGGCGGCATCGTCGAAGCCGTCGGCGAAGGCGTCACCTCGCTGGCCGTCGGCGACCACGTCATTCCGCTGTACACCGCCGAATGCGGCAAGTGCAAGTTCTGCCTGTCGGGCAAGACCAACCTCTGCCAGGCGGTGCGCGCCACGCAAGGCAAGGGCCTGATGCCGGACGGTACGACGCGCTTTTCCTACAACGGCCAGCCGATCTATCACTACATGGGCTGCTCGACTTTCTCCGAATACACGGTGCTGCCGGAAATTTCGCTGGCCAAGATCCCGCAGGACGCGCCGCTCGAAAAGGTCTGCCTGCTCGGCTGCGGTGTCACCACCGGCATCGGCGCCGTGCTCAATACCGCCAAGGTTGAAGAAGGCGCCACCGTCGCCGTCTTCGGGCTGGGCGGCATCGGGCTGGCGGCGATCATCGGCGCCAGGATGGCCAAGGCGTCGCGCATCATCGCCATCGACATCAACCCGGCCAAGTTCGAAATCGCCCGCAAACTGGGCGCCACCGACTGCGTCAACCCAAAGTATTACGACAAGCCGATTCAGGACATCATCGTCGAAATGACCGACGGCGGCGTCGATTACTCCTTCGAGTGCGTCGGCAATGTAGGCCTCATGCGCGCCGCGCTCGAGTGCTGCCACAAGGGCTGGGGCGAATCAACCATCATCGGCGTCGCCGGGGCCGGCCAGGAAATCAGCACCCGCCCATTCCAGCTCGTCACCGGCCGCGTCTGGCGCGGCTCGGCCTTCGGCGGTGTCAAGGGCCGCACGGAACTGCCGGGTTATGTTGAAAAGGCACGAACCGGCGAAATCCCGCTCGACACCTTCATCACGCACACCATGCCGCTCGAAGAGATCAACAAGGCTTTCGACCTGATGCACGAAGGCAAGAGCATCCGCACGGTCATCCACTTCTAAGGCGCCCCGATGACGCTCGAAAACCTCTCCTGCCAGAAAAGCGCCGGCGGCTGGTATAAACGCTACCGACACCGTTCGGCCACGCTTGGCTGCGACATGGTCTTCTCGATTTATCTGCCGCCGCAGATCGAATGTGGCGAGAAGCTGCCAGTGCTCTACTGGCTGTCGGGCCTGAGCTGCACCGACGAGAATTTCATGCAGAAAGCCGGCGCCCATCGGGTTGCGGCCGAACTCGGCATGGTCATCGTCGCCCCCGACACCAGCCCGCGTGGCGATGATGTGCCGGGCGATCCGGACGGCGGCTGGGATTTCGGCCACGGCGCCGGCTTCTACCTCAACGCGACGCAAGCCCCGTGGGCGCAGCATTACCGGATGCACGACTACGTTGTGCATGAACTACCGGCCTTGATTGAGGCCAGCTTCCAGGTTTCCGACAAGCGCGGCATCAGCGGCCATTCGATGGGCGGCCATGGCGCACTGGTCTGTGCCCTGCGCAATCCGGGACGCTACCAGTCGCTTTCGGCCTTTGCGCCGATCTGTAACCCGATGATGGTGCCCTGGGGCGAAAAGGCATTCTCGCGCTACCTCGGCGAAGACCGCTCGCAGTGGCGCGAATGGGATGCCAGTCAGCTCATCGCCACAGCCGCCGAAAAACTGCCGATCCTGATCGATCAGGGCGATCGCGACCAATTCCTGACCGTCCAGCTCAAACCGGAAGTCTTGCAGGTCGCCGCGCTGTCGGCCGGTCATCCGCTCGAGTTGCGCATGCAGCACGGCTACGACCACAGCTATTATTTCATCGCCAGTTTCATCGACGACCACTTGCGCCATCACGCCGGCGAACTCAGGGCGAGCAGTCAGCCTGCCGATTGACTGACCGTGCCGCCAGCGCAGCAATATGGCAGCGCACACAACGACACGCACTGTTGCAAACGGTTACTTGAAGTCCGCCGGCCTGTCCCTTATCTTGGACACATGCGCTGACCAGACATCAGCCCTGACGGCCCAACCCACCTCCCCCTCCCCGGGCCGTCCAGAAAGCCTCGTACTCCCCCGGTACGAGGCTTTCGCCTTTTCAGGGCAGGCGTTTCGGTTATGCTTGCAGACACCATGCCGAGAAGACGAAAAAAGAAGACTGTCCGCGTCATTTACCCATCGACAAACCCGCTGCCCTTGCGACTGGCACCGCTCTACGCTGGGCATCTGCAGGTCTTCAGCGACGCCAGCCAGAAGCGGCATGGCGGACTGGCCGCCGTTCTCTTTGCCACACCAGACAGCGAGGCGATAGTCAGATCGCGCACCGTGCCCGTCATCAGCAGCAACGAACTCGAATTGCAGGCAAGCCTTTTTGCCCTGGAACAGGCTCGAGACCTGTTCCCGAGCCAGCCACTCGCTTTGTTTTCGGACAATCAGGATGCCGTAACCAGACTCAACCGGAGCAAAGTAGAGGGCTTGAGCCGAGATCCGGAATTGGAGCAAATGCTCACCGCGGCCGACCTCGTCAAGACGCTGGCCAACGCGACGGTGTGCTGGATAAAAGCGCACTCAAGCTGCCGGGGCAACATCCTCGCCGACCAACATGCCGCCGAGGCCGCGAGCTGACCACCGACTCGACGCCATCCCAGCTTTGTCCGGCGAAACGTCGGGGACTCTCAGTTCAGCTTTTTCAGGTATTCCTTGGTAAAAATCTTGTCCGGCAGGTCTCGCTCCTTCATGCCGCTATAGTCGAGAATGGATTTTTCACCGCTACGCAGCGCATCCTCCATCACCAGCCGCGTCGGACGCACCCTCCCGGCCAATGTCTGGAAATTCTCATAGCTGCACTTCTTCATCAGACGGTTCGACAGCGAATAGAACTCTGCCTTCAGCGGCCACCCCGATTTCTCATTGACCCAATAAACAACTCGCTGATAGGTAACGCTACGGTCGACGGCAATTAACTCCAGAATATGAAATGAATCATTGCCAATTTTTTCGCTGCCGATGATTTTCGGATTGTAGTCTCCGGAAAAATTGGCGCGCGCCAAATCACCATTAGCCACCTGCCCGGTCAAGCGCTGCGCCAGCGAAATCCGTATCGGCTGCGATACCTCCGGCATGAACACCCACAGGTCGCGGCCCCTCATCAGAATAATCTGGCCACGCTCCGAAGCCGGCTCGGTCACCATGACGACCGTGTTCTCGTTACCCTTTGAAAGAACGCGATATTTGCGCATGTCAGCGTCTTTGTCCGGACGCAGGGAATTTATTACAATGTCAACTTGAAAGCCGTCAGCGGGAAAGCGAACCTTGTCTGCCTTTTCAACTATACTGCGGGCAATCGCATCATCGGCCGGCGCAATAGCGGAACCTTGTGCTGCAACGGTCAGTGACTGGAGCAACAAAAAAATGCCGGACATCAGAGCAAGCCAGCAGCCGCCAATCCGAACGCAGTCATTACGTACCATGAATATTCTCCTGCACTATTCCGATGTCACCATTTGCGGAGTCAACCGGCCATGAGCGTTGTCCGCATCGAACACGTCTTCAAGGAATACCAGCTCGGTGAGCAGACAGTCCACGCACTGAATGATATTACATGGTCCATTGACGCCGGAGTCTTTCTCGCCATCTCCGGCCCCTCGGGCAGCGGCAAGACTACCCTGCTCAACTTGATTGGCTGCATCGACAAACCGACTCGCGGCAAGATTTTCATCAACGAAGAAGACGTGTCGGAAAAATCAGCGAACGAGTTGGCCGACCTGCGCTCCCACTCGATTGGTTTCATCTTTCAGACGTTCAATCTGCTTCCCGTGCTTTCCGCCGCTGAAAACGTCGAGTACCCGTTGCTACGTCGCACCGACATATCCAAAGAAGAGCGCAAGATGCGGGTCGACTATTTCCTCGACATCGTCGGACTCAGCCAGTTTGCCAACCATCGCCCAAACCAGTTGAGCGGCGGACAGCGCCAGCGGGTAGCCATTGCCCGCGCCCTCGCCATC
>PHCF01000210.1 GCA_002842145.1 Betaproteobacteria bacterium HGW-Betaproteobacteria-6 | reverse complement strand
AGCTTTTTTGGGCTCAAGAATGATGATCAGCGGTGCAGAAATTGTAATCAGGTGCCTGCAAGAAGAAAAGGTCGATTGTGTTTTCGGATACCCGGGTGGATCCGTCCTGCACATCTACGATGCACTCTTCAAGCAGGATCAGGTCAAACACATTCTTGTTCGCCACGAACAGGCTGCTGTTCATGCTGCGGATGCTTATTCGCGTTCCTCGCAGCGGGTTGGCGTTGCGTTGGTGACATCGGGGCCTGGTGTGACGAATACCGTGACCGGTATTGCGACGGCCTACATGGACTCCATTCCCATGGTGGTGTTAACTGGCCAGGTGCCTTCGTTCTACATTGGCCAGGATGCTTTCCAAGAGTGCGACACCGTCGGTATTACCCGTCCTTGCGTCAAGCATAATTTCCTGGTCAAGGATGTCAAGGATCTGGCAGTAACCATCAAGAAGGCCTTCCATATTGCCTCGACTGGTCGTCCTGGTCCTGTGGTTGTCGATATCCCCAAGGATATTACTGCCCAGATGTGCGAGTTCGATTACCCGAAGACGATTCAGATGCGCTCCTACAACCCCGTGGTCAAGGGGCATCTGGGGCAGATCAAGAAGGCTGTGCAGATACTGCAGGAAGCCAAGCGCCCGGTCATCTATACGGGGGGCGGGGTCATACTGTCCGATGCAGCCGAGCAGTTGACCAAGCTGGCGCACAAGCTGAACTTCCCGGTGACCAATACCCTGATGGGCTTGGGCGGCTATCCGGCGACAGACAAACAATTCATTGGCATGCTCGGCATGCATGGCACGTTTGAAGCCAATAACGCCATGCACTACGCTGACGTGATTTTGGCCATCGGTGCCCGTTTCGATGATCGCGTGATCGGCAATCCGGAGCATTTTGGCGAAGAGAAGCGCCGGGTCATCCATATCGACATTGATCCGTCGTCGATTTCCAAGCGCGTCAAGGTTGATGTTCCCATTGTCGGCAATGTGCCGGATGTGCTGGACGAGATCGTCAAACTGATGGATGGCGGCTTCAAGACCGACCCAGATGTCGCCAACTGGTGGAAACAGATTGATGAGTGGCGCGGCCGTGACTCCCTGCGTTATAAGCAGTCCGAACACATCATGCCGCAGTTCGTCATGGAAAAACTCTATGAAGTGACGGGCGGCAATGCCTTCATCACTTCTGACGTCGGCCAGCATCAGATGTTTGCTGCGCAGTACTACAAATTTGACAAGCCGCGGCGCTGGATCAACTCCGGCGGTCTGGGCACCATGGGTGTCGGCCTGCCATATGGCATGGGCGTGCTGATGGCCAATCCTGATGCCCAAGTGGCGTGCGTGACGGGCGAGGGCTCGATCCAGATGTGTATTCAGGAATTGTCGACCTGCAAGCAGTACGGTTTCCCGATCAAGATCATCAACCTGAACAATGGCATGCTGGGCATGGTCCGGCAGTGGCAGGAGATGTTCTATTCCAAGCGCTACTCGCAGTCCTATGTCACCTCGTTGCCCGATTTCGTCAAGCTCGCAGAAGCCTACGGTCATGTCGGCATGAAGATCGAAAAACCGGAAGATGTCGAGCCGGCATTGCGCAAAGCCTTTACCGAGCACAAGGATGACCTGGTCTTTATGGACTTCATCATTGATCCGGGTGCCAATGTCTTCCCGATGGTTGCGGCGGGCAAGGGGCTGACTGAAATGATCCTCGCTGAAGATCTTTAAGCGAGGGAGGAAAAGAATAATGCGACATATCATTTCCATCCTGATCGAAAACGAATCAGGCGCACTTTCCCGCGTGGCCGGGCTTTTCTCGGCCCGTGGCTACAATATTGAATCGCTGACCGTGGCACCGACGGAAGATCCCTCGTTGTCGCGGATGACCATTCTGACTTCCGGCTCCGACGAGGTGCTGGAGCAGATCACGAAACAGCTCAACAAGCTGGTTGACGTGGTCAAGGTGGTCGATCTCTCCGAAGCCGCTCACGTCGAGCGCGAACTGATGTTGATCAAGGTTCGCGCCACCGGCAAGGACCGCGAGGAGATGAAGCGCATGGCCGATATTTTCCGTGGTCGCATCATTGACGTCACGGAATCGACCTATGTCATCGAGTTGACCGGCGCAAGCTCCAAACTCGACTCCTTCATCGCCGCGCTAGATGCCGGCCTGATTCTCGAAACCGTCCGTACCGGTGTTTGTGGCATTGGTCGTGGCGATCGTATTCTTAAAGTCTAACTATCTGTACATAAAGAGGAT
>PHCF01000059.1:10914-27134 GCA_002842145.1 Betaproteobacteria bacterium HGW-Betaproteobacteria-6 | reverse complement strand
GCGCTTCGAGGTTTCCTGAATCTGGTTGCGAATTTCGTTCATGCCCTTGATCGAATCCTGCACGGCCAGCGTACCTTTTTCGGCAGCCTGCAGCGACTGCCGGGCAACCTGCGCAGACTCCGAAGCGTTATCGGAAACTTCCGACATCGAACGCGCCATTGCCAGCGCCGACTGACCGGCTTCCTGAATTTCAGACGATTGCCGTTCGGCCGCATCAAGCAGTTCAGCCGAAGTCTGGCGGGCGATTTCGGTTGCTGCCGTCACCCGGTTCGCCGCATCATTGATACGACCGACCAGCACGCGCAGTTCTTCAATGGTGTAGTTGATCGAGTCAGCAATGGCGCCCGTAATGTTTTCGCTGACGGTCGCCGTGACGGTCAGGTCGCCGTCGGCCAAGTCGCCCAGTTCGTTCATCAGACGCAGAATGGCATCCTGGTTTTCGCGGTTGGTCTGTTCCGAAGCATGGCGCTGCTCTTCCGCATCCGCTGCACGACGTCCCGTGTCGTCGAGATAGACCTTGGCCAGCAGGACAAGCGTGGCCAGCGCCAGCAACGTCAGTGCAATCAGCAAGATCACATAGATGCCGCGCTCGGTCAGTCCCTGTTGATAACCTCGGGCCAGATCATCGGTTGCTTTCAGCAAATCCTCGCTCTCGCGAAAAATCCGCGAACCGGCCTGCTTGGAAAGAACCAGCGGCTGCATGTTGCCGAGAATACTGGAAACGGCACCCTGGTATTCCTTGAACGCCGCCTCCAGGCTATCGAGCTTGGCTCGGCTATCGGCGTCGTTGCCTCCCTTGCTCAACCCTCCCAGAATATCGCGGAAGGCATTGGTATCCTTGCCGAGCAGAAAAGCCACCTCGGGGCTGATTTCGTCACCAACAAGTAGCGCTGAAGCGTTCTTGGCAATCCGCTGGGTCAGCATGACCAACTGGCTGGACGAGGCGATTTCCCGCGATGACGCGCCTGCTTGCAGCTTCAGGGTAGCCAGTTGCTCCGTCAGCTCGAGCATTGCCGAATTCTTGCTGTCGATGGTCGCCACGTTCTTGCCCAATGCAACCAGATTCGCTTCCTGGGCGATCACCGTATCAGCGTCCTTGTCGGTCGTTTCCCAACGCTGCCCCAGTGCTTCGAGCTGAGGACGAACGCTGTCAGGCGAAGCCGGAACGCTGACGCCGCCGATCTCCCCACCGCTCGATAACTGGTCGAACAATTTGCCGAAGGTTTCGCGGGACTCCTTCAATTGCCCGAAAGCCACCACGTTGCCTTGCAGAGCGAGCGACGATGCCTTGGCCAATCGCTGAGAAAGCATGCGCATTTCGCCCGAGGCCGCAATGTAAGCCGTGTTATGGGTCGATTCGCGGCTATCGTGAAAAACGATACCGGCGATCAGCAAGAGCAAGGCAACGAAAATGCCGCCCAAGATCTTCATTTGCTGCACGACCGGCTGCCCGGCGAGGAAGCCGGGCAACGGCGTTTTACTCGCTGACATTTCTGTCGAAACAGTCATCTGGGCCGATGAGCCACCTTGGCCGATACTCGGAAGCTTGAAGCTGAAAGCCATGGAAATCCTCCACTTGGGGCCGGGGCGAAAGCCCTCCGTCAAACCCCGATATTCATGAAATCCTGATCGGCGAGCAGTTCGCGCACCGAGAGTTTGTGCCAGATTTTCCCCTGCGTATCGGCAAAACGCTGCTTGCCCCAAGCCGGCATCGAAGCGTCAGCCGGTTCAGCGGTAAAATCTTCGGGGTTTTTCAGCCCAAGCATGCGCGATACGAGCAGCGCGGCATTGACGCCATGACGAGCGCCGATGAGCAGCAGGCGTGCGTTGGCATTCTGGACAATGGGCGGCCCGCCTCGAAAGAGCGAAAAATCGCTGACCGCATGCAGGTTGCCACGAATATTGGCGATGCCGGCAAACCACGGGCGGGTCATGGGCACCGATGCCAATTGCGAGGCCTGGACGATCTCGCCGCCATCCGAGAGATCGACCAGCCAGGCTTCGCCGCCGGCTTCGATACCGAGCCAGGAAGACGATCCCTTACCCTTGGCTGCATTGCTCAGACGCGTCGCCAGATATTCCTGAAAATCTCGAAGGCTGGTTTTCCGGGCCATGTGGATTACGGCAGCGCGGCAATTCGTTGGAGCAATTCTTCCGGAATCAGTGGCTTGACGAGATAGTCAACCGCGCCCTGACGCAACCCCCAGATCCTGTCGGTTTCCTGCCCCTTGGTAGTGCAGACGATGATCGGGATATTTTTTGTTTCTTCATCGCGGGTCAGGGTGCGCGTGGCCTGGTAGCCGTTCAGGCCAGGCATCACGACGTCCATGAGGATCAAATCGGGCTTGGTCGCCTTGGCCTTGGCGATACCTTCCTCGCCGGTTTCAGCCGTGCTCACCTGATAGCCGGCCTTGGTCAATACATCAACGATAAAAAATCGCTCCGTGGGCGAATCGTCGACAACCAGGATGTTTTTAACAGGCATGCGCTCTCCCTGAGCTACGTATTGGATTGAGTCTCGGCCGGCAAGGCAAAGGTGGCGACCGTTTGCAGCAGGCTGTCTTTTGTAAATGGTTTGGTCAGATACTGGTCGGAACCGACCATGCGACCGCGCGCCCGGTCAAACAGCCCATCCTTGGAGGAGAGCATGATGACAGGCGTGGCCTTGAATTTCGGGTTCTTCTTGATCAACGAGCAGGTTTGATAGCCGTCAAGGCGTGGCATCATGATGTCGCAGAAAATCACGCTCGGTTGGTGATCGGCAATTTTGGCCAGCGCATCGAAACCGTCTTCGGCAAGGACAACTTGGCAACCCGCCTGTACGAGAAATATCTCGGCGCTGCGCCGTATCGTGTTGCTATCGTCGATGACCATGACCCTGACGCCGCGCAGTCTGGATAAATCAGCCACTTTCCCTGTCCCCTGTGCCTCTGACGGAGGCGTTATCAGCGCATCATACTACGGAAGTATTGCCGGAAGGCAATGCCCATCACAGTGTTACAGCTTTCCGATGAGCACTTCGGCAGCCTTTAGATTCGGATAAAATCGCGGCCATCTTACCCAATTCCCTTCGCTCCCGCCAAGGGCGCGAATATCGATGAATTCCACTGCTTCCTCCCCGCCCTGCCCACCGATGGTGCTGGTTTTTTCCGCCAGCGACCCGTCTTCGGGTGCCGGCATGCAGGCTGACATCCTCACGCTGGTCAGTCTTGGTTGCCATCCGCTCAGCGCCCTGACGGCGCTGACGGTCCAGGACACCGTGGGAGTACAGAGCGTGCAGGCGGTCAGCGCCGAGATGCTCGAACAGCAGGCACGGACGGTACTCGAGGACATGCCTGTGGCGGCCTTCAAAATCGGCATGCTGGGGAGCGTCGAGAACGTCATTACGGTTGCTGAAATCATTTCGGACTACCCGGAAATTCCGGTCATCTTCGACCCGGTCCTGGCGTCGGGGCGCGGTGACGAGCTGTCGGGCGAGGATGTCATTTCGGCGATTCGTGAAATGCTGCTGCCACAAACCACGCTCCTCACCCCGAATGCACCTGAAGCAAGACGACTGGCCGAAAGTGACGAAGACCAAGGCGAACCGGCTATCGACGTATGCGCCCAGCGCCTGATCGAGATGGGAGCGCAATACGTGCTGATTACCGGCACGCATGAAAACACGCCGCAAGTGGTTAACACTTTGTACGGAGCCGAAGGTGTCATCCGACGCGACCAATGGGAACGTCTACCGGGCAGTTACCACGGATCGGGATGCACACTGGCCTCGGCCATTGCCGGCTGCATTGCCGGCGGGGCCGATATGGAAGAAGCCGTGCGCGATGCCCAGGATTACACGTGGCAAGCCCTGGCTGCCGGGTTCCGGGCTGGCATGGGCCAATTCATTCCGGACCGGTTTTTCTGGGCACGCGGCGAAGGCGACGAGGCGGCTAAAAACACGGATGAGAAAGGCAACGGAAAATCCGATGAAGCCTGAATTGCGCGGTCTTTACGCCATCACGCCGGAACTGGCCGATGGCGCCCGCTTGCTGCGCGAGGTTGAAGCCGCGCTCGCCGGTGGTTGCCGCATCGTTCAGCATCGCGACAAATCGAGCACGATGTCCGAACGCGTCGCCCGCGCCCGGGCGCTGCGTGAACTGACCCGTCGTCACAATGCAAAGCTGCTGATCAACGACGACATTGCCCTGGCTTTTCTCGTCGAGGCCGACGGCGTGCACCTGGGCAAGGATGACGGCAACCTCATGGCGGCCCGCGCCCTGCTCGGACCAAACCGCATTCTTGGCGCCTCCTGCTACGCCGACTTTGCCGCTGCTCAAACAGCCGCGACGGCCGGCGTGGATTACGTTGCCTTCGGCGCCGTCTATCCTTCACCCACCAAACCGAACGCGCCGCTCGCCGGAGCCGATTTGTTTTTTGCCGCAAAAACCCGGTTGACCGTAGCAAACTGCGCCATCGGCGGCATCACCCTGGCCAACGCCCCACCGCTCATCGCCGCTGGCGCCGACCTGCTCGCCGTCATCACCGATCTGTTCAGCGCCCCCGACATCGCGGCGCGCGCAACCGCCTATCAACGTCTTTTCGAGGAAGCCCAGTCATGACCTCACGCAACCAGCAACTGTTCGAACGTGCCCAGCGCCACATCCCGGGCGGCGTCAATTCACCGGTCCGCGCCTTCCGCTCGGTCGGCGGCACGCCCTGTTTCTTCCAGAAGGGCGTCGGCCCCAAGGTGCAGGACGCGGACGGCAAGTGGTACACCGACTACGTTGGCTCGTGGGGCCCGATGATCCTCGGCCACGCCCATCCGGACGTCATCGCTGCCGTTCAGGCTGCCGTCGTCGATGGCCTGTCCTTTGGCGCGCCGACCGAGAAAGAGGTCGACATCGCCGACCTGCTCTGCGATTTGGTGCCGTCGATGGACATGGTCCGCCTGGTCTCCTCGGGCACCGAAGCGACGATGAGCGCCATCCGCCTGGCCCGCGGCTACACCGGCCGCGACATCCTGATCAAGTTTGAAGGCTGCTACCACGGCCATTCCGACGGCCTGCTGGTGAAAGCCGGCTCCGGCCTGCTGACCTTCGGCAATCCGTCGTCGAGCGGCGTCCCGGCCGGCGTGGCCGAGAACACCATGGTGCTGACCTACAACGATCCGCAGGAACTGGCTGAGGCGTTTGCCAAGCATGGCGACAAGATTGCCGCCGTCATCGTCGAACCGGTGGTCGGCAACATGAACCTGATCGCCCCGACCCAGGCCTTCCTGAACGCCATGCGCGAGTTGTGCACGAAGAACGGCTCGGTGCTGATTTTTGACGAAGTCATGACCGGCTTCCGGGTCGGCCTCAAAAGCGCGCAGGGCCTGTTCGGCATCACCCCGGATTTGTCCACCTTCGGCAAGGTGGTCGGCGGCGGCATGCCGCTCGGCGCCTTTGGCGGCAAGCGCGCAATCATGGAACAGATCGCCCCGCTCGGCCCGGTCTATCAGGCCGGTACGCTGTCCGGCAACCCGATTGCCACGGCAGCAGGTCTGGCCACGCTGAAGCTCATTCAGGCGCCCGGTTTCTACGAAGCCCTGACGGTCAAGACCAAGGCCCTGTGCGATGGTCTGGTCGCCGCCGCAAAAAAACACGGCGTCGCCTTCTCCGCCCAGAACATCGGCGGCATGTTCGGCCTCTATTTCGCCGAAAAATGCCCGGGCACCTACGATGAAGTGCTGGCCTGTGACAAGGAAGCCTTCAACCGTTTCTTCCACGCCATGCTCGACGCCGGCCATTATTTCGCCCCCTCGGCCTTTGAAGCCGGCTTCGTTTCAGCGGCACATAGCGATGCCGACATCGCGGCCACCGTCGCTGCCGCCGACGCCTGGTTCGCCAAACAGAAGTGAATTCCGGTTCCGCCTGGCTGATCCTCTTTATCGCCGGCCTCTGTGAGGTCGGCTGGGCGGTCGGCCTCAAATACACCGAGGGCTTCAGCCGGCTGGGGCCATCGGCTGCAACGCTGGTAGCGATGGTCGCCAGCGTTGTCCTGCTCGGCTGGTCGCTCAAGGTGCTGCCGCTGGGCACGGCCTACGCCGTGTGGACGGGCATCGGTGCCGTCGGCACGGCGATCCTCGGCATGTTCCTGTTCGGCGAGTCGCGCGAAGTACTGCGCTTTGTCTGCATCGGACTGATTGTCGCCGGCATCGTCGGCCTCAAACTGGTAACCCCTGGCGCCCCCTGAGCCGGCGCACTGGCGCGGTGCCAAGCATGCCATCTGAATAACCAAAGCACCTGATTGGTGCGCTTTCCAACCTTGCACGGCCAAATTCGGCCTTTTCGCTGGCCGGCACCCTTTTTGCTGTACTGCAACATCCATCGGAATAGTCGCCGTACTTTGCAGAAAGGAAGAGTCAGCATGAGCAAGCGCCTTGGATCACGTTCGAAAAACAGCCTGGATTATCTATCCGGCTTCATGGGAGGGCTGCGTGCCGACCAGAAGCGACTGACCGAAATCCAGGCTACCTACGACAACCTGAGCCTGCTCGGCCAACTGCTTTGTTCGGGCACCGATATTTCCAGGATGCGCGAGGATTTCAACGAACTGGCCGGCCAGTTGCTCGACCAACTGGCCCGC
Organism: Betaproteobacteria bacterium HGW-Betaproteobacteria-6; assembly: GCA_002842145.1. Lineage (GTDB taxonomy): Bacteria > Pseudomonadota > Gammaproteobacteria > Burkholderiales > Rhodocyclaceae > Azonexus. The sequence goes on along the minus strand of PHCF01000059.1, from coordinate 20,525 downwards.
GAGCATTATCAGAAAGCGGCGCTCAACCTCGACTCCTGCGCCCGCGTGGCCATCGACATCCTGACCCGCAACCTGTTCGAGCGTACAGCCGACATCGGCTTTCTGGCCAGCGATGCGGAAATCCGCGCTTTTGCCGAGGCGACTGAAGCAGCACCGGCGACAGGGCTGGAGGCCGAACGCCAGGCACTGCAGGCCCACTTTGCTGAATATGTGCGCAAATACTCTGTCTACCACAACATCATACTGCTCTCGCCAAGCGGCGAGGTGCTGGCCCAGCTCGATGAAGGTAATCCCGTCATCCGTTCGACCGATCCATTGCTTCAGGAAGCACTCACGAGCGAGCAGGCCTATGTCGAAGTGTTCCGCCCGACCGATCTGCTGCCCGGCGAAACCAGTCCGCTGGTCTACGCCTATCGCGTCATGTCCGCCGACGGTAGCCGGCCGATCGGTGTGCTGTGCCTGTGCTTCCGCTTCCAGGACGAGTGCCGGCGGATTTTCGACAGTCTGATTGGCGAAGACGAATGGACGGTGATTACCCTGCTCGACGCGAAGGGCCAGGTCATCGCCAGCAGCGACCCCTATCAGTTTCCAACCGGCGTCCAGCTCGAGATCGTGGACGATGCCGCCTGCCGGGTCGTCCGTTTTGCCGGCCGCGAATACCTGGCGACCAGCCGGCCAACCCAGGGCTACCAAGGCTACGCCGGACCGGGCTGGGTCGGTCACGCGCTGGCTCCGCTCAATCACGCCTTCGAGATGGCCGAGGCGCACGAACTGGAGCTGGTACCGGACGACTTTCTCGATGGCGTACTGGAAACCAGCACCCTGTTCAGCCCTGAGTTGCGCAACATTCCATTACGCGCCACGAGCATCCAGCACGAGTTGAACCGCGCCGTCTGGAACGGATATGTCTGGCTGGTTCGCGACGCTCTGGCCGCCCAGAACGCCGACTTCGCCAAGGTGTTGCTGCGCGAAATCGGCAGCACCGGCGTGCGCACCCACCAGGTGTTCAGCGAATCGACCGACAGTCTGTACAAGACCGTGGTGTCGTCGGCATTGTCCACTTGCACGCGGCAGGCAGCCCTGGCCATCGAACTGATGGACCGCAACCTTTACGAGCGGGCCAACGACTGCCGCTGGTGGGCGCTGACCCGCAGTTTCCGCGAGGAACTGGCTCAGGCCGACCCGCAGGACAAGGCGCAACGCCAGCGGTTGACGGAAGTGCTGCGTCGGATCAACGGCCTGTACACCGTCTATAGCAACCTGATCCTGTTCGACCAGAGTGGGCGCGTGCTGGCCGTCTCCAATCCGGCCTACCAGGACTGGCTGGGCAAGATACTCAGCGAAGGCTGGGTGCGGCCGGCTCTCGGCCTGGCCGACACGCAAAGCTATAGCGTGTCGGGCTTCGAGCCCAGCGCGCTGTACGACAATCAGTCCACCTACATCTATGCGGCCGGTGTGCGCGCGGCCGATGACGAGCCGGTTGGCGGAATCGCCGTCGTCTTCGATGCCACGCCGCAGTTTCACGCCATGTTGCACGACGCACTTCCGCGTCGGACCGACGGCCAGCCGGTGGCCGGGGCCTTTGCCGTCTTCGCCGGACGCGATGGCCGGGTCATCGCCGCAACCGACCCTGAATTGCCACCGGGCAGCCGACTGATGATCGGCTACGAGTTTTTCAATCTGCAAGCTGGCGATAGCTGTACCAACGTAGTCATCTACAACGGCTGCTACTACGCCGTCGGCTCGTCAATGAGCGCCGGCTATCGCGAATATCAGGGTGCCGGCAACGGCCAGCGCGATGGCGTCGTGGCGTTGGTCTTCTCGCCGCTTTCGGATCGCATCGTCGACGCCGAACAATTGACGATGCGCCGCGATACGCTGGTCGACACTTACGCCCGGCGGCCGCTGGCTGAAGCCGTCGACAGTGTCGATGTCGCCTGTTTTTATATCGGCGGTAACTGGTACGGCGTGCGTTCCAGCCATGTCGTTGAAGCCGTCGACACCGACCGCCTGACCCCGTTGCCCGGGGTCTCGGAAGCGCTTTGCGGTTGCCTGATGTACCGGGACCAGGCGATCAGCGTGTTCGATCTGTCGACCATCCTGTCATCGCGCCAGCCGGCAACCGAACGCCGCCGGGCGAACAGGGCCGGCAAGCGGCAGATCGTCGTTCTGCAGGTACCGGAACAGCAGGCCCGCTTCGGCATCCTGGTCGACCAACTGGGCGCAGTCTGCGAAATTCCGGCAGCCCGCATTGAAGCTCTGCCCGGCATGTTGAGCGAGGGCAATTCGCCTATCGAAAGCCTGGTCAAGCCGCATGCCGACGATGTCGAACGTCGCATTCTGATGGTGCTCTCGGCCGGGCGCATGGTGCGCCGCCTGGGCGGCAGCAGCCTTACATCAGGAACAGGGTGGCCAGTCCCAGAAAGATGAAGAAACCACCGGAGTCGGTCAGCGCGGTAATCATGACCGAACCGCCCACCGCCGGGTCGGCGCCGAACTTCTGACGCAAAAGCGGAATACCGACGCCGGCCGATGCTGCCAGCAGCAGGTTGAGCGTCATCGCCGCCGTCATCACCAGCCCGAGCTTGGCACTGCCGTACAGCCACCATGCGGCAATGCCGAGCAGGCTGCCCCAGATCAGGCCGTTAAAGGTCGCCACGCCGAGCTCTTTGCGCAGCAGGCGGCGCATGGCGTCGGGCTGAACCTGCCCCATGGCGATGGCGCGGACGATCATGGTGATCGTCTGGTTGCCCGAGTTGCCGCCGATGCCGGCAACAATCGGCATCAGGGCGGCAAGCGCCACGAGTTTCTCGATCGAATCCTCGAAGGCACCAATGACCCGTGATGCAACGAAGGCCGTCACCAGGTTGACCGCCAGCCATGCCCAGCGGTTTTTCACCGAGTCCCAGACCGAGGCAAAAATGTCTTCCTCCTCGCGCAGACCGGCCTGAGCCAGTTGTTCGTGCTCGGCTTCTTCGCGGATGTAGTCCACCACCTCATTAACCGTCACACGACCGACCAGTCTGCCCTCCGGGTCGAGTACCGGGGCCGAGACGAGGTCATAGCGCTCGAAGGCCTTGGCTGCCTCTTCGGCAAAATCGTCGGGTTCGAATTCGACGAAATCGGTCTGCATCAGCGTACCGACCTCGACGTCGACTTCATTGACCAGCAGGATATTGAGCGGTAGCACGCCTTTCAGGTGTTCGTTGCGATCAACGACGAATAGCTGGTCGGTGTGGTCCGGGAGTTCATCGAAGCGGCGCAGATAACGCAGCACGACTTCGAGCGAAACGTCCTCGCGCACGGTCACCATGTCGAAGTCCATGATCGAACCGACCGACTCATCTGGATAGGACATCGCGGCGCGCAACTGCTCGCGCTCTTCGATCGGCAAGCCGCGGAAAACGTCATCGATAACGCCCTGCGGCAAGTCAGGAGCAAGGTCGGCCAGCTCATCGGCATCGAGGGTTTCGGCCGCGGCGACCAGTTCGGTCCGCTCCATCGAGTCGATGAGGGTTTCCCGAACGGCATCCGACACTTCGAGCAGGATTTCGCCTTCAAGCTCGGGATTGACCAGCCCCCAGACAATCAGGCGCTCGTCCTGCGGCAATGCTTCAAGGATATAGGCGATGTCGGCCGGGTGCATCGGCTCAAGGCGGGCCTGCAAGGCATGCAGGTGCTGCTTGTGCACCATATCCTCGACCAGATCGTGGCGCGGCCCTTCCTGCCGGTGCACCAGCTCCTCGACCAGCTTGTGCCGGGCGAGCAGGGTCTGCACCTCGGCGAGGCGTTCCTGCAAGTCTTCGGTATCGGTCAGCTGGGCTTCTTCGCTCATGGTGCGGCGCCGCAAAAGGTGGGGCATTTTAGCACTGCGAGCCCACCCCGGCGCCTACAAAAGCACTGCGAGAAACCCGTAGTCCGTCAATAAATCAAGGCACTTCCGCGCCTGGCATGCGGGCCAGAATGATCGCTGTCTTGCGAGCCAAACCCGGTGCATTGCGATTTCGGTCGTAAAACCGTGGATTCGGCACCATGCCGGCCAGTCGCGCTGCCTGCTCCGGCCCGAGCTGCGCCGCGCTGGCGTTGTAATAGTGGCGGGCCGCCGCTTCGGCGCCAAATACGCCGTTGCCCCACTCGATCACATTCAGATAGACCTCGAGAATCCGCCGCTTGCTCCACAGGTTTTCCAGCATCAAGGTAATGATCGCCTCTTCGGCCTTGCGAACATACGACTTGGTCGGCGTCAGAAAGAGATTCTTGGCCAGTTGCTGGCTGATGGTCGACCCTCCAGCCGCGAAACGTCTCTTCTTCTGGTTTTTTTCCAGGGCTTTTTGGATACCTTCCCAATCGAAGCCTTCATGATCGACGAACTTGGCGTCCTCGGCCGAGATAATGGCGCGCTTGAGATGAATGGAAATCCGCTCGTAGGGTACCCACTGCTTTTTGAGCCGGGCATCGGGCTGTTTCTGGCGCAACTCGCCGAGGCGAATTTCCATGAAACGGGTTTCGCCGGGATTGACCCAACCCCAGAACAGCACCCAGCCCAGCAGCCACAACTGCCAGGCCAGGCAGACCCCAAGCAACCCCAGCGCCGCCCATTTCAGGCAGCGCCTGATAAGTCTCATGGCGCCCGCTTGGCGCGCAACTCGGCCAGCACCGGCATGGTATCCGGGCGCACGCCGCGCCAGATGAAAAAGGCTTCGGCTGCCTGTTCAACCAGCATGCCCAAGCCATCGGCCCGCCGCGCGGCGCCCTGTTCGCGGGCCTGCGCCAGAAAGGGCGTCTCACCTTTGCCGTACATCATGTCGTAAGCCAAAGAACCCGACGCAAAGACGCCCGGCGGCAAAGGCAGGTTTTCGCCCGACAGGCTGGCTGACGTGGCATTGATGAGCAGATCGAAGCTTTTACCAGCGGTTTTTGCGAAATTTCCGGCGTCGACCGTAGCAATATCCGAAAACGCCTCAGCCAGGAAAACGGCCTTGTCGGCGCTGCGATTGGCGATGAACAGCGAAGCCGGCTTTTCCGCCAGCAGCGGTGCAATCACGCCACGCGAAGCACCGCCGGCACCGAGCAGCAGAACGCGTTTGCCGGCCAGCGAAAAACCAAGGTTATGCGTGATGTCGCGCACCAGCCCGGCGCCATCGGTGTTGTCGCCGACGATTTCATCGCCATTGAAAGCCAGCGTATTCACCGCTCCGGCCCGTGCCGCGCGCGCCGAGAGCCGCGTCGCCAAGCGAAAGGCCTCTTCCTTGAAGGGCACGGTGACGTTCGCGCCCTTGCCGCCGGCGGCAATGAATTCGGAAATCGCCTGCGGAAAGCCGTCGACCGCGGCAAGGCGCGCTTCGTAGATCAAATCCTGCCCGCTCGTTGCGGCGAACGCAGCATGAATGGCAGGCGATTTCGAATGGGCAATCGGGTTGCCAAAGACGCAGTACAGATCGCTCATTTGTTGGCTGTATTGAGGGCATCGCCCTGGGTGAAATACCAGGTTCGGGCAAAGGAAAGCACGGTCGCCCTGCCCAGCGCCTGCTGTGGAATGGGGCCAAAGGGAGCCGACATTCTGAGGATGCGCAGCGCCGCCTGATCGAGAATCTTGTGTCCGGACGAGCGCGAAATCTCGGCGTTGTACAAGCTGCCATCCTCGGCGCGCAATTCGACAAAGATCACCACCGCACCGTAGAGCTTGCCGCGTGCTTCGGGCGGGTAATTCAGCGTGCCGATGCGCTCGATTTTCTGCTTCCAGGCATCGAGGTAGGCAGCCAGCGCGTATTCCTCGGTGCGTGCGCCGACAAACTTCTTGCGCGGCCGCTTGCTGTATTCGTCGGTCGTCTTGGCGATTTCGCCCTCCAGGCGCGCCATGGCCCGGGCCGATTCGGCAAGGTCGAGTCCGCTGACCACCGGCACGGTCGGCGACGGTTGTTCGCTGCTCGCTTTTGCCGTGGCAACTTTGCGCAAATTTCTGGCCTGGGTGAGCAGCCGTTGCTGGGCAGTTTCCAACTCCTGGACGCGGCGCTGCATCTGCTGGACGGCATCGCCGTCATGTTGCTGCGTCGTTGGCGGCAGCGGCGTCTTGGCCCGACGCTCTTCGTCGGTATTGCCGCCGCCATCGAGATTGGCCTGGGCCAGCGCCTTGGCATCGGTCGGTTTGCGCGAGGACTTGGCATTGACCAGGATGATGTCCATGGCCTTTTCGCGGAAAGCCTTGGATGCATCCGGAAATTTGAAATTGAGGGCCAGCAACACGGCATGAAAAAGAACGGAAACGCCGATGGCGATCCACAGACGGCGATCCTGCTTTGCCGCCCGGGAGGCGCGCAGGGCACGCTTCTTTTTCACTGCTCTTCTTCCTCCACGGCCTCGGCCGGATTGCCCCCCCCGAGCAGGCTGAGGAAACGGCAACTGACTTCCGGAGCCAGCAAATCAAGATTCTCGACGGCCAGTCGCACGCGCTGCCCCGCAGCCAGATCGGCCGGCAGTGACGGCACGCGCAGCAACAGGGGCAGATGGTCGAGTTTGACGCTCTGCTCGCGACGAACGGTCGCCTCAACTTCGCTCAGACCGCGCTGCTGTATCCAGCGCAGGCACCAGTAACGTTCCATCTGGCGCTGAAAATCGGCATAGGCGGCGTAGGTTTGTTCGAAATCGCGCATGGCGCCGAACAGTTCGGCCGATTTCTGGGCGAAGGCGGGCGTTTCGCCCTTCAGGCAGGCGATCAACTGCCATTGATTGACCAAATCGCAATAGCGGCGCAGCGGCGAGGTCATCCAGGCGTATTGCGGGACGCCGAGGCCTTCGTGCGGCAGCGGCGAGGTGGTCATGCGCACCTTGCCCTGCGTCTGCGCCCGGTACAGGCAGGCGATGTTCTTTTCGGCAAGCAGGCCGCCCCAGGTCGAGTTGGCGACGATCATGAGTTCGGCGACCAGCTTGTCGAGCGGGCTGCCGCGCTTGCGTTCGGAAACCTCGACCGAACAGCTGTCCGGATCGGCCATGTCGCCGAGGATCTCGAAGTTGTAATCGTTGATGCCCTGCATCGCCGAGGGCTTGCCGCGCCGGCCTTCGCAGGCATTGGCAAAGTGCCAGAGGAGGACCAGTTCATCCTTGAATGGCTGATCGGGCAGCGGGCCGGAAATGGTTTCTGCGTTGAACCACGGTTCGATTTCGTGGTGACGGAGGTTGGCGGCGATGTGCACCATCTCCAGGCGCGATTCGTGGCTGAGGATTTCCAGCGATTCGTTGACCGTCAGGTACAACGACACGGCCGGGCAGTCGGCGCCGCCGGCCAGCGTGTAGTTCTGGACTACGGCATCGGGCAGCATGGTGATCTTGTTGCCGGGCATGTAGACCGTCGACAAACGGGCCCGGGCAATGCCGTCGAGCGGCGAGCCATGCTCGATGGCCAGACCCGGCGCGGCAATGTGGATGCCGATGCGGGTACCGATGCCAGGCAGTTTGACGACCGACAGCGCATCGTCGATTTCGGTGGTGTTGGCGTCGTCGATCGAGAAGGCACGAACATCGGCGCGCGGCAGGTCGCGCGGCAGCTTCGGCGCCTCAAGGGCGGGAAAACCAACGCCCTTGGGGAACTGTTCGTGCAGGAAACGGCGGTAATGCAGGAAGTAGGGCGACTTGATGGCGCCGCACTTGAACAGCAGTTGCGCGGATGTCAGGCCGGTTTCGGCGCAGGCCGCCTCGAAGGCCTTGGTTTCCGGTTTGTTGCGGTCCGGCGCATAGAGCAGGGCATCGGTCAGCCCGCCAATTTCCGGCGGCAGGCGGAACTCTCTCAGCTCGGCAATCCAGCCTTCCATCGCGAGCGCTTGCTGACGCTTTTTTTCAAGACTGGCCAGAGCAGCTGCGAGAATGTCGGCAGGCGCTTTGCGGAAGCGGCCCTTGCCTTTGCGGTGGAAATAGACGGGCGCGGCGTGGACGGCAAGCAGCACCGCCGTCGCTTCGAGCGGGCTGGGCTCGTGTCCGTAGTAATCACGGGCAAAATCAAGAAACGAAAATTCGCCATCGTTGACGCACTCCCAAAGGAATTCTGCTTCGATTTCTTCGGCCAGCGGCGTGGCCTGATCGAGCAAGGCCGCCGCCGACGGTTTCTCGAAACGCAGCAACACCGTCGCGGCCTTGATCTTGCTGCGCTTGCCAGTCGGCATTTCAACCTGCAACGAGCTGTCGTTGTCGGCCATGATGCTGCCGGCCTTGAAGCCGCCATCTTCTTCAAACAATACATTCATCGGCGGATTATAGCCCAGCGTATTCAATGATTTGCGGCACGAAGTCGGGAAATTGCGTGAAGCCGTGGTCACCACCCGGCAACACCGTTTGCCGGCTGCCGGCGTAGAAATCCACGGCCTGCCGGTAATCCAGCACCTCGTCGCCGGTTTCGACGAGCAGCCAGTAACGTTCGGGCGTCGGCTGGCGGACCTGGGCTTTCAACTGCGCGGCGTGCGCCTCGGTGAAAGTGAAGGGCTCGCCAGTATGGAAATGGGCGTGATCGCCGACGAATTTGGCCAGATTTATCCGGTCGACCGTGGCAGGGTTGATCAAAACCGCGTTCAGGCCGTGCTTTTCCGCCAGATGGTTGGCGTAATGCCCGCCCAGCGAACTGCCGACCAAGGTGACAGCCCCCCCGGCCTGTTCGATCAGACGGCTGACGCCAGCCACCGCCTCGTCAGGCACCGGCGATAGTTGGGGACAGACAAACTGCGCGGCCAGCCCGCGCCGAGCCATCTCCTCTGCCAGCAACTGCGATTTCCACGACGCCGGCGAGGAGCAGAAGCCGTGCAGGTAAACGATCAGTGGGCGGTCCATTGCACCCAGCCGAAGTGGGCGGTCATCAGGACGACAATGCCGAAGACGATGCGGTACCACGCGAAGGGCGTGAAGTCGTGGCTGGAAATGAAGCGCAACAGCCAGCGCACGCACAAAAAGGCGGAAACGAAGGCGGAAATGAAGCCGACGGCCCACATGCCGATATCGTCGGCATTGAGCAGGGCGCGCTCCTTGTAGAGCTGATAGACGGTGGCCGCGCCGAGGGTCGGAATGGCGAGGAAGAAGGAAAACTCGGTCGCCGCCTTGCGCGACAAGCCAAAAAGCAGGCCACCGATAATGGTCGAACCGGAACGCGAGGTGCCGGGGATGAGTGCCACGGCCTGGGCGAAACCCATTTTCAGGGCATCGAGCAAGGTCATTTCCTCGACCGTCTGGACACGAATGGTGTGCTTGCGCTTTTCCGCCCAGAGGATGACGAAGGCGCCGAGAATGAAGCTGGTCGCCACGGCAATCGGGTTGAACAGGTGGGCCTTGATGGCCTTGCCGAAGGTCAGCCCGAGGATAGCCAGGGGCAGGAAGGCAACGAACAGGTTGAGGATGAATTTCTGCGCCGCCTTGTCGCTGAAGGCGCCACGCGCCACGACGAGCAGACGCTCGCGATACTCCCAGACAACGGCCAGAATGGCGCCGGACTGGATGACGATTTCAAACAACTTGCCGCGATCGTCGTTGAAATTCAACAGATCGCCGGCCAGAATCAGGTGGCCGGTCGACGAGATCGGCAGGAATTCGGTCAGCCCTTCGACGATGCCGAGGATGAGGGCTTTGAGGAGAAGAAT
>PHCF01000059.1:0-10897 GCA_002842145.1 Betaproteobacteria bacterium HGW-Betaproteobacteria-6 | reverse complement strand
ATTCTACTATCCCGGATGTGTCAGAACTTCGAGTTCGGCCAGCCAGTTGAGCGCATGCTCGCGGGATAAGCCGCACATCTCGGCCGACGCTTGCAGGCCGGCGCAGCAATCCGGCCGCTCCGGACTTGCGAAAATCCGGCAACGAAAATCCTCATCCAGATGCCGACACGGCACACCGGCCGGCTTGTTCAGCGAACTGATCGACGGCGCGATGCAACAGGCGCCGCAATGAGGGCGGCAGGGCATCGGAACGGTGGGGAGCGATTTTTCGGACATGCCCGATTGTCGCAGATTCGCTTTTCGCCCGGCGCCGATGACTTCCACGGTCAACCGGAAAAAACGGCCAAAAATGAAATGGGGGCCTTCCGCCCCCCTGCTTAAAAATCCGGATCAGCGACCGGCCGGCTTGCCGCCATCAGCCGTCGCCCCGCGCGGCCCGCGCTCCATCGGCTTCATTTCGGCCAGCTGCTTGCGCTGCTCCGGCGTCAGCACCTCGAACACCTGACGATCCGCCTTGGCCCGGGCCAGCGTCAGTTCCGACGTCGCCTTGGCTGCCATATCGGCAAGAACCTGGGCCTTGGCGTCGCTGTATTCCGGTGTTGCCGTCAGCGCGCGCAGATCGCGCTCGACCTTGCGCAACGTATTGGCCTTGGCGCGCATCACCGGCGCCTGGGCGTGCATGATCTCGAACACCTTGTCCTGCTGCGCTTCGGTCAGATTCAAGCCGCGCAGATGCGGCGGCATCATGCTGCCGCCCATCATGCCCAACCCCGGCCCGCCATGCGCCTCGGCGCCGCAGCCACCATAGCCACCGTGCGCGCCAAAGGCCGCGGCGGAAAGCGGAATTGCCAAAGCCACGCTTGCGGCGATCAGGAAACGGTTGATATTGCTGTTCGGGGTAATTTTCATCTGTTCATCCTCTTGTTCAAATTAGCCGGCCCAAGCGGGCCAAGCGACAGGACGAATACTCCCCCGAGAGGCTGTAAAGGTGGGTGACGGCGCTGTAAATGAAAGTAAATGGCGTAAGCGGATGAAAAGCGCGCTTGCTACACCCCAAGAGTGCTTCCTTGGGGGCGCGGTCAACCGAAAATAATGGCCAAAATTGAAAATGCCTATTCGTGCCGCAACGCCTCGATCGGATCAAGTTGCGCCGCCCGGCGCGCCGGCACATAGCCAAAAATGACGCCAATCGCCGCCGAGAAACCAAAGGCCGTCAGGTTGATGGCCGGGTTGAACAGGAAAGGTATGTGCATCAGCGACGACAGTCCGAGGCAGGCGGCAAAGGCCAGCGCCACGCCGACCAGTCCGCCGCAGGCGGAAAGCACCACGGCTTCGATCAGGAACTGCCAGAGCACCTCGTTTTCCAGCGCCCCGATGGCCAGCCGGATGCCTATTTCCCGCGTTCGCTCGGTCACCGACACCAGCATGATGTTCATGATGCCGATGCCGCCGACGAGCAGGCTGACCGCGGCGACCGCGCCGAGCAGCGCGGTCATCGTGCCGATGGTGCCGGAGAGCGTTTCGGCGATCTGCTTGGTGTCCATCACATTGAAATTGTCGTCGGCGTTCTCGGCCAGCTTGCGCCGTTCGCGCAGCAGGCTGCGTAGCTGGGCGATGGCAGCGGTCGCGTCGGTACCGTCCTTGAGCGAGACCATGACGCTGCCGATGTCGAGCGTGCCGGTCAGCCTGCGTTGCGCGGTGCGCAGCGGCATGAGCACCGTGTCGTCCTGATCCTGACCCATGCCGCCCTGGCCCTTGGCGACGAGCAGGCCGATCACCTCGCAGTCGAAGGTCTTGACGCGGATGCTGCTGCCGACCGGATTGCCGGCGCCGAACAGCTCCTTCCTGACGGTATTGCCGATCACGCAGACGGCCTTGCCGGCGCGTTCCTCGTCATCGGTGAACTGGCGCCCGGCGGCGATTTTCCAGTTGCCGGAGATGAAGTAGTCGTTGGTCGTGCCGCTCACCGTCGACGACCAGTTTTGCGTGCCGGCGACCAGCGTTACCGGGCTGCCGACGACGGGCGCCACGGCCTTGAGGCCATTGACCTGTTGCTGGATAGCCTCGATGTCGGCGATCTTGAATTTCGGGGCGCCGGCACTGTCGCGGCCCGGGCCAAGGCGCTGGCCGGGCATGACCATGAGCAGATTGCTGCCGAGGCTGGCAATCTGGTCGGAAACCATTTTGGTTGCGCCGTTGCCCAGCGTCACCATGGTGATCACCGCGCCAACGCCGATGACGATGCCGAGCACGGTCAGAAAGGAGCGCAGCAGGTTGCGGCGGATCTCGCGCAGGGCGAGCAGGAGTGCGTTGAGGATCATGCGGCCTCCGTCGCGCTGTCGCTGTCCACGAGGCCGTCGACAAAATGCACGATGCGCCGTGCGTAGTGCGCCATGTCCGGTTCGTGGGTGACCATGATGATGGTGATGCCTTGTTCGCTGTTCAACCGCCCGAGCAGTTCCATGATCTCGTGGCTGCGCTTGCTGTCGAGGTTGCCGGTCGGCTCGTCGGCGAGCAGGACGAGCGGGTTGGTGACGATGGCGCGGGCGATGGCGACACGCTGCTGCTGTCCGCCGGAAAGCTCGGCCGGGGTGTGCGTTTCCCAGCCGTCGAGGCCGACCTTGGCGAGGGCGGCGCGGGCCGCGGTATGGCGCACTGCGCCCGGCTCGCCGCGATAAAGCAGCGGCAACTCGACATTCTCCTGCGCCGAGGTTCGCGCCAGCAGATTGAACCCCTGGAAAACGAAGCCCAGACATTGCCGGCGCAGCAGCGCCCGCTGGTTGCGGTCGAGCTGCTCGACGTTGATGCCCTGAAAACGGTATTCGCCCGAGGTCGGCGTATCGAGGCAGCCGAGCAGGTTCATCGCCGTCGATTTGCCGGAACCGCTCGGCCCCATCACCGCCACGAATTCACCGGCCGCTATGCTCAAGTCAACGCCACGCAGCGCCTGAAACGCTGCCTGCCCCTGACCGTAGGTCTTGGTGATGCCACGCAATTCGATCAAGGGCGCGCTCACGGCAACCTCGTCGACATTTCGATTTTGGCCGTTGTTTCCGGTTGACCGTAGCAACTCACTTTTTCGCTGCTTGATAGTCGGAAATCACCGCCGCACCCACTGGCAAATCGCCGCCCAGCACCTCGGTCAGGCGCCCGTTGCTGACGCCGGTTTTGATCGCCACCGGCTGCGGCTGACCATCGACCAGCACCCAGACCTGCCCGTCGCCGCTCCCCTTGGCCACGGCCGGGCGGTTCTTCGGCGCCTCCGGCGGCGGGCCGGGCATCAGGCGGGCGACCAGGCCGCGCTCTTTCGCCGCCACCCCCTCGCCCGGCGGCGTGAAACGCAGCGCCGCGTTGGGCACCAGCAGCACCTTCTCGCGGCTCGCCGTGACGATGGTGGCCGTCGCCGTCATCCCCGGCCGCAGCGCGAGATCGTCGTTATTGACCCGCAAAATGGTCTTGTACGTCACCACGTTGTCGGTTGTCGTCGAACCCAGCCCGACGCGCTGGATGCTCGCCGGAAACTTTCGCCCCGGCCAGGCCGATACGGTGAAGTTCGCCGTCTGGCCGTTTTTGACATTGCCGACATCGGCCTCATCGACCTTGACCTGCAACTCCATTTTCGCCAGATCTTCGGCCAGCACGAAAAGCACCGGCGTCGTCATCGCCGCCACCACGGTCTGGCCCGGCTCCACCTTGCGGGTCAGCACAACGCCATCGACCGGCGAACGGATGGTCGCCTTGCCAAGATTGGTTTCATCCGTTTTCAACGTCGCCCGCGCCTGCACGACGTCGGCTCGGGCGCTGGCCAGGCTGGCGACGGCCCGTTGCCGCGCCGCATCGGCCGTCTCCAGCTCGGTCTTGGCCGGCACCTTGCCGCCGGAAAGTTCGGCGACCTGGCGCATGCGATTCAGCGACGCCGTCGTTTCGGCCACCGTCGCCTGCGCCAGCGCCACCGAAGCCTCGGCCGCCGCCACCGCGGCCTGCGATTTGGCCACAGCGTCCTTCAATTTGGCGGTATCGAGCTGGGCCAGTAACTGGCCTTTCTTGACCACATCATTTTCCTGCACCAGCACGCTGGACAGCGTCCCGGAAAGCTCGGAACCGACATCGACCGACTTGGTCGGCTGCAGCGTGCCGCTGGCCGAGGCAGTGACCAGCAGGTTGCCGACAACCGCCTCCTCGGTCACGAACTGCCCGGCCGGCAGGCCGTTGCCGCCGGAAAAGGCCAGCCACAGCACAGCCACGACGGCAATGCCGCCACCGATCAGCCAGCGCAGTCGCCGGCCGGTGCCCTTGTTGGCATTCTTGCTGAGCAGCGCAACGAGCGCCTCTGACGAGGTATCCGTACTTTGGGTATCCATATCTTTTGTCATGTTCGATTACTTTCATGGGCCGACCAGCCGCCGCCGAGCACCTTGTAGAGCTGGATCAGCGTGGTCAGCACGGCCGACTGGGCGGTGGCCAGCGAATCCTCGGCCGTCAATTGGGTGCGCTGGGTTTCCAGCACTTTCTGGAAGTCGGCGAGGCCGGCTTCATACATCTGTCGGCTCAATGTCGCCGCGTTGCGCGCCGAAGCGGCCGCCGCTTCCCGGGCAAACACCCGGTCGCGTGCCTGGGCGTGGGCAGTCAGCGCGTTTTCGACCTCTTCGAGCGCGGTCAACACAGCGCTCTCGTAGGCTACCAGCGCCGCTTCCTGCACCGCCGTCTGCAAATCCACGGCGCTGCGCAGCTTGCCGCCGTCAAACAAGGTCGCCGCCAGCGTGCCGCTCGCCGCCCGCACCAAGCTGGCGCTGCTGCCCAGCGCGCCGAGGCTGTAAGCCTGCCAGCCGAAAGAGCCACCCAGCGACAAGCTGGGAAAGCGCGCCGCCTGCCGCTGCCCGATGCGCGCCGTTTCCGCCGCCAGCGTGCGTTCGGCAACGATCAGATCAGGTCGCTGGGTGAGCACATCGGCCGGTATGCCGGTCGCTATCGTCGGCGGCGCCACCGGCCGCGCTTGCGAGGCCAGCAACTGTTCATGCAGGGCGCCGGGTTGCCGGCCGAGCAAGGTCGCCAGCCGGTTTTCCGCCGCCGCCAGCCCGACCTCAAGATCCGGCATGCTGGCCCGCGTTTGCTCGCGGTTGGTCCGCGCCTGCTCGACATCGGCGCCACTGGCCAGCCCGGCCTGCTCGCGCCATTCGGTAATCTGCGCCGTTTCGGTCTGGCTGGTCAGGTTGGCCCGGGCAATCGCCAGCCGCGACTGGTAGGCAAGGAACTCGACATAGTTCTGCGCCACCTCGGCAACCAGCGAAACGCGGACGTTTTCCAGACTGGCCTCGCTGGCCGCCAGATCGGCACTCGCCGCCTCGACCGCCCGCCGCGTGCCACCGAAAAGATCGAGTTCCCAACTCGCGTCGAATCCGGCGTCGTACAGCGTGCGCGTCGGCAGGGCGCTGACTGCCGTGGCGCTCTTCGTCCGGCTAACGCCGGTCGACGCCGACCCTTGCGGGAAATAGCCGCTCACCGCCTGCGCCCGACTGGCCCGCGCCTGCCGCAAGCGAGCCTGCGCCGCCTTGAGGTCTAGGCTGCCGGACTGGGCGGAGGCGATCAGCTCATCGAGCGCCGGATCACCCAGTTGCCGCCACCAGTCACTTTGCGATTTTGGGCTGTTTTTCCGGTTGACCGTAGCATTGCCATTGGCCGGCCCCGCTTCCCGCTCATCCGGCTTCGCCGCCAGCCAACGGCCCGGCATGGCCCACCCGGGCGCCTGATAATCCGGCCCGACCGAAGGCAGTCCGGAACAAGCGCTGAGCAAGCCAACAAGCATCAAGGCCAGGGCTGGCTGACGACATTGCCGCCCGATAAAAAACAGTGCTGATTTCATACTGGCATTTTGATCGCCAACGATCTTCACGGGTGTTAAACGATGTAAAAGGGCCCGCCGCGACCACGAATTCAGCCGGGGCGGGCAAGGGGGTAGATCGCGGGGCGGCCGCCCTTCTGGCAGCAAGCCAAAATTTTGATTATTCGCTGGGTGGCGGGCGCGCGCTTGCAGTTCGGAGGGGTTCCATTTCATCATCCTTCATCCAGACCAGCCGACCCGGGCGGGCCTGGCGACAGGAAGGATGATCCGCCAGCCCCCTGTAAATCGGGGTTAGCGGGCTGTAAATGAAAGTAAAACGGAGGACTGCGTCAGGCCGGCTTCTCGCCCGGCAGCAGTTCAGTGGCCGGCTGCTGCTGGCGGATCATGTTTTCGGCCAGACTCAGATAAAGCGGCCGCGAGATCAGGCGTGAGATGGCCGAAGCGATGAGCGCCGTCGCCATCAGATCCATGACCAGACTGTAGCCATTGACCATTTCCATGACGATGATGAAGGAAGTGATCGGCGCCTGCGTCGCCGCAGCCAGAAAGCCGACCATGCACAGCACCATCACCGTCGGCGGGATGGCCTGCCCGTTGAGCATGGGGGCCAGATCGCGGCCGATGCCGGCGCCAATGGCCAGCGACGGCGCGAAGATGCCGCCGGGCAGGCCGGTCAGATAGGCAAGCACGGTCGCCATGAACTTGGCCGGGCCGAAATACCAGGGCACCGATTCGTAACCGTCGAGCAGGGCGCGCGTTTCCTCGTAGCCGCTGCCCCAGGTCAGGCCGCCGCTGGCCCAGCCCAGACAGGCGATCAGCAAGCCGATGAGGGCCGCGAAAAAATAGGGGCGAGCGGCACGCAAACCGGCCAGCCGGCCTGTCCAGCCAACCGCGGCAAGGACCAGCATGCGGGCAAAAACGCCGCCGGCCAGACCGCTGACCACCGCGCACAGCAAAATGGTCTGCAGCAAGTCGCGCGTCTCGCCCAGCACCGAAACGTAACCGAAGTAATTATGGTTGCCGAGGAAGGCCTGAGCCACGACACCGGCCAGCACGATGGCCGTAATCACCACACCGGACATGCGCGACTCGACGCTGCGCGACAACTCCTCGATGGCAAAAACGATCCCCGCCAGCGGCGCATTGAAGGCAGCAGCGATGCCCGCCGCGCCGCCAGCCACAAGTAGGTGGTGTTGCTGAATGCGCAGCGTCGTCGGCAACAGCCGGCCGATGAACGACATCAGGCAAGCGCCGACCTGCACCGTCGGCCCTTCACGGCCAAAAGAAAAACCCGCACCGACTGCCGCAACGCCGATAAACACCTTGCCGAATGCGATGCGCAGCGACACCAGCGGCCGCCATGCGATACCAGCGGGCCGCTTGAGTTCGGCCATCACCTGCGGAATCCCGGAGCCTTCAGCGCCGCGAAAATAATTCCTGGTCACCCACAACAGCCCCGCCCCGGCGGCAGGCGTGAGGAGAAACGGCAACCACGGATACTCGGCCGCCATTGTGCGAAACAGATGGGCCGCTTCGTCGGTCAGCAAAGCAAAGCCGACCGCCGCCAGACCGACCGCGATACCAGCCAGCCAGAAAGTTGCCCGACCGACCCACAGCCGCCCCTGGGCCAGCAAATAATTCTGGTTGGCGCGCACATAGTTCTGCGCCTGATTCACCCGCCGTTCGGCCCGATCCCGCAGGATCAAGGCATATCGGCGCAGTCGTTCGAAACGGGACATCGGCGGGATGAGCAAGTTGGGTATTGCGGCCGCATATAGAAATCGCCACCTCCGGCCGCCGGAGACGTGGCGTTAAGTCAGTGTAACGAGATTGACGCCGACGAGAAACCAGACAAGCAAATATTGCTCACTTTTGGTAAAAATTCCGCAAAAAATACAACAGCGGCTCCGCCACAGCGCATAGAAGACAATCCCACGGTCAACCGGAAATTTTGGCAAATTTTCAAAATCACCCACCACCGTGCTGGGTAGCCAGTCACCGCGGGTGTGTTACCAAAACAATTTATTCATTCGCTCACTCACCAAGTACAGGCAGCCCTAACGAACAAAAGTAATCAAACGTTGGGTCGTACAAACTCGCTGCGCGCGTAGGATCGTCTGGCTCACCCTCTGGCACCACAATCACCATTCCCTGACGGGCGCGAGTCAGAAGAACGCGATAAGCATTTTCGAGATATCTTTTCCGCTCAATGGCCTTAATGTTTCGCCATCGGCTTCCGGCAAACTCATGGTGCCCCCAGCCCGTTTCGGAAAAACGTAGATCACCATCCCAAACCACTGCAGTCCAGTCGAGTTCAAGCCCTTGAACCTGAAACTCAGTCGCAACATCTTCAAGGTAGAAACTTGAGCGAGTATCTTCCTTGCCATGGAGAAACCAATGCACTGGATCGATGGCGACACGCACATCAATTGCGTGCGGTTTCAACCGCTGAGCTTGAGACGAAACCACGATGCCATAACGCTCCGAGCCTCGTGCCTGCTCTCGCAACCAACGTTTTGCTCTCGTTACGCTTCGCGTAAGCACGATCGGGTATCGCCTATCAAGGCTATGAAAAACCGTCCGCGCTGATTCAGTTTCGAGATCTAGCACCAACTTGACAAACTCACTGAGCGCTTCTGCTCTGAACGATCTCATCGAGGTTGCCAAGTGCAATTCGTCATTGAACGAAACCTTGGTGCGTTGCTTTAATCGATCCAAGATTTCGGCAGCGCGATACTCAGTTCCGCGCAATTCAGGAGAAACGTAAACGTGCCAATCCGGAAAACGATGGATTAGCGCATCAACCCACTCACTGATGCCGGCCTCGCCAGTATTTATTTCTTGCCCCCCGCCAACAAGGCAGACAACAACAGCCCAGTCGGGGTGTCGATCAAGACACGAAATCAGGAACTCTGGCTCGGACTGATTAAACCCGGAACAGCCCTTCTTTCTGGCCATAAACGCGGAGGTTTGCGCGAGATTCCATGCTCGTTGTGCCTCATCGAAGAGTGCCACATGCTCGACCGGAGGGCGACTTGAGTCAGCGAGACAATCATCCCGAAAATGATGGACGTTTTGGACAAAAGCGCTTACTTGATCTCGTGCCTCACTCTTGCGAACTCGTCCCCCGGCAACGTTTGTGCGGCCATGCAAATCAATTGCCAAAGCCTCACGAAGGACGGCAACAAGCGGCCCGTTTCCTGAGAGAAAGACACTGTACAACTCGTCCTGGGCACTCATATGGCGATTGGCCACATCAAGCCCTACAAGCGTTTTTCCGGATCCTGGCACCCCCGTTACAAAGCACACAGCTTTTTTGTGCTTGGCGCGAGCATCAGAAATAATTCTGTCGACAGCTACGGAAGTTCGACTGAGATTTGTGGCTCCGGCATCGCTGCGAGATATCTGCTCAACGCTGTGGCCCGCATACAGGGCCCTCGCAGCCTCAATTATCGTTGGAGTTGGAAGATAGCGCCCCGCCTCCCAGCTATTCACATCAATAGGCTTGCCGTCAAAGAACGAAAGGCAAGCTTCTATTGCCTCAAGTACCTGCCCCCCTGCAACCCGCAGGGGAACAAGCAATTGATCATCGTGGATGGTTCCCTTTGGCTCGAAACCCACCATCTGGGCATCTGTTGCGATCAGTATTGGCGCAATTGGTAGATCGTGGCTTGATTCATGAAAGTTTTTCAGATCAAGAGCATAGTCCCAAACCTGATCAACCGCAGTTGCTCCAAACTGAGTCTCGCCAACTTTAAACTCAATAACGAAAAGGACGTGCTCGATGAGCAGTACGCAGTCAATTCGTTTCCCAAGGCGAGGAATTACATACTCGAAATAGATACGGCCACTCGGATAGGAAGAGCGCAGCGCCTCCCTCAAGAGTTCGATCTGCCTCTCCCATGCATTCAACTGGGGTTTTTCTATGCTTAAGCTCGCAGTACTTAAGCATCCGATGATGTACTCAGTCGGCCGCCCCAAGAACTCACAGATACTGTCAGCGTAGTACCAGCGACGGACGGACTTAGGCTCCATCAGATTTTGCTATAAACCTCAGCCCCGGCCTTGATGAACTCGATGGATTTGACTTCCATCCCCTTCTCCAGCGCCTCTGCCTCGGCGATGCCTTGAGCCGCCGCATATTCGCGCACGTCCTGCGTGATCTTCATCGAGCAGAAGTGCGGGCCGCACATTGAGCAGAAGTGGGCGACCTTGGCGGATTCCTTGGGCAGGGTTTCGTCGTGGAATTCACGCGCCTTGTCCGGGTCGAGGCCGAGGTTGAACTGGTCGTCCCAGCGGAATTCGAAGCGCGCCTTGGACAGCGCGTTGTCGCGGATCTGCGCACCGGGGTGGCCCTTGGCGAGGTCGGCGGCATGGGCGGCGAGTTTGTAGGTGATGATGCCGGTCTTGACGTCGTCCTTGTCGGGCAGTCCGAGGTGTTCCTTGGGCGTGACGTAGCAGAGCATGGCGGTGCCGTACCAGCCGATCATCGCGGCGCCGATGCCGCTGGTGATGTGGTCGTAGCCCGGCGCGATGTCGGTGGTCAGCGGGCCGAGGGTGTAGAACGGGGCTTCGTCGCAGTATTCGAGCTGGAGATCCATGTTCTCCTTGATCATGTGCATGGGCACATGGCCGGGGCCTTCGATCATGACCTGGACGTCGTGCTTCCAGGCGATCTGGGTCAGTTCGCCGAGGGTCTTGAGTTCGCCAAGCTGGGCTTCGTCGTTGGCGTCGTAGATCGAGCCGGGGCGCAGGCCGTCGCCGAGGCTGAAGGCGACGTCGTAGGCCTTCATGATGTCGCAGATTTCCTCGAAGTGCGTGTAGAGGAAGCTTTCCTTGTGGTGGGCCAGACACCACTTGGCCATGATCGAGCCGCCGCGGCTGACGATGCCGGTCATCCGGTTGGCGGTGAGCGGTACGTAGCGCAGTAGCACGCCGGCGTGGATAGTGAAGTAATCAACGCCCTGCTCGGCCTGTTCGATCAGCGTGTCGCGGAAGATTTCCCAGGTCAGGTCTTCGGCCTTGCCGTTGACCTTTTCCAGCGCCTGATAGATCGGC